>JAQXVL010000080.1 GCA_029224905.1 Bacteroidales bacterium
GCTCGCGAAGAGGTCGAAAAAATCGCCCTCGCCGACCCGGCTGCCGAAAAATGGCTCGCCGGAAAAACGCCGAAAAAGATTATCGTTGTGCCCAACAAAATTGTAAATATTGTCATTTAGCCCTTTCGTGACGGAATAGTATGAATAATGCAGGCTAAAAGCAATAAATCACAAAAAATCACGTTAATAATATGAGTGACTTAGTGTTTGCCACAAATAATAAGCACAAACTTGACGAAATGCGTGCTATTATAGGCGACAAATATAAAGTGCTTAGTCTTAGTGATATAGGATGTCACGATGATATCCCGGAAACGGCGGATACCATCGAAGGCAATGCAGTAATCAAGGCAAAGTGGGTTGCGCAGCGTTACGGCTACGACTGCTTTGCCGACGATACAGCCCTCGAGGTTGACGCTCTCGGTGGTGAGCCGGGAGTCTATTCGGCGCGCTACGCCGGCGAACCTGCCGATTCGGAGCGTAACATCGACAAACTGTTGAGCCGACTCGACGGCGCTACCGACCGTAAGGCGCGTTTTCGCACGGCAATTGCACTCCTTCAAGGCGACAAACTGAAGTTGTTCGAAGGCGTTTGCCCCGGCGAAATCATCGCCCAACGTCGCGGATCTGCCGGTTTCGGCTACGATAAGGTGTTCGTGCCCGATGGTTTCGACCGCTCCTTTGCCGAAATGACCGACGCCGAAAAAAACGCTATCAGCCACCGCGGACGCGCTACGGCTTTGTTGATTGATTATTTAATACGGCTTTGTTGATTGATTATTTAAAGAGAGAATTATGATAAAGAAACTTTTGACGACATTTATAATTGCTTGCGTGGCTGCTACGGCGGTTGCTCAACTTCAAGTTGGCGACTGGAAAATGTATTCCGTTTTCTCAGGCAAACACATTCAAAATATTGTTGATACCGGCGATATTGTATACTATCTGTCGGACGGTTACCTTTTCTCTTACGATAAGCGAAACAGCGAATCGGTCTACTACAACAAGCGTAACGACCTGTCGGACATGAACATAAGCAATTTCTATTACAACTACAACAAGAAGTATCTCTTGATTGCTTATGCCAATTCGAACATCGATATTATCTACGACAACGGCAAAATCGTCAACATCCCCGACCTGAAAAATACGGTCATTGCCGGCACGAAAGCAATCAACGGTATCGACTTTCAGGGCGATGAAGTCTATGTGGCTACCGACTTCGGCTACCTCATTATCGACGACGAAAAATACATCATCAAAAAGTCGTACAACTACGGCAAAAAGTTTCTTTCCGTAATCTGTACGGATAAGTATTTGTTCGCCGATTTCGACAGTTATATTTGGGTGTCGGGAAAGGACGACAACCACTTCAGCATCGATTCGTTCTCGAAAACCAACAAGAATTACAACTGCCGACTTTTCAAAATCAACAACGACTACCTGGGCACCGCTTCCGGATGGTATAACACCCTACAAATCTGTTATAAAGGCGACCCCAACACGCTCGCTACAGTGCAAAACAAGAGTGTAAACGTCACAGCCGTGCAGAAGTCGGTCGACGGTTTTATCGTTTCGTTCGGCTCGTCGTATATTAAACTTGACGAAAACGGTACAATCACCGCCGAAGTGTCGTTGCCCCAAGAATACTACAAGGGCTCGATGATTGCTTCGATGGAAACCGACGGCTCTATTTGGTCGCTCGACGTTAACGGCTTGAAACATACCAAGATAAACGACGATGCAACGGTTACGGTGCTTATGGACACCTATCGCCCGAACGTTTCGTCGGTGGCTTATCCATACAACATCGTGCAAGACGGCGAACGCCTGTTGGTCATGAGCGCAGGTCCTACTTATATGGATAGCAGCCAATGGATTGACTTCTCGCTTTCGAAATATGAAGACAATCAATGGTCGAATCTCGAACCCGAATCGTTTAAGTGCGTCAACAGCAACTCGCGCGGCTCGCTCTGCTCGCCCTACAGCCTCACTGTCGACCCCGAAGATCCCGATGCTTACTGGTTCGGCTCGTGGTGGGAAGGTATTGTTTGCGTGAAAAACAATCAAGTTATTCAGCAATTCAACAACACCAATTCGCCGATGATTCTCAACTATATATGCTGTATTCCGTCGATTTCGTTCGATGCCGACGGCAATCTGTGGGCTATCTACGACAACGAAACGGTTTCGAATGTGCCAATTCTGTTGTGTCTGCCCAAGGAAAAGCGTTTCGACCCGACGGTTACCAAAACGGATTGGGCTAAATACACCTACAGCAATGTTACGGTGGTTTGCCAAGGCACTATGCACATTACCAAATCGGGACACGTTTTAGTGGCAAACAACGCCTATAAGACCAACCTTATCTGCCTCGACCCCAACGGCACACCGTTCGACCAATCCGACGACCGCAGCATCGTTTTAGGCTCTTACATCGACCAAGACAACAAGAGTTACGACATCAGTTATTTCTATGACTTTGCCGAAGAAGAAAACGGTCGCATTTGGCTTGCAACCAACAACGGTCTGTGCTACATCAACAGCGCCGAATTGATTCTGCAAGATAATTTCTACTTGAATCGCCTCAAAGTGCCACGCAACGACGGTACTAACCTTGCCGACTACCTTTTCGACGGACTCAGCGTAACCACGGTGGCTATCGACGGCTCTAACCGCAAATGGTGCGGCACGTCGACTTCCGGAGTCTATCTCGTCAGCGCCGACGGTACGGAAATCCTTGAGCATTTCACCGTTGCCAACAGTTATTTGCCCAGCGACGTCGTGCTCAACATTTGCTGCGACAAGAACTCTAACGCCGTCTATATCGGTACAAACAAGGGTATGGTTGAATATCGCAGCGACGCAGTGCCTGCCGAAGACAACTACGACAACGTCTACGCCTACCCCAACCCCGTGCGCCCCGACTACACCGGCGACATCATCATTCGCGGTCTTATGGACAACTCTATGGTCAAGATTTGCGACTCAGTGGGTAATATCGTCTATTCAACGACATCCAACGGCGGTATGGTCATCTGGAACGGATGCAACTACAACGGCCGCAGAGTCGATACCGGCGTCTATTTCGTTATGGCATCGACAAACGCTACCGGTAGTTCGGAAGGTTGTGTGACTAAAATATTAGTGGTAAGATAGAATTAGTTGATTTCTAAAAATCGACGAATTTCGGCTTCAAGAGCTGCCGCTGTTACTTCGGTTTCGGCGGCAGTTTCTATGTTTGAAGTGTCGAATTTCAGATTTGCACGGCTGTAATAGGGGTCGCGTTGGCGAAGATTTTCGGCGATAAATTCCATCAACTCTTCGTCGGTTTTCGACGCAATTACGGGACGTTTAGCCTTCGAGCGCGGCCGCGACAGACGGCTGTAGAGGCGTTCGATGGGCACGGATAGATAGACAGCAACCCCGTGACTATTCATCACGTCCATATTGTCGCCGTAGCACGGTGTGCCGCCTCCGCAGGCTATCACGATGTTTTGAAAGTCGCACACCTCAAGCAACAGGCGATGCTCGATGTCGCGGAAGCCCGCCTCGCCGCGTTCGGCAAAGATTTCTTTGATGCTTTTATGATAGCGGTTTTCGATATACGCGTCCAAGTCGATAAAGTCGCAGTTCATGCGTCGCGAGAGCGACCGACCGAGGGTCGATTTGCCGCTACCCATATAGCCTATGAGAAAGATGGGTTTCATTGCTTACAGAAAACTGCTGAGTAAATCTTTTTAGTAGCGCCGAGGTTGCTCTTGATGTAGTTGCCTGCCGTCTCGCCGTGTTTGCGCAGATAGTCGCCGTCGCCGAGCAGACGGTCCATCACTGCAGCAAATTCGTCGCCGCCATTGATAGTAAATGCTCCTTCGATGCTTATCAGGTCGCGAGCCTCTTTAAATTTATGATATTTAGGTCCGAACACCACCGGGATGCCGTAGACAGCCGCCTCGTTGATGTTGTGTATCCCTACTCCGAATCCGCCGCCGACGTATGCCACCGTGGCGAAGCGATAACTCTTCGACAGTATGCCGAAACAGTCGATAATCAAGCAATCGGCTTCGGCGGCGCTTTCGGGTGTCGACTCCGTGTAGAGCGCAACCGGGCGCGTTATCTTTTCTTTGATTCCGGCAATACGTTCCGGCGAAATCTCGTGCGGCGCTATAACCATCTTCATCTCTGGATGGCTGTTGAAGTAGGGGATGATAAACTCTTCGTCGGGTTGCCAACTGCTGCCTGCAAATAGCGTAAATTGCCCGCGTGAGAAGGTTTCGACCACCGGGAGGTCTATCTTATTGTCGAGAATGTCGGTCACGCGGTCGAAGCGCGTATCGCCCGCTACGACGACGTTGGTCACGCCCACGCCTTCGAGCAAGGCGCGACTCTCCTCGTCTTGGACAAACAGCGTTGTGTAGCAGCCCAACATCTTGCGGAATGTGCCGCCCCATGGCTTGAAAAACGCTTGCGTTGGGCGGAATATCGCCGAAATGATGTAGGTCGGTATGTTCCGGCGATGTAGTTCGCTGAGATAGTTGCCCCAGAATTCGTATTTCACGAAAATTGCCGTTTCGACGTCGACGGCATCGAGAAAGCGACGCACGTTGCCGGGTAGGTCGAACGGGAGGTAGCATATCACGTCGGCAAGGTTGTAATTCTTGCACACTTCGTAGCCCGACGGCGAGAAAAACGTCAGCAAGATGCGCCGCTCCGGATTGTGCTGCTTGAGCATCTCGATGAGCGGACGTCCCTGCTCGAATTCGCCTAATGACGATACATGAATCCAGATATATCGTTTGCCCGGCTCGATGTTGCGCGCAAGCGTGTCGAAGGTTTCTCCTTGTCCGGCAATCATTAGTTTTGCCTTATTGTTACGCAGTGATGCCAGTTTTACTGCCGTGCTGTAAAGGCGTATGGCTATGTTGTATAACGGATTCATGTAACTCGTTTTTCGTTTTTATTCTGCCGGTTTGATATTGTCTATACCTGCTTGGATGCGGCGTATTGTCTCTTCACGTCCAAGCACTTCGGTGATGTCGAACATGTGCGGACCTTTGCATTCACCCACAACGGTCAAGCGGAAGGCGTTCATCACGTTTCCGAGATGGTATCCGCGGTCGGCAATCCATCCCAACACTATCGGTTCTGCCGCTGCCGACGAGAAGTCGTCGATGCCGCGCAGCACCTCTATGAGTTCCGCCATCGTCGTTGCCATTCCTTCTTTCCAACGCTTGCGCACGTCTTTTTCGGCATACGTTGTCGGCGCTTCGAAGAAGAATTTCGATTGCTCCCAAAGGTCTTTCACAAAGTTGATGCGACTCTTTACCATCCCGACGATTTTTGCAACTGTTTCGCCGTTGGCATCGCCGTGACCGTGTTCGGCAAGTATCGGCATATAAAGCGCAGCAAGACGCTCGTCGCTCATCTCTTGTAAGTATTTGTGGTTAAACCACTTACCTTTTTCAAAGTCGAATTTTGCGCCCGATTTCGAGCAGTGTTCGAACGAGAATTTGCTAATAAGTTCGTCGAGCGAAAGAATTTCTTCGTCGGTGCCGGGATTCCATCCCAGCAGCGCCAGGAAGTTGATAACCGCTTCGGGAAGGTAGCCCGATTCGCGATATCCCGACGAAATGTCGCCGGTCTTCGGGTCGGTCCATTGCAGTGGGAATACGGGGAAGCCCAGGCGGTCGCCGTCGCGCTTCGACAGTTTACCCTTTCCGTCGGGCTTGAGCAGCAACGGAAGGTGAACGAATTGAGGCATCGTGTCCGCCCAGCCGAACGCCTCGTAGAGCAGCACGTGGAGCGGTGCCGACGGAAGCCACTCTTCGCCGCGTATTACGTGTGTTACTTCCATCAAATGGTCGTCGACGATGTTGGCAAGGTGGTAAGTCGGTAGGTCGTCTGCCGATTTGTAGAGCACTTTGTCGTCGAGAATCGACGAATTGATTGTCACCTCGCCGCGAATAAGGTCGTTGACAACCACGTCGCGGTCGGGCTCTACCAAAAATCGTACAACATATTTTGCACCGCTGTCGATGAGCGATTTAACTTCTTCTGCGTTGAGTGTCAGCGAGTTGCGCATCGAGCTGCGCGTGCGAGCATCATACTGAAAATTAGCAATCTCCGCACGCTTTGCTTCCAATTCTTCCGGCGTGTCGAACGCTATGTACGCCCTACCCGATTCTATCAGTTGGTTGACATATTTGCGATAGATGTCGCGGCGCTCCGATTGACGGTACGGTCCATACTTTCCGCCTTCGCGAACGCCTTCGTCAAACTTGATGCCAAGCCATTTAAACGCCTCGTTGATGTAGTCTTCCGCTCCCGGAACAAATCTGTTCGAGTCGGTATCTTCGATACGTAGTATCATCTCGCCACCATTACGACGGGCAAATAAGTAATTATATAGCGCTGTTCTTACTCCACCGATGTGCAACGGCCCTGTCGGCGACGGCGCAAAGCGTACGCGTACTTTTCTTTCCATATCCGTATTTTGTTAAAAAATCACCACAAAATTACTAATTATATGCCAATGCACAAAATTATTCAGTTTTCTCAAATATCCTTTGCTCATTTTTATGCTAAAAAACATATTTTTACCCGGTTACGACTGCTTTTCCACTACATTTTTAAACAAAAACAGCGAAAAAACTACTTACGTTTTGCATTAATCACGATTTTTAGTATCTTTGCGTGCTATATTTAACTCGAAAAACAAAAATAATTAAAAATAATGGCAGCATTAGAGAAAATCAGGAGTAAATCAGTAATGTTACTCATTGTCATCGGTGTTGCGCTCTTGGCGTTTATCATCGGAGACTTCTTGAACTCAGGCCGCTCTTTCTTCGGAGCGGGAACTACCGTCGCTAAAGTCGACGGCGAAAAAATTAGCATTATCGACTTCCAAAAGCGCTACGAAGAGCAAAATCAGCGCCTCCAAGAGTCGAATCAAAAAGTTGACCCGGCACTCGTGCAAAACCAAGTGCTCAACCAAATGATCAACGAGCAACTTCTCAAAGAAGAATTAGACGCTCTTTGCATCACCGTCAGCGATGCCGAAATCACTGAGGCTATGACCGGCGAAACTGCTAATTACCAAGTTATTCAATTCGCTCAACAACTCGGTATGGAGTCGCCCGCTCAGCTCCACGAATTCATCTTCAACCCCGGCAAATTTCAAGCCACTGAAGCCGACGTTGCTCCCGTTCGCGAGCAATGGCTAAAACTCGAAGAGCAAACTATCCAACAACTCAAAGCAGGCAAACTCGGTAACCTTATCACCGGCGCTATCCAAGCTAACAAGCTCGACAAAGCAGCTCTCCTCGCCGAAAACAACGACGGCGCAAGCATCGAAATCGTTAACGAACAATACGCTTCGCTCAAGGATGACGACTACAAAGTGACCGACGAAGAACTCAAAGCTCGCTACGACAAAGAAAAACAACAATACAAAATCGACCAAGAGCTTCGCAAAATCCACTTCATCTCTGTCGATATCGTGCCCAACGATAAAGACCTCGCCGAAGCTAAAGCCGTCTTCGACAAAGTGGAAGCTGCTTTGCGCGGTAACGTCGGTCTCGACGCAGCTCGCAACATCGGTGAAGCTTCTATCAACCAAAAAACCGTACGTCTCAGCGACGTCTACGGCGCTCAAAAAACTTTCCTCGAAGCAGCCGCTGTCGAAGAAGTGTCCGCACCGACTTTCGAAGGATATACTCACAAAGTGACAAAACTCCTTGCTAAGAAAAACGACGTCGACTCTGTTCGCGTCGATATGATTCAAGTGCAAGGCGCCAAGAAAGTCCAAGACTCTGTGCTCAACCTGCTTAACTCAGGCAAACCTTTCGCCGAAGTCGTTGACAACAAAGTCGCTGTCGGTCAAGAAAACCAATGGATGAACCTAATGCAAATCGGCAACGAAGATAAAGCTCAACAAGCTAAAGCAAAAATCCTCGCAGCCGCCGACGGTTACTTCGTAGTCGACAGCAACGAAAACGCAGCCCTTATTTATAAGGTACACGAGAAAGTCGCTCCGAAAGCAATGTTCGACATCGCCGAAGTTTCTTACACCGTTTATCCCAGCGACGAAACCATCGACGGTCTCCGCACAAGCCTCCAAGACTATATCAACACTAACAATACAGGCAAAAACTTCATCGACAACGCAACAGCTAAGGGTTATACAGCTATGGAAGCTACCATTTCTGCCGACATGGCTCAAATCAACCGCATCGAGTCGACTCGCAAAGAAATCCAATGGGCTTTCGGCGCTGAAAAAGGCTCTGTGTCGCCTATCTTCGACAAAGAAGGCAACGACAAGATGATTGCCCTCACCCTCGACGAAGTTATCCCCGCAGGCTATATGCCCCTCTCCGACCCGTCGGTTAAGGCTAACATCGAACGCCTCGTGCGCAACGACAAAAAAGCCGAAGCTCTCATCGCTAAATATAAAGGTAAAGCAAACAGCATTCCCGCTTACGCTCAACTCATGAAGCAAAAAGTCGACACCATTACAGTCAACTTCGCTCAAGACTTCATCCCCGGCGTCGGTATGGAATCAGTGCTCTCTGCACAAGCACCTTACGCAAAAGTAAACACCATCCAAGGTCCTGTTAAGGGTGACCAAGGCGTGTTCGTTTACAAAGTTGTTAAGAAAGAAAAAGCCGCTTCTACACTTAGCGACGACCTCATTGACCAACGCTTCGCAGGTCAATTCGGCGGCTCTGTTGTGTCGCAGCTCTTCTTCGACATCCTCAAAGAAGGTAAGACTATCAAAAATAATCTTATCGAATTCTATTAGTAGATATTACAATCAATTCCTTTAAATAAAGTTTTCATAATATGCTTAACAGAGGATAATGCCGTGAGGTATCATCCTCTGTATTTTTTGTAAAACAGTAGGGTCGCGCCTTGGTGCGACCGAGTAGGCGTGTGAAATATAAAGTGTTGATTTACAATAAGATGTACACCATCCGTAGGGTCGCGGCTTGCTGCGACCGAGTAGGCGTGTGATGCGTAGTTGAGTTCTTAAGTGGCTGAAAATCAACATAGTAGGGTCGCGCCTCGGTGCGACCGGGCAGGCGTGTGATGCGTCGTTGAGTGTTTAAACAGTTGAAAATAAACATAGTAGGGTCGCGGCTTGCTGCGACCGAGTAGGCGTGTGATGCGTAGTTGAGTTCTTAAGTGGTTGAAAATCAACATAGTAGGGTCGCGCCTCGGTGCGACCCTGCAGGCGTGGTAAGCGCAGATGGCATCCACAGCGTGTCGAAGATACGCTGTGGATGGGAGCGTCGGAGACGCGCCGGTCGTGGTTAACCCTGCGCTCAGCATCGGAGATGCTTAGCGTAGGGAACGAAGCCGACCCCACATGACCTCGAGCCTCGGAGAGGGTCGGTTGTGGTAGCAGATATGTTCTCTAACCACTAACTGCCGCCGCAGGCGCTATAAAATCGCCAAGATGCTAGCTCGAAGAGCTTGCGGCATTTGGGTAACTTGCCGCCTGCGGCTAGGTGAGAAAAGGCGTGCGTAGGACGGGTAATTCGACATCGCCAAGATGCTAGCTCGAAGAGCTTGCTGTACCTTGGTTAACCCCGCCTTGCCGCTTGCGGCTAGGTGGGGAAGCCGCTGACAATCAACCCAATGAGCTAAATTGTATAGATTTTGCTCATTGGCGATGCTAAGTTGGAGACTTTGCAATCACGCCCACTCGGTCGCAGCAAGCAGAAATAGCTGAGCTTCGCTCCGCGGTTAGAAGGTTAAGAGGTTAAGGGGTTAATCGGCAGCTTACGATGCGTGGAATTGTCGCATAACCGCGCACCGCGCCTTCTAACCGCTGCGATAGCAGCACTTGTACCCTCTGATAGTCAGTCGATTGTAGAAAAATATGTTTTTTAACACAAAAAAGTTGTAAAAAAGTTTGGTGGGGTGGGAGATTTGCTATACCTTTGCACTCGCAACGCTGAAACGGGGAGGTCCCCAAGGGGTTGCTAAGAACATTGAAATAATGCGACAGTGAGACAAGATAAGCACAGGGGGCGGAAGCCCCCGTCAAGAAGCAACCATCGGTCGGGACAAACGGTCTGTGATCTTTTTAACAGAGAAAAAAGAAAAAAAAGATAAACAACAACGGAGAG
>JAQXVL010000081.1 GCA_029224905.1 Bacteroidales bacterium
AACTGCGCCGAGACTCAAGCCATTATGATGACTTCCTACAATCCCGGCAGCGGTAAGACATTCACCTCGCTCAACATTGCCACATCGATGGCTCTGAAAGGCAAGCACGTTATGCTCATCGACCTCGACATCCGTAAGGCAACCTTGAGCAAGACCATCGGTGAGCCGCGAAAAGGCATTACCAACTACCTCAACGGGCAAATCGACTACGAGCAAGTCGTTGTGCATAATATGTTGGGCACGGAGGGTCTCGACTTCTTGCCTGTAGGCGTCATTCCGCCAAACCCGGCAGAATTGCTGCTCGACAAGCGCTTGGAAACGCTCATCGCCGAGGTTAAGCAACATTATGACTACATTTTCATCGACTGTCCGCCGGTAGGCATCGTTG
Source organism: Bacteroidales bacterium (assembly GCA_029224905.1). Lineage (GTDB taxonomy): Bacteria > Bacteroidota > Bacteroidia > Bacteroidales > Muribaculaceae > Limisoma. The sequence continues at coordinate 389 of JAQXVL010000081.1, forward strand.
CAGACACATCAATCATATCGCGCGTTGCCGACCGCACAATCTTCGTCATACGCGTCGGCGTGCTCGACCGCCGCGTGCTGCCCGACATCGAACGCGTCTACAAGGAGCAACAATATCCCAACATGTCGCTGCTCATCAACGGTAGCAAGCAAGCCTTGGGCTACGGTTACAGCCGTTACAGTTATGGCTATGGTCGTTATGGATACGGCTATGGCGGTTATGGATATCACGAGGAGGGCGACGGTAAATAATGTGGCCATTTAGTAGAAAAACAACACTCTGCAAGAGCGATTTGCTCGGCGGAGCAGTCGATTGTCACACACATCTGCTGCCGGGCGTCGATGACGGATTTCGTAAGGCTGACGACAGCCTTGCCGCCCTTGCTCGCATGGAGTCGACGGGTGTGCGCACTGTGTGGCTCACACCGCATATCATGGAAGATATTCCCAATGAGACCGACGACCTGCGTCGACGTTTCGACGAATTTGCCGCGCTCTATAACGGTCCGATTGAACTGCATCTGGCAGCGGAGCATATGCTCGACAACCTGTTTTTGGAGCGCTTCGAGAAGAAAGATGTTTTACCCATATTCGACGACTATTTGCTCGTCGAGACGAGTTATTTCAACCCGCCAATCGGACTTGACGGCATCCTCGCCGATATTATGACGAAGGGCTACCGTCCGCTGTTGGCACACCCCGAACGCTATAAATATATGGACGAAGCCGACTACGAGCGTCTGCATATCCGCGGCGTGGAGTTCCAGCTCAACCTCGGTGCGCTCACCGGCGGCTACAGTCCCACGACGCGCAAAAAAGCGGAATATCTGTTGCGCCGTGGCTACTACAGCCGAATCGGCAGCGACATCCACAGCCTTCGTAACCTTGAACAAATACTGACGACGCCGATGCCAACTTCTTCAATTTCGCGCGTAGCCGATTTTCTGAACAACGAGTAAATGCAAAACCATTCCGACAGCAACCGCCGCATTGCGCGCAACACGCTATTGCTCTACTTCCGAATGATACTGACGATGTGTATTACGCTCTACACGTCGCGTGTCATTTTGGCGGCGTTGGGCGTCGAAGATTTCGGTATCTACAACATCGTTGCCGGCGTGGTCGTGCTCTTCAGCTTCCTCAATTCGGCAATGACGAATGCCACTCAGCGCTATCTGAGCATGGCGTTGGGAATCGGCAAAGCAAAATACGTTCAACTGATATTTTCGACGAGCCTGCTGTCGCATTTGGTCATTTCGGGTGTGCTGCTCGTGCTCTGCGAAACCGTCGGACTTTGGTTCGTCAATACGCAACTGATAATTCCTCCCGACCGTATGATGGCGGCAAACGTGGCTTATCAGTTTGCAATTCTGATTACCGTAATCGACATCAACCGCATACCGTTTTTCTCGAGCATTATCGCTCACGAGCGGATGACGTTTTTCGCCTATCTGGCAATCATCGAGTCGCTGTTGAAACTCGTCGTAGCGCTGTCAATCGCCTACGTATGCTCGGTCGACAAACTTATACTCTACGCCGGGCTGTTGGCGCTCTCGTCGGCGGTGATTTTCACGACGTTTTTCGTCTACTGTTTGCGCCATTTCGACACGAACCGCCCCGTGCTGAAGTTCAAGAAAACGCTCTTTTTCGAGTTTATCACCTTCACCGGATGGAACCTCCTCGGCAGCGCGTCATATCTGGGCTATTCGCAGGGCATCAACATCGTGCTCAACTTCTTCAAAGGTGTAACCCTCAACGCTACGATGGGCATCACCTACCAAATACGCCACGCCGTGTTTTCGATGGTCTACTATCTGCAGATGGCGACCAATCCGCAAATCATCAAGTCGTATACCGTCAACGAGCGCGAGAGGTTTGAATCGTTGGTCAACAACATCTCGAAATTTTCGTTCTTCCTGATGCTGTTGATAGCCATTCCAATCGTTTTGAATATGGATTTCGTGCTCAACTTGTGGCTGAAAAATCCGCCGGTCTACAGCGCTTCGTTTTGCGCGATGATTATCATCATCTGCCTGTTCGACGCGCTCGAAGGTCCGCTTTGGCAGGCGGTTCAGGCATCGGGACGAGTGCGCAACTATCAAATAGTGACGAGCGTCATCTTGATGCTCAACATCCCGGCGTCGTACGTTGCGTTGCGCTACGGGATGCATCCGGTCTGCGTGCTTGTCATCCAACTTGTGTTGACCGTCACTGCGCTGTTGACTCGTCTGTATTTCGCGTGCCGCTACACGTCGATTACCGCGTGCTGCTACCTCAAGAAAGTCGTGCTGCCGATAGCGGCTGTGACGCTCGTAAGCGTCCCGGCATGCTATTTCGCAACGATTGCACTCTCGGAGTGGAGTAAACTCGTTGTAGCCACTCTGCTGAGCATCGTCGTTGTTTCGGCAACGTCGTATTTATTCGGATTAGACGCCTCCGGACGGCAGATGGTCAAATCGTTTGTTAAATCCAAATTGCATAAAGCCGCATGAAGTCGCTTTCGATTATAATACCGATGTATAAAGTTGAGGACTTTATTGCGGAATGTCTTCAATCGATACTACGCCAAGACTGTCGAAATAACGGTTTCGACTACGAACTCATCCTTGTCGACGACGGCAGCCCGGACAACTGCGTCAAGGTCGCACAATCGATTCTTAGCCGATTGCCTTACAAATTGATACGTCAGTCGAATAGCGGGCAAGGCGCTGCTCGAAATACCGCTTTGGAGGTTGCAACGGGCGAATTCGTGTGGTTTGTCGATGCTGACGATTGGATTTCGGACGACAGTTTTGCCGCACTTGCCGACATCGATACTACCGACCTTGATGCAATAGCCATCAATGCCGTCGACGAAGTCGAGGGCGCTCGGAGTCGCATAAACTTCGGCGAAACGGCAGCAAGCGTAGTGAGCGGGCTCGATGCACTCACGTCGGGTACGTTCTTGTATGGTCCGCCGTTTACAGTCTATCGCCGTGAGTTTCTCAACCGGCATTCTTTGCGCTTTCTCCCGGGCGTATATTATGAGGACAACGAATTTACGCCTCGTGCTTATTACCGTGCTCGCCGGATTTATCGACTCGACCGCGTGCTCTACCATGTTCGCATCAATATGCAGTCGACCACGCGTTGCGCCAACCCTAAGCGCTATTTCGACTTGTTCACTGTTGCGTCGCAGCTTTCGAAGTTTTCCGACAGTGAGGTGGAGAAGCGTCATCGCTACGTGATGAGCCGTTGCATCGGTTTGGTGCTCAACAGCGCGCTCGACGGCATCGGCAAAGTGGAAGCCGACACGAAAGCGGAGTTGCAAAAACGCTTTTTGGCTGAAAAATCGCTGTGGAAGCATTTCCTCAAGTCGAAAAATCCGAAATATATAATTGAAGGTATTGTTTTTATGGTTTTCGGCAGATTCGGTTTTCGAATCTACGATATGATAAAACGCTGATAGAGTGGTAGAGAGTTTTGTAATATACACAATTCTGATAGTCGTATCGGTAGGACTTGCGGAGGTCGCACGGCGGTCTCGGCAGTTCGGCTTCGTCATCTACGCCTTGGTGCTCTATGCGATGCTATTCGGCGTTCGCTACGACGTCGGCGTCGACTATCTGCAATACCTCTTTGCCTATCAGCAACCCGAAGACTCATTCGAAATCACGCGTATGGAAATCGGGTTTCGCAGCATCATCTTGACATTCAAGGCGATGGGGCTGCATTTTACGCTCTTTTTCGCTTTCGTTGCGTTTTTGCAACTGTTCCTTGTCTTCAGGTCGGTGAAGGAAGTCCCCGAGGTATATCCGTTCTTGATGGCAACGTTTATGCTGGGATGCATATGGCTGTCGTATGCCAACGGCTTGCGGCAAATTCTGTCGGTGACGCTATTCGTAATGTCGCTCTACTATACCGACAAGAAGAAAATCATCTTGACGTATCTGTTTATCCTGCTGGCAGTGTTGATGCATAAGTCGGCGATGATTCTGGTGGTGTTCTATCCGCTGTTTGCCATCAAGCGTGTATGGTTCAGCAACGTCAAAAACCAGGTCGTTCTATTCTTGATAGCCTTGATTTTGTCGAACGTCAGCATCCTCGACACCTTCACGGAGGCGCTCGACGACGTGGCGGCGTTCTTGGGATACGACTACTATATGGACGATTCCTACCAAGAGTTGCGCGAAGACGAAGGTCTACGCATCGGTTTGGGATTCTTTATCAATGCCGCCGTCAACTTCTTCTTAATCCTTTTCAGCAACAAGGTCAAAGAAGAATACAAAAATTCGTATCTGCCGATTGCCTACAATCTGTATTTCATCGGCGTACTGCTGAATGCGGTGTTTATCCGCAGCCAGTTGATAGGACGCTTGAATTATTATTTCTACGGACTGAATTTCATCGTCGGAGGTTTTACTCTGGCGTATCTATATAAACGAAATAAATTTGCATTTGCCGCATTGTTGACGCTCTATATTTGTGTGTTTGTTGCAACACTCTATAGAATGGAAGAAAATACGGCATTATTTAAATTCTTCTGGGATTATGTGTAAACAGACAAAAATATGCGTAATAGGTCTTTAGTAACCGATAAATTGTAAATTATGAAAATTGTACACGTTTGCATATGTAGTTTCTTTAACGAGAAGATAATCTATCAAGATTTTCTGTTGTCTAAATATCATCGTCGTCTGGGGCATGACGTTACGATTATTGCCTCGACGGAATGCGGACACGATAGCAAGGGGCGTGTTATGCTTACCGACCGTATGCACTCAACTCTTGACGGAGGCATTAAGTTGGTGCGTCTTCGTCCGGCATTCCCGATTGCTTGGATTAATGCGCATTTGTTTCTTGTGCGCGGATTGGAAAAGGCTATCCTTGCCGAGCAACCCGATTTGCTCTTTGTACACAATTTAGGTTCGTTCAGCTATTTGGCGATACCGCGTGTGGCGCGTCAACTGCCGAAGATGAAGGTGGTGTTCGACAATCATGGCGATAAGATTAAGAGCTGTCGTATGTTTATTACGAAGTTTCTCCACGGCGTGCTGTATCGACATATTTTAAGCCCTAAGTTTGAGAAAATCAGCAGCGTTTTCTACGGAGTCACTCCGGCGCGTTGCGACTTTCTTCACGACGTCTACGGCATCGACAAGTCGAAAATTCGTTTGCTCGTGATGGGTGCCGACGACGAGCATCTTCACCTTGACCGTAAGGTGGAAATCCGCCGGGCAATACGCAAGCAATACGGCATCGCCGACGATGAATTCTTAGTGGTTACCGGTGGCCGTATCGACTTGGAAAAACGTATACATCTTTTGGCGGAAGCCGTTAACAGCAGCAGCGAGAAGAAAATTCGCTTGCTGGCGTTCGGCTCAGTTGCCGACGACGTGAAAGAGCGCATTGAAGCGTGTCGGTCGGAACGCGTGAATTTCATCGGCTGGATTGATTCGTCGAAGGCTTACGACTACTTCTTTGCCGCCGATTTGGTGGCTTTTCCGGGCACCCATTCCGTGCTGTGGGAACAGGCGGTGGCGTCGCGCGTGCCGTGCTTGTTTAGTCGCTTCGCCGGATTCGACCACGTCGATATCGGCGGAAATTGCGTCTTTCTCGACGAAACGACGCCCGACTACTATCGGCAAGTCATTGAGTCGCTCTACCGCGACAAACAACGCTACGCGGCAATGCTCTCCGCTGCCGACAGCCCCGCCGCCGACCGGATGCTTTACAGCCGAATCGCACAACAAGTATTAACCGATGTCTAAATTAAGAAATATAGTTCGAGGATGTGTACTTGACGTGCTCGGTGCGGTGTCGAAGCCTGCGCCGGGTGTGCACATACTCAACGGTCACATGATAATTCGCGGTGAGGCGCACGCGTGTCACGCCGAAGCATTTCGCCGGCAGCTGCAGCGCTTGTCGTCGCAGGTCGAGTTTATCCGCTTCGAAGATGCCGCGCGGATGATTACAGCAGGGCAGCATCCCGACCGCCCGTTAGTGGCGTTTTCGTTCGACGACGGCTTTACGGATTGCGCCGATATGATTTGCCCCGTTTTGGAAGAGTTCGGCGTCAATGCAGCACTGTTTATCAATCCGAATTTCGTTGAGGGCAATGAGGAATATATCCGGCATTTTACTGAAAAAGTAGTTATGACGCCGGGCAAGCAACCGATGCGCTGGGACGCCATTCGCCGATTGCGCGACCGCGGACACGTCATCGGTGCGCATACGCTCGACCATTATATGATAAATACCGACGACGTCGGCGAACTCAATCGACAGATTGTGGGAAGCAAAGAGGCTATCGAGCGCAATCTCGGCGAGCCATGCATCCATTTCGCCTTCCCCTACGGACGCTTGGAACATGCAGGTCGCACTGCAATCGACATTGCTTGCCGAGCGTTCGACTACGTCTATTAGCAGTCGGACTATAAGCATTATACATCGTTCGAAGGCAGAGTAATAAACCGTCGCCATTTCGAGCCGTTTTGGCGTGTCGGCCACGTTCGTTACTTCTTAAGTTGTCATAAAAAATAGCATAGCCGCATGAAAACCTTGCTTCAAATCAACGTCGTTGCAAATTCAGGCTCCACCGGGCGCATTGCCGAGGAGATTGGACGCCTTGCGCTTGCACGCGGTTGGCGAAGCGTGGTGGCTTACGGTCGTTGGGCGAACGAGAGCGAGTCGGAACTCCTACGCATC
>JAQXVL010000082.1 GCA_029224905.1 Bacteroidales bacterium
TTTTGTACCCAGAGCCGGGATCGAACCGGCATGGGTGTTACCCCACTGGTGTTTGAGACCAGCGCGTCTACCAATTCCGCCATCTGGGCTTTTGCGTGGCAAAGGTAATTCCTTTTTTTGATTTTTGCAACATAGAATCAATTTTTTTCGCTCATTCTTGTCTTTTTTTGTCGGTTTGACTACCTTTACTCCCCGAAATTAACTATCTTTACCTCGAAAAATGGTGCGCTTTCGGCTATGGAAATGCTAATGCAATACATCTGGGAATATCGGTTGTGGAATCCGGCGACGCTTTCTACTAACGATGGTCGTCGTGTGCGTATCATTGACCCGGGACGGCGCAATACGGATGCGGGTCCTGATTTTTTCAACGCAAAAATCGATATCGACGGCACGACGTGGGTGGGCAATGTGGAGATTCACTATCGCGCGAGCGACTGGCATCGGCATGGTCACGACCACGATAAGGCGTACGATTCGGTGATTCTTCACGTTGTGGACAAGGATGATGCGCCGGTGTTTCGCACCGACGGGCAGCTGATTCCGCAGATGGTGATGCACTGCAGTCCGCACTTCAACGAGCGTTATGCGCAGCTGGTGGGCGCACCGACGGAACTTCCTTGCAAGGCTCAGATTCGTGCGCTCGACTCGGTGGGCGTTGCGGAGTGGGTGCAGGCGATGTCGCTGGAACGGCTGATTGCCAAAGGGCGGCGCATCGAGTTGCTCTACGAGGCTTATCGCGGCAATTGGGAGCAGATTTGCTTCGTGACGTTTGCGCGCAACATCGGTTTCGGCACGAATAGCGATGCTTTCGAACTGCTTGCCAAGAGTGTGCCGTTGCAGTTGATGCACAAGCACAGCGACTCGCTGTTTCAGCTCGAGGCTCTTCTTTTCGGGCAGTCGGGTTTGCTCGACGGGCCGAATCCGGGTGGCGATGCTTATTTCGACCAATTGGCGCGGGAGTATGCGTTTCTGCGCACGAAGTATTCGCTGCGGCGGCCCGACGGACTGGTGTGGAAGTCGTTTCGGATGCGTCCGCAGAATTTCCCGTGGAGGCGCATTGCTTTGCTTGCTCACTATGTTGAGGGTGGTTTCCGGCTGATGGCGGACTTGCTCGAGGCTGACAGCGAAGAGGCTCTACGAGGGCTCTTTACGGTGATGCTCTCGGGCTATTGGAGTACGCACTACAACTTTTCGCACCCGACGGCGGAGCGCGGCGCGGCTATCAGTAAGGCGATGATCGACGTGATTCTTATCAACACCGTTGCGCCGCTTTACTATGTCTACGGCTCGAAGACGGGCAACTACGAACTCGTTCAGCGTGCCATCGACTTGCTCGAGGGGCTGCGTGCCGAGTCGAATCGGGTGGTCAATCTGTTTGTTGCCGCCGGTATGAAGGTCGACAGCGCGTTGGCTTCGCAGGCTGTGCTGCAAATCTATAATGAATACTGCCTACAACGCAAATGCTTGTTCTGCCGCATCGGTCGTAAGATTCTGCGTGCGGCGAATTCGGAATAAATTTATCAATCAATAAAAATTCTATAAACTATGGCAAAAAACCCAATGTTCAACATCCAGTACGGATTGTTTGTTGTGACGACCAACTTTGAGGGCCGCGACAACGGCTGTATCACCAACACGACAATCCAGGTAACGGCTGAGCCTAATCGCATCAGCGTGGCGGTCAACAAAGCAAACTATACCAACGAACTTATCCATCGCTCGGGAGTTGTTACCGTGTCGATAATCAGCGAAAAAGCCGACTTCGAGTTGTTTAAGCATTTCGGCTTTCAATCGGGACGCGACGTCGACAAATTTGCCGACTTCAGCGACTGCCGCCGCTTGGCAAACGGTACGTTGGCTGTGACGTGCGGCACGAATGCTTACATCACCGGTCACGTTACGCAGACTGTCGACCTGGGCACTCACACGCTCTTTATCGTCGACGTCGACGAGATGGAAACGCTCACCGACGATGCTTCGGCTACCTATAACTACTATCAAGCGAACATCAAGCCGCGTCCGCAAGCCGTCAAGAAGACCGTGTGGCGCTGCGCTATCTGTGGCTATGAGTACGAGGGCGAAACCTTGCCCGACGACTTCATTTGCCCGTGGTGTAAGCATCCCGCTTCCGACTTCGTCAAAGTCGAGGCATAGTGTTCGTTTTGACGCAAAGCAGACTCTTTTGCGACGTTTTTATGAGTTATTCTCCGAAATTTTTCGGAGAATAACTTGTTTAATCGCCGAAAAGCGCCTAAATTTGTCATAAAATATGCGCTATGAGATACATCCATGAACGTGAAAATTGGTGGCAATTTCATTATGATAGCCAACGAGTGCTGAATGTATTAGGTCGAGTACGAGCCAAACAAGGAGCACTGATAGGACAAATGACGTCATTAGGCTTTGAGACACAAGCTAAAGCCGTGCTATCAAATATGTCGATAGAACTTGTGCGCTCTTCGGAGATTGAGGGCAAAGAGTTGAATCTTGACGAGGTTCGTTCGTCAATAGCGCGGCGTCTTGGAATTGACGTAGCCGGTCTTGTGCCGGTGTCGCGCTATGTAGACGGTGTGGTGGAAATGCAATTGGACGCGACTCAAAACTATGCCAAAGCGCTTTGTCACGACCGCCTTTTCGGGTGGCATAATGTACTTTTTCCAACCGGCATGAGTGGATTGTATCGCATTGAAGTGGGCAGATATCGTACCGGAGAAATGCAAGTCGTTTCCGGCGCTATGGGAAAAGAAAAGGTGCACTATCAAGCGCCCTCACCTGAGCGTGTGCCTGCCGAAATGGAGCGTTTTATCGAATGGATAAACACTGCCGACGACATCGATGCCGTATTGAAGGCTGCCATTGCGCATCTGTGGTTTGTCTCGATACATCCTTTCGACGATGGAAACGGCAGAATTGCAAGAGCGTTGACCGACATGCTGCTGGCGCGTTCGGAAGATTGTGGTAAGCGATTCTATAGTGTGTCGGCAGAAATAAAGGTATTACAAAAAGAATATTACGATGTGTTGGAACGCACGCAACGCGGAAGCGGCGACATCACCGATTGGCTTTTGTGGTTTTTGCATTGTTTTGAGCAAGCGTTAGGCGAGTCGGAACGCACGTTGTCGTCGGTAAAGAGAAAAGCGGAGTTTTGGGAGCGCAATCGTTATGTTTCTATCAATGAGCGACAAAGAAAATTGTTGAATATGCTGTTCGACGGATTCTACGGCAAGCTGACCAGCAGCAAGTGGGCGAAAATTGCGAAATGCTCGCCGGATACCGCTCTGAACGATATAAACGACCTTATCGCAAAAGGCATATTGCAGAAAAGCGTCGAGGGTGGGCGCAGCACAAATTATGTATTAGTCGACTAAGCGACACGGCTTCCGCTCTTATGGTTGTTGGTTGTATGGTTGTAAGTTTGTAGTTTTATTCGTATCTTAGCGGAAAGTTTTGCAAAACCTAACAAACCTAACGATATGAAAAAACTAATTTTCGGCTTGGCGCTGGTTGCCGCTATGAGTTGCTCGGCTACCGACAGCGTTACAAAAACTACAACTAACCCTAAGGAAGAATTTCGCGGAGCGTGGATTCACACGGTTTCGCAAGGTCAGTATGCCAAGATGAGCACCGACGAGTGTAAGGCATATCTTACGAAACAGTTAGACTTGCTTCGCGCGGCGGGGTGCAATGCTGTGGTTTTCCAAGTACGCCCGAGTGCCGATGCGTTCTATGCATCGGAGTTGGAGCCGTGGAGCCGCTTTCTGACGGGGACAGCCGGCAAGGCGCCCGTGCCTGCGTGGGACCCGCTTCAGTTTATGATTGAAGAGAGCCATGCTCGCGGCATGGAGTTGCACGCTTGGTTGAATCCTTATCGCGTAACGACTTCCAAGACAGAAGTGCTCGCCAAAAATCATATTTATTATAAGCATCCGGAGCGCTTTGTCACTTACGACGGAAAGCGTTATTTCGACCCGGGATTGCCGGAGAATCGCGACTTTATAGAAAGCGTAGTTCGCGACATCGTGACGCGCTACGACGTCGATGCAATTCATATGGACGACTATTTCTATCCTTACCCGGTGAAGGGCGTCGACTTTCCCGACAGCGAGTCGTTTAAGAAATACGGCAACGGTATGACGCTCGGCGATTGGCGCCGCCACAACGTCGACCTGCTCATCGAAGGTCTTCATCGTGTAATCACCGAAACAAAGCCATGGGTGCGCCTGGGCATCAGTCCTTTCGGCATCTGGCGTAACAAGGCATCCGACTCGCGTGGCAGCGACACCAACGGCTTGCAGAACTACGACGACCTTTACGCCGACGTTATTCTTTGGACCAAAAACGGTTGGGTCGACTATATGGTGCCGCAACTTTACTGGGAGTTGGAGAAGAAAGTGGCTTCGTCGGAGAAACTTGCTTATTGGTGGAACGACAATGCCAACGGACGCCATATGTACATCGGTCAAGACGTCAACAAGACAATGGATACTCCCGATTTGACTCCGTCGACCAATCCTACCCAACTCGACCACAAGATTCGCTTGTCGCGCGAACTTCCGAACATCCACGGCAACTGCTGGTGGCCCGGCTATTCGATTACAAAGAACTACAAGGGCGTAGCCGACTCGTTGGCGAGCAAACAGCAGTCGACCATCGCGCTCGTTCCGGCATCGACGTGGCTCGACGACGTTAAGCCTGCCGAGGTCGAAAATCTTCGTTTCGACAACGGTCGCTTGACTTGGACGCATTCATCAACCGACGTATGGCAACAGGCAAAGGCGTTTGTGGTCTATTGCGTGCCTGAAGGCGACATCGTTTGCCTCGACAACGCTGCGACAATTCTTTGCGTAACCAACAAAAAAGAATACGTCGTTCCCGCCGAGATGAAAGGCAAATACATTTTTATTGTAACAGCCATCGACCGCGCCAACAACGAGAGCATCGAAGGCGCGCGAATCTCCGTGAAATTGTAAAGCAATGGAACGCTACAAGATATTATTCGTCTGCCTCGGCAATAAATAGGAAACTTTTAATAAACTTTTTCATTCCTAACTATCAATTAGTTAGGAATTTTTTATACCTTTGCAGATGTAAACCAAAATAAGGGTTTTAGGCAAATAATGTAAACCGTATAGTAAACTGCAATAAGGTATGAAACGCAACATGCCATCTATCTCTGCAATTCTCTATTTGTCAAAGACGTTGGCAAATGGGGAACACCCCATCATGTTACGAGTGTCGTATAATGGGCAAAGAAAGTATAAGAGTTTAGGCTTTTCGTGTTCTGAGAAACTTTGGAATGAGAAAAGGCAAGAAGTGCGGTTAGGACATCCAATGGCACGGAACATGAATACCATTATCCGAAATGAGATTGACAAAGCCAATCAATATGTAATGAGTGTTGAGGGGCAGCAAGACTATTCGGCAAACAGCATTGTCAAAGCCATCTCTAAAGAAGCACCAACAACGCACACTTTGTTTTCTCTCTTTGAAGAAAGAATTGCTTATTTCTCCAATGTAACTAAGAAACATAACACAGCATCAGGATACAGAACTTTGCTGAATGTTATTAAGAGATTTAATGGCTACGAAGATTTGGAACTGTTTGAAATGAGCAAAGGTTGGATTAAAGACTTTGAGGCTTATCTGCGAACAAAGTACACAGATAATTCAATCCGAAAATTCTTTGATTGTCTTAAAGCCATAATGAACTATGCCGTTGATAAGGAGTATATAAAAGAGTCTCCATTACTTAATTTCAAGTTCAGCAAGGAACTTGATTGCAGAACACGAAAAAGAGCATTGAGTATTATGGAAATATCGACATTGACACAATACTACTATGATACCTATGGAATGTATGGTGAGAAAGAGCGTCCAAATCTCGAAAAGACAAAAGTCCATTATTGGAATCAAAAGTTTAAGCCAAGAGGAACTACCAAATTAACGCCAATAGATGCGGAACAATTTTCTTTGTGTTTGTTTTTGTGCTCCTACATGCTTCAAGGTTTAGCATTGGTGGATTTGGCAAAGTTAAGGCTTAAAGACCTTACAATTAAAGAGGTTGTAAATAAGCAAAAATGGATTGAAGATGCAGCCAAATATGGTACTGAATATGCCAACGCACACAGAGAGGTTACAGAGTATTACGAAATATATACCGTAAGAGAAAAAACAAAGCACCCAACAAGAATAATGTGTGAAGCCTCACTTCTTTACCCATATCTCAATCCTTTTGGGTCGATAGTGAATGGAAGTGAAGATGAGGATGAATTGGAAGAATACGTGTTCCCTATTTATGACAAAGATAATGATGACGAGTATGCCAAATATGGAAGGATGAGATATGCCATTTATCTTGTGAACGTCAATTTGCGGAGAGCAGCACAAAGGGCAGGAATTAAAAGTGATATTACGTTCTATTCGGCTCGACATTCGTATGCCTCAAACCTCTATCACGCTAATGTGCCCGTAGGACTTATTGCTCAAAACATGGGGCGCAATCCTGCCGAAATTGAAACCTATCTGAAAGAGTTTGACACGGACAATATCATTGCTGCCAATCAAAAAGCTCTGATTACGGGGCAAGAAGGATTTATGGAAGTATGGGAAAAAGAAAAGAAGAGAATAAGAATAGAGAGATTATCCAAGATGGATAAGGAAAAGAATAAGTAAAGTCTAAATATATTTAAGCCTTTCAGTATCACTTTTTAAAGATTTATAACCGCAACTCCTATATACACAAGGGGTTGCGGTTGCCGTATCTTGTCTTTTATTATCCTTTCTTTTGGTAGGCGTAATAGGGCTATTCGGATTGATGCCCGTTTTCCAAAAAAATCCAAAAATTTTCAGCAAAACTAAATAAACCTTGAAAACTTTTTATTCCTACACAATATTTATATATAGTAGGAACATAACAGATAAAACATTGAAGATATGGAATACAAGCGTAAGTACAGAGAGATGGATGATGCCACAAAACAGAAAATATCTCAGACCCTCAGAGGGCGAGGAAAAAGCAGCACACATAAAGAGAATATCAGCGCAGGATTGAAAAGCTATTGGGAGCATGTCCCCAATAAGCCAACGGATAACTAATTGTAGTAGTCAACACTCAGAGTTGGGATAAGACCATATTCTTTATAATTGTCCATCATTATCTGTTTTATCTCCTCCTCTGAGAGTTTGCTCTTTATTACAGCCACCGCATCATGAATACCAAAACACACTATCCTTTTATTGAATAGTTTGGTAAGTATATTGGTGAAAATCTTGCTTTCAAGTTTCATAAGTAGCATTGGGAGTAGTATCTCATCCTTTTGCGTATAAGTTATTGTGTAATTTCCCACCTTAACTATGTATGGGTGCTTTAATTCTTTAACCATCCCTTTTTCCTTACATTGTTCGTGAAGGGATTTCTTTATTTCGTTAATCGCTTGATATATGGTTGGGTATAGGGTTCTAAACATATTCACCCACTTTGCCCTATTTTCGTCAAGTTTCTTTTCCCTTTTGGAAACGTAAGAATACATGACAGAGCCAAAAACGTTCTGTTTCACTTTTGTTCTATCCTCATTGAAGGCAGCGACAAACATATCCCATATATTTCCCTCAGATACATCGTATATGTATTGCCACACATCAGGTTGAACACCTTCAAATTTCTGTAAGATTCTCTCAGTTTTTGCAAGTTCTGATTTTGCTAACTTCTTATTTTCTAACGTTTTGCGAAAAAAGTCAGAAAACATATAATGGTTATAATTACCATTGTTCTCTTTTAGGAATATCATAATCCCATATAGGACATAGTGAAACACTTTATCTTCGTATTTCTCATTTATGCTTATCTTCCCCTCACAAATATATCTCAGTACTATATATGAAAACAGAAAGGGATGTGAGTTCTTGCAATCTATTGAAAACTCTATATTCGTATATCTCTTTAAGTCTCTCTGCAATTCTGTCCCTATGTGGTATATCCTGCCGTTATCGTCAATTGCTCTTATCTCTTTCTTATAGTCTTTATTGCCTATCTTCTGAATAGTGTAAAGTCTTTTGTTCTTCTTGTTGTTGTCGTTCTCTTTATTGTACTCGCTCTCTACATAAGAAATGGCTCTTTTTCTGTTAATTGTCAGTTGTGATAACGCTTTGTTGTACCTTTCCACAAATTGCGCAGAGGTCGCTTTTACGGCTTTCTGTATTTCTTCTTGGTGCTTTTTGTCTGAATATTCGTCAATTCTATGTATACCTTTTGTTGCCGTTCTGTTCAGCGTGGCGGTTTCTTGCAGGTGAAATTGGTTTTCGTCTCTTATTAGATACAGCGTTCTATCGTATTCACCTTCTTCTGTGTAGCTGTGATTTACATCTATTATCAGCATTTTAAACAAAGTGGAAATTATGTAGGCATAGTTGTTTGATGCCTTCTTCAAGTATTGCGAAGATATGGTAAAATAGCCGTTGCCGTAGTCAGTTTTCAAGTGAGAACGGTATAAAACGTCAACGACTGCAATAATATCTGCCTTCGCTGTTTCATATCGTGGTTTAGGTAGATTTTCGATAACTTCTTCCCTCAGTTCTTGTATATTGTTCCACTTTTTAAGGGGCATTGGTTTTATGCCCTCGCCATTATTATATATTTCCCTCCTATCTATTTGAGGACTTATAAATTGTCTCCACTCGTTAAGTGGGTTGCTAACATAGTCGATATAGTTAGCAATAACCTTTTCAAGTAGGTCGGATTTAAGTGTATAGACGTACTTTCTCATATCAATCTCCTATATAAAACCATCCCTTTTCATTGCTTCCCGAACAGCATCGTTTATGTATTTACTGCGGTTTGTTTTGGGGGGTATTTTAATCAGTAAATCTGTCTCAAGACGGACAGAAATAATCTTGGTATCTTCGCCTTTATGACGTCCCGCACCCTCTCTTTTGCCACCTCTTTTCTTCTTTCTCTCTTCCATTTTGTTTGATTTTTTGTAAAATTAGCACTTTTAGATTATGTATTACAATTTCAAACGTTAAACTTTCTAAATACGATGAAGATCTCTTCGTTTTGATTTTGTATTACAAAATCATTTTTGTACATTTGCAATGTGAAAAGAACAAATAACAATTAAAACAAAAAGACAATGACACTTCAAGTTGGAACATATCACTTTGGTCGCCACCGCTCAAATTGGGGTATTTGGCAATGCGAATACGCAAACAATGGCTGCACCTCTTCACGACACATTAAAGACGTGTTCACATACGAAGAAGCTGTGAAAGAAACCTATCGCTTGAATGGATGGGGTGAGCCAAAGAGAATTTACAGAAAGTTTTAACCATTTAACCATATAGGAGATTGTATTATGAAAAAGATTGCAACTATCAGCACCAATGAGATTGCTCGTTATACAGCAAAGAACGTAGTAATGAACAATGTGGATATGCTCACAGCAACAAGCAAGGGCATTCAGTTGGAAACAATGAAAAAGCGTATGATGCGTGGGGAGTGTGTACGCTTTGCCTATTTGAAGTTGAATGGAGAAGTTCGTATCGCAGTCGGAACCCTGCAGCCCCAAGCAGTTGCATCAAATGTGAATGGTAATGGTATTCCCAAACGTTATTATGGTATGTTCGCCTACCTCGATTTGGAGAAGATGGCTTGGAGAGGCTTTAAGGAGGAACGCTTTATAGGCACGATTGAGAACTAAGGGAGAGGGGCGAAAGCCCCCACCCTTATTCATTTTCTATGTAGTTTTGAATATGATTTGAAAATCAATAAGTTTACTAAAACAAGACAGTAATATCATTCAAAAACATTACAAATCAGATAAAATAAAACGTTATTATGGCAGTAAGACACACATACAGAACGAGTGATTATATGGAATGGGACACAATGCTTAA
>JAQXVL010000083.1 GCA_029224905.1 Bacteroidales bacterium
TGTGTCGCCTCCATTCCCGATTTGACGTTTTTGGGTATTATACAAAAAAGCGTGGAATGATGTTCTTGTTTATCCCTAAGGAGGCATCGCCAAACGCCTAACACGAAACAAACAGTCCACTCCCACGCCGTACCGGATATCTAAGCACCCCTTGTCGGGGAGTGGATATACGACAAGCATGAGCGTTATATCGACTGCTCTTCCTTCGTGTTTTGAAAATTGGCGATTTCCTTAGGAGGATAAGCACGAAACGCTTTTATATGTCTGCACAGTTGCCTATGCGTTGCAAAGTTACAAAACTTTTTGAAGTCAACAAAATAGATTTTTCCTCCTTGCAGTTGTAATTTTGCAATTTATGTCTTAGTTTTGTCGGACGGAAACTGACTACAAAAGTAACAACTATGATAAACGATTCGCGACCATATACGTTCGACCGGGTTATTCGCCTGCTGATAGGCGCCGGCTGCGTTTGGGCGGTCTTTTGGCTGCTCAACCGCCTCAGCGACGCACTGCTGCCGTTTTTCGTGGCGTGCCTGCTCGCCTACATCTTCGAGCCGTTTGTGGCTTTCAACAAGCGCATTCTTCATCTGCGCGGCAACTTCATCCCTATCGTCTTGTTCCTCATCGAGTTATGCGGTCTGGTGGCGTTGTTTTTCTACCTCGTCGTGCCGACAATCGTCGACGAACTCGTCACCGTGTCGCGACTCATCAAAGGCTACATCTCGTCGCCCGACAATCCCTATATGCCCGCCGCCATCGACTCGTTTATTCGCCGAAACATCGACTTCTCCTACATCTCGTCGCTCCTCTCCAAGGAGCAATGGGCGGAACTTGCCAAGTCGGCTCTCTCCGGCACTTGGACCGTCGTAAGCGGAAGTATTTCGCTGCTACTCACCATCTTGAGCTGGTTCATCGTGCTCATCTATTTCATCTTCATCCTCCTCGACTACGACAACTTTATGTCGGGGATGCGCGAACTCGTCCCGGCGAAATACAAGCACATCGTTTTCAGCATTATCGACGACGTAAAATACAGTATGAACAAATACTTCCGCGGACAAGCGCTCATCGCCCTTTGCGTCGGAATTCTCTTCAGCGTGGGATTTTTGATTATCGACATGCCGATGGCTATCGTTTTAGGTCTGTCGATTGGCGTGCTCAATATGGTGCCCTATCTGCAACTTATTTCCATCATCCCCACGACGTTTCTCTGCATGGTCTACGCCGCCGAAACCGGCACCGGATTTTGGCACATCTTCCTGTCGGCAATGGTGGTCTACGGCGTGGTTCAGCTGATACAAGACCTCTACTTGACGCCCAAAATCATGGGTAAATCGATGGGACTCAACCCGGCAATCATCCTGCTTTCGTTGTCGGTTTGGGGGTCGTTGTTAGGCTTCCTCGGGCTTATTATCGCCCTGCCACTCACGACGTTACTGCTGTCGTACTATCATCGCTACGTGCTCCACATTCCCAAGCCGGAAACGTCCCCCGACTCATCGCCGAAAACCCCGAAAAGCTAAAATCGCAGATTTTTAGGATAGTTTATTGCTTTTTCGCTAAGAAAATCAAAATATTTTGCTATTTTTGCCAATATAATAACACTTATAAAATTCAACACTTATGAAATTTTGCAGCAAATGCGGACAACCACTTAACGACAGTGCTATGTTCTGCCCGAAATGTGGCACAAAGGCTGACGCAACGCAGCCTCAACAACCTCAACAGCCGCAGCAACCACCGGTGCAACCGCAACAACAGCCACCGCTATATCAACCTCAAGCACCGCAACAGCCTTACGGAGGTCAGCAGCAATACGGAGGCCAACAATACGGTCAACAGCAATATGGTCAACAGCAATACGGTCAGCAGCAATACGGCGGACCCGGCGAGGTTTTCGAATACAACGAAAAAGGTCGCTTCCGCAAACTCGAGTTTATGGAAGCATGCAAGATGTATTGGAAGCGCTATGCCGAATTCGAAGGACGCAGCCGCCGCTCCGAATATTGGTGGGCTTACCTGATGACATTCATACTCGGTATTATCCCCGGCGTAAACTACATTGCTTGGTTGGCATGCATCATTCCGTCGTTAGCCATCGGCGTGCGTCGACTCCACGACATCGGCAAGAGCGGATGGAATCTGCTTCTCGGCTTGATTCCGCTTGCCGGGGCTATCATCCTGATTATTTGGTTCTGCCAAGACGGACAAGTCGGACCTAACGAGTACGGCGAAGACCCGAAATACGTTCCATAGCAAACGAATACACATTATCATCGACTGGATTCCCTGCATACACTTGCCGGGAATTCAGTTGATTTGTCGAATAAAGATATGATTTTTAACTCTTTAGAATTCCTGTTTTTCCTACCGATAGTCTTTTTGCTTTACTGGTTTGCCTGTCGCAAATCGTGTTGGCAGAATGCCTTCTTGCTCCTGTCGAGCTTGGCATTCTACGGCTGGTGGAATTGGAAACTTCTCGGGCTGATTGTAGCGGTTGTCGCCGTTACCTACGTCGGCGGAATTCTAATAGAGCGCACGTCGAGCCGTAAAGCTGCAAAAGCCATTTGTGCCACCGTTGTGACGCTTTGTCTGCTCAATCTCGGCGTGTTTAAATACTACAACTTCTTTGCCGACAACCTTGCCGAGATTCTGAACCGATTCGGCATGGAAGCCTCGTTTACGACGCTCAACCTCGTGCTGCCAATCGGCATCAGCTTCTACACGCTGCAAGCCGTCAGCTACGTCATCGACGTCTATCGCGGCACAATCAGAGCTTCGCACAACACGGTCGACTACGCCACCTACATCAGTTTCTTCCCGCAACTCGTTGCCGGACCCATCGAGCGCGCCGGAACGATTCTGCCACAGTTCGCCGCCACTCGCCGATTCGACTACGCCTTGGCGGTCGACGGGCTGCGACAAGCGCTTTGGGGTTTCTTTAAGAAACTCGCCATCGCCGACAACTGCGGGCACATCGTCGACCAAATTTTTGCCGACTACCATGCCTACGGCACGGCTACGCTCGTCTTCGGCGCCGTGCTCTTCACCATACAAATCTACACCGACTTCTCAGGCTACAGCGACATCGCTATCGGCGTTGCCAAGCTCTTCGGCATCCGACTAAGCCGGAACTTCGACAACCCGTACTTCGCCATCGACATCCCGCAATTCTGGCGCCGCTGGCACATGTCGCTTATGTCGTGGTTTCGCGACTACCTCTACATCCCGTTGGGCGGAAACCGCCGCGGCGTGGCGCGTCAGGCGCTGAACGTCGGAATCGTTTTCTTGGTCAGCGGACTCTGGCACGGCGCAAACTGGACATTCGTCGCTTGGGGTGCCTACAACGCAATGCTGT
>JAQXVL010000084.1 GCA_029224905.1 Bacteroidales bacterium
TTGTGCGGTTTTATGTTTCAGGTCAGCTTCCGCCATTGTCGGTTAGAAGTTGACGGGTGTGCGGCCGTTGCTCGAATCGTCGTCGCCGTCGGGCACTTCGTCTTCGGCGGGCTCTTCGGTAACGGTTGTTTCGGTGATAGGTATCAGTTTGACTTTCACCAATTTACCCTTAGTGATGACGGGGTTGCCCTTGTAGGACACCTTGCCCGAGCCCATGCCCGAAATCGAGAGCGCTTGTACGGCGTGGCAAGTGACCGAACCCGTTCCGGTGACGTTGCATTTTACGCCTTTCGCTTCGAGGTCGGCGGCTTTGATAGTACCTGCTCCGATGTTTTTGATGTTCAGGCTTGTGCACGAGCCGGAAGCCTCGATGCTGCCCTTGCCGGTGATGATTTTGAGGTCGACGGTAGTAGCCTCGAGTCCGTTGACGGTGATGCTTCCGTTGCCTTGGAGTTCGGCTGTAAATTTCGCGGTAGGCTTAACATCGGCGACCGTAATTTTGCCGTTTTTATTATTTTCGACGCGAGAGATGAACGACGAATAGACGTAGACCGTCGGCATTTTAATGCCGACAGCATCCGACGACACTTCGATTCTGAGGCGACCTTTGTTGCAGTCGGTGAGGATGAAGTGCGCATATTCGTTGCGAGTCTCGAAAACGACCAAGCCGACCGAGTCGGGGTTGGCGGAATAGACCACGTTGATGTCGTCGTTGACAACGAGTTCGCTGAATTCGCCGACAGGGATGCGGAATGTTTCGGCATTAGCGGCGAAAGCGAGCAGAAGAATTGAAGAAATCAAAAAACGAAATTTTCTCATAATTATAAAGTTAGAATTGTAAATAATCAGTTTCAATGCGCTCAAGCACTCTGTTGAGTTCGTCGTAGGTTTTAGCGGTAAGCATTTCGATGCGCGTTTCGCGGAAGTTTGGGATTCCTTTGAAGAGCGGCGAAGCGGCGAGGTGACGGCGGATGTGTAGGATTCCGCGGTATTCGTCGATTCGGTCGATGCTTTCAGTGATTTGCCGGCGAAGGAGCGCCATTTTGTCGGCGGCGGGGATATCGTCGATTCGGCGTCCCGTGGCGAGGAAATGCTTCATTTCGCGGAAAATCCAGGGTGCTCCGATAGAAGCACGGCCGACCATAACGCCGTCGACGCCGTATCGGTCGAAGCACTCGGCGACGCGTTCCGGCGTTGTAACGTCGCCGTTGCCGATGATGGGAATGCACATGCGCGGATTTGCTTTAACGGCGCCGATGAGCGACCAGTCAGCCTCGCCCGAATACATCTGGCTGCGCGTTCTGCCGTGGATTGTGAGCGCCTTGATGCCGCAGTCTTGGAGGCGTTCGGCGAGGTCGACGATGATTTTGTTTTCGCAGTCCCAGCCGAGGCGCGTTTTGACCGTTACGGGGAGTTTTACGGCACGAACGACGGCACGGGTAATGGCGAGCAGCAGGTCGACGTTGCGGAGCATACCTGCGCCGGCGCCTTTCGAAGCGACCTTCTTGACCGGGCAGCCGAAGTTGATGTCGATAACGTCGGGGTGCGCCTGCTCGGCGATTTCAGCAGCGCGGACCATCGGGTCGATTTCCTTGCCGTAGATTTGAATGGCAACGGGGCGTTCCGCCGGGTTAGTGTTGAGTTTACGGACGGTGCTGTTGATGTTTCTGACGAGGGCATCCGCCGATACAAACTCCGTGTAGACCATGTCGGCGCCTTGTTCTTTGCAAATGAGTCGGAACGAAGCGTCGGTTACGTCCTCCATCGGGGCAAGCATAATTGGGCGTTCGCCCAAGTCGATATCGCCGATTTTCATAACATCGTCGGTTTTAGGTAGTTATAGTTTTGAGTCGTAGGCTGTTAGCCACGACCGTTATCGAACTCAGAGCCATAGCGGCGCTTGCCCAGGCGGGGTCGAGCGTGATTTGCAGGGCAGGGTATAGAATACCGGCAGCCACGGGGATGCCGATTATGTTGTAGACGAACGCCCAGAACAGGTTTTGACGGACAATGCGCATCGTTCGGCGGGATAGTTGTATGGCACGAGGGAGCGTACGCAAGTCGGACGAAGTGAGCGTCATCATAGCCGTTTCGATGGCGATGTCGGTGCCGCTGCCCATAGCCACGCTGACGTCGGCGCGAGCGAGCGCCTGCGAGTCGTTTATGCCGTCGCCGACCATCGCGACCGTTCGTCCTTCGGCTTGTTTAGCCTTGATATATCGGTCTTTATCGTCGGGTAGCATGTCGGCGTAGTATTCCGTAAAACTCACGTCGGCGGCTACCGTTTCAGCCGATTCGCGGTTATCGCCTGTGAGCATAACCACGCGGATTCCCATGTGGCGGAGGCGTTCGATGGCGGCGATTGCGGTATCTTTAATCTTGTCGGCAAAAGTGATAGAAGCGAGAAGCGTACCGGTTTTTCCGAAGTAGACAGTCGTTCCGGCGACGAAGTTACGACGCTCGACGGTGACGCCCATTTCGTTGGCAAACGGTTCGCTGCCAGCCCAATAACGCGTCCCGGCGCAGTCGGCAACGACGCCTTTACCGTAGACGACGGAGAACGCCGTAATCGGTGTTTCGACGATTTCCTGCATTTCGAGGTGACGGCAAATCGTAGCGGCGAGCGGATGCTCCGAGCGACGTTCCATTGCGAGGAGAACGCCCATAGCGGTGTCGGTTGTATCAGGGTTGCGGCGCATCGAGATAATCGTCGGGCGTCCTTCGGTGATAGTGCCTGTTTTGTCGAACACGACCATCGAGACCTTGCCGATTTTCTCGAGTGCGGAAGCGTCTTTGATGAGGATATGATTTTCGGCGGCTTTGCCGATACCGACGGTGATGGCGGTCGGCGTGGCGAGTCCCAGGGCGCAAGGGCAAGCGATGACGAGCACCGAGACGGCGCAAATGATTGCGTTGGGGAGCATCGCAGAGCCTCCGACAGCGAGCCATACGGCGAAAGTTACCAGCGCAATGCAAACGACCACTGCGGTGAAGTATTTGCTGACGGTGTCGGCGATTTTTTGCACGGGCGCTTTACTGCCTTGCGCTTCGCGGACCGTGTCGACAATCTGCGAGAGCAGCGTGGCGTTGTGCGGCTTATCGACGGCAACAATCATACTTCCGCTGCCGTTTATGGTTCCGGCATAGACGTAGTCGCCGGTCTGCTTTGGTTGCGACATCGATTCGCCGGTGAGCATACTTTCGTCGACGTAAGATTCGCCGTTGATGATGACGCCGTCGACCGGGATTTTGCTACCCGGGCGTATGCGGATGTGGCTACCGACGCGGATTTGCGAGATGGGCGTGTCGGTTTCGTGGCCGTCGGGTTGGATTACTGCAGCCACAGGCGGCTGGAGGTTCATGAGGTCGCGAATCGCCGACGAAGTGCTTGCTTTGGCGCGCGCTTCGAGGAAGTTGCCCGTAACGACGAAAGCGATAATCATGACCGCCGAGTCGAAGTATACGTTAGCCGAGCTGAAGAAGTTCGGGCAAAACATGATGACGGTGCTGAACGTCCAAGCAGTCGCCGTCGAGAGCGCGACGAGCGTGTCCATGCCGGCAGTTTTGTGGCGTAGCATAGCGAAAGCGCGGCGGAAGAAGTCGCCACCGGCAACGACGAGTGCGATAGCCGAGAATAGAGCGCAGACGGCTTTAGCGACGAGCGAATCGCCCGCCGTCATCGAAATGACCATGACCGGAATCGCCATAGCCCACGCCACGATGAGTTGGCGGAGGCGACGGCGATAGGTGTCGACTTCGGTCTGTTGTTCGTCGACCGAGTTGTTGCCGACCACGATGTCGTATCCGGCGGCTTGAATAGCTTTTTGTACCTCGAGGAGGTTGGTAGTTTTCGGGTCAAATTCGAGAGTCAGCGTGTTGGCGGCAAAGTTGACCGATGCATTGGCAACACCCTCGACTTCGAGGGCGGCACGCTCGACGTTGGCTGCGCAGACCACGCAACTCATTTCAAGGACCGATACAGTTACTTTTGCCATAATAATATTCTATTTTACAGAAGGTTTCAAAAGAGAGCGATATTTTTCGGGGTCGGCAAACACTTTCGCCAGCGAGTCGATAGCCTCGTCATCTTTGAGGCTTTCGATGATAGAGCCGCGCTGGAAGTAGAAGCGCTTCTGGATTTCGTCGGCGAGGAGTCGCGAAATCGCTTTGCGGTTGTGGTCGAGGTCTTTCTGCAAGTCGTGGTGCAGGAGTTTCTCGAGTTGGTCGAACACGGCGGCAGTCGAGTCGTTCATATATCCTTCGGTTTTCGCCGTTTCGCGGAGTTTGGAGAGTCCGGATTCGCAGACCTTGTCGTAGTTGAACTTTTTGGGGTCGATGAACGCCTTGAAGTCGTTGAAAATTTCGTCGGTAATAACGAATTTTTCGGGCGCGTCAATCGAGTCGTGAGCGGCTGCGAATTTGGTGGCGAAGTTGAAACTCCAGCGGTCGCGCACGATGTTGTAAAGCAGGCGGTTAGCCGATTGCCAAGTGATTTTGACGTCGGGGGTGATGCCGCCACCGTCGCGGACTTCACGACCTGCGGCAGTGTGGTAGACCGTCGTAAGGCTGTCGGGCATGCGCGCCACGCTGCCGTCGGGGTTGCGACGAGAGTAGTCGATAGCTTGTATTAGGCGTCCGCTGGGGATGTAGTATTTTTGGGTGGTGAGTTTGAGCATGTTGTCGTATGGGAGCGCGACGGTCGACTGCACGAGACCTTTGCCGTAAGAGCGGCTGCCTACGATGATGGCGCGGTCGAGGTCTTGGAGCGAGCCGGCAACGATTTCGGAAGCGGAAGCCGAGCCGCCGTCGATGATAACCGCCAGCGGAATCTGTGCGTCGACGGGGTTTGACGATGTTTTGTAGACCTTTTCGCCTTGCTTGTTACGGCCTTTGGTGCGGAGCACTTCCGTGTTTTTCGGGAGGAAAAGGTTAGCGATTTTGATGGCACTTTCCATGATGCCGCCGCCGTTGCTGCGGAGGTCGAGAGCGATGTATTTGACGCGCGGGTCCTTCTTGAGTTCCGTCAATGCGTTTTTGACCTCGTCGGGCGAGTTGTCGTTGAAAGTGGTCAACTTGATGTAGCCGATACCATTGTCCATAGCGGTGAAGAAAGGTACCGACGGCATTTGAATCTTCTTGCGAGTGATTTCGAAATCGATGATACTGTCCTGAACATAAGGACGTTGCACCTTGACGCGGACCACCGTGTTAGCCTGACCTTTGAGTTTCGCGCTGACTTTTGCCGAGGTCCATTTCGTAGTCGTGTCGGAGTCGATCATCAAGATTTTGTCGCCGGGGCGAATGCCTGCGATGGCAGCCGGGCTACCCTCATAAGGTTCGGTGAAGCAGACGCCGCCTTCGGGGAGTTCGGCGATGTAGGAGCCGATACCGCCGTATTCGCCGGTAGAGATGGTCATAAAGTCGTCGCGGTCTTTCGCCGAGATGAATTCCGTATATGGGTCGAGTTCGTCGAGCATATATACGATAGCCGTAGTGATGTTTTGTTCGGGGTTGATGGTGTCGACGTAAGAGCGCGCCAATTCCTTGTATAAAGAATTGAAAATAGCCAAATTACGATAAACGGCGGCTTGGTTTGTCTCTTGCGATTTTTTGTCGGATGAGTTCGCTAAAAACGCCGGAGCCAAGAGAGCGATGATTGCCGCTAATGCTAATATTTTCCCGTATTTCTTCATTTCAAAAATCGTTACATAAAATAATTTGCTAAATTAATGCATTTCGGGCATATTTCTTGTCAAAAAGGCTATAAATTGCGTTAAAGTAGATTGAAAATGTGTTCTGTTTTTCGCATTTTTAGTTAAAATGAGTACATTTGTAAAAAATCGCGAAATGGTAACAGTGTCCATAGTATGCTATAAGACGGAAGTCGGCGAGTTGGGAAGATGTCTCGACTCGTTGCAGAGCGCTGCGGTCGGGCGAATCTACGTGGTCGACAATTCGTCGGAGGCGTATCTTCGCGACTATTGTGCGACGCGCGGCGTGGAGTATATGGCGAGTGCGAACGTTGGCTACGGCGCAGGGCATAATCAAGCGATACGTTGCGCCGCCGCGGCAGGGTCGCGCTACCATCTGGTGCTGAATTCCGACGTGGAGTTCACGCCGGCGACGATTGACCGGATTGTCGAGTATATGGACGCTCATGCCGACGTCGGGCTGCTTCAGCCGCGGGTGCTCAGCACCGACGGCAGCCTGCAATCGACGTGTCGGCTGCTGCCTACACCGTTCGACTTGGTGCTGCGGCGCTTTCTGCCCGATTGGCTTTGCCGACGCCGCCGTCGGCGCTATACGCTTGCCGACTACGACCACCGCACGCCGCTCGACGTGGCGTATCTGCAGGGCAGTTTCTTGTTTTTCCGGCTTGCCGATTTGATGGAAATCGGGCTCTTCGACGAGCGATTTTTTATGTATCCCGAGGATATCGACATCAGTCGGCGGATGACCCGTCGCAGCCGCGTGCTGTATTTCCCCGAAGTGGAAATCGTGCACGCCCACCGTGCCGAGTCGTATCGGTCGGCGAAAATGCGGCGCATCCACATCGAGAATATGATACGCTATTTCAACAAGTGGGGCTGGGTGTTCGACGCAGAGCGCCGTCGGCTCAACCGCGAGGTGCTACATCAAGCGCTCGAGGCGTCGCGAAAGTAGGGCGAGGATAATTGCGGCGGCAAATCCCATGTAGACGAAAATCATAAAGAAATCGCTTGTTGTGGCAATTTCGATGCCCAACAGGCTTTTCGGCACGCCGTTTTCGGGATAGAGTGTGCTGAGCACGCCGGCGAATTTGTTGGCGGTAGCCGAACTGAGCATCCACACCGCCATAAGGAGAGATGAATAGCGCGCCGGCGAGAGTCTGTTGACGATGCTCAGACCGATAGGCTCGAGGCAGATTTCGCCGAGAGTGTGGATGAAGTAAAGGCTTGTGAGCCACATAATGCTGACTTTGACCTCGGGAGCGACGCCGTCGACGCCTTTAGCAATGATGAGATAGCCAACGGCGAGGAGTGCGAGACCGATGGCTTGTTTCATCGTCGCTGCCGGCTCGAGACCGTGTTTGCCCAAGATTTTCCACAGGTAGTTGAATGCCGGGACGAGCAGGACGATAAACACGGGGTTGAACGACTGGAAGTAGGACGCCGGCATCTCCCAACCGAAGACGTTTCGGTTGGTTTGTTCGTTGGCGAAGAAAGTCAGCGAAGCGCCCGACTGCTCGTAAGCCGCCCAGAAGAATATGACGAAAAATGTGATGGCATAGATAACGCCGATGCGCTTACGCTCGAGCACGGTGAGCGAGCGGTCGAGGAGTATGATGACGGGGACAGTGATTGAAACGGAGTAGATAATAGCGCCGATGAGGTCGCTACCGCCTTGGTAGAAGAGTCCGAAGAGGGTTAGTCCGATTGCGGCGCCCCAGATGAGGAGCGACTTCGAAGAGCCCGACTTCTGCTGCTGCTCGACGTTGCGTACGGGCTTGGTTCCGAGCGGATTGCCTTCGGGGGAAATCAAGTAGCGGTTTTTCAGGAAGTAGAACGTCAGACCGCCGATAATCATACCGATAGCCGCCGAGAGGAAGCTCCATTTGAAACCTTCCGGGCTGTCGCCGTTGCTGATGAAACCGCACCAGAGCGGAGCAATCATCGCGCCGACGTTGACGCCCATGTAGAAAATCGAGTAGGCTGCGTCGCGGCGGCTGTCGCTGTGCTCGTAGAGGTCGCCGACCATCGACGAGATGTTGGGCTTGAAGAGACCGTTACCCAAAATGAGTGCGCCCAATCCGAGGAACATGATGAACGGCGCCGAGGCGCTTTGGTAGTTGCAGGCGCTGACAAACATCAACAACTGTCCTAAAGCCATAACCAGCGAGCCGAGCAGGATTGAGCGGCGTTTACCCCAATAGCGGTCGGCGAGATATCCGCCGATGAGGGGCGTGAGGTAGACGAGTCCGGTGTAGCTGCCGTAGATGCTTGCGGCGTCTTCCTTGCTGAGCGTGAGGCACTTAATCATGTAGAGCACGAACATGGCGCGCATGCCGTAGTAGCTGAAACGCTCCCACATTTCGGTGAGGAAGAGTACGTAGAGACCTTTAGGATGTTTAGTAGAGTTTACCATAGTTAATAAAAAATTGCAGAGCTAAGAGCGTTTTGTGCGGCGGGGCTTTTTGGGCGTGTTAGCCGATTCTTCGATGATTTTTTTGCAATCGTCGAGGGTAAGCGATTCAGCGTCAGTGCCTTTCGGAATCTTGTAGTTCTTTTTCTTGTAGGCGATGTAAGTTCCGTAGGGACCGTTGAGAATCTCGAGTTCGGGCTCTTCGTCGAATTTCTTGACCAATTTTTTCTTAGCCGCTTCGGCTTTTCCCTTGATGAGCTCGATGGCATCGTCGAGGGTGATTGTTTGCGGCGTGAGGCTTTTGGGGATTGAGACGAAAGTGCCGTTATGCTTGACGTATGGACCGTATTTGCCGATGGCAACGATGACGTCGGCGCCTTCGTAAGTGCCGAGGTCGCGGGGGAGTTCGAAGAGTTTGAGGGCTTCGTCGAGGGTAATTGTGTCGATCGACTGCCCTTTGAGGAGGGAAGCGAATTGCGGCTTTTCGTCGCTGTCGGCGCTACCGATTTGTACGATAGGACCGAAACGGCCGATTTTTACGGAAACGTCTTTGCCCGATTTGGGGTCTTTACCGAGGATTCGTTCGCCGACTTTGTGCTCCAGACGGAGTTTTGAGATTTTCTCGACTTCGGGATGGAAGATAGAGTAGAAATCGGCAATCTGCTCGTTCCACTGCGATTTTCCTTGCGAGATGTCGTCGAATTTCTCTTCGACGTTGGCGGTAAAGTTGAAGTCGATGATGTCGGGGAAATATTCCATGAGGAAGTCGTTGACCACGACGCCGATATCCGTGGGCAGGAATTTTCCCTTTTCGGCGCCTGTTGTTTCTGTTTTCTTCGACGATTTGATTTTGCCGTCGGAGAGCGTCAACACCTCGTATGAGCGGCGCACGCCGGGCTTTTCGCCTTTTTCGACGTATCCGCGGTTTTGTATGGCAGAGATGGTTGTCGCGTAGGTCGACGGACGACCGATGCCGAGTTCTTCGAGCTTTTTGACGAGCATAGCCTCAGAATAGCGTGGCGGCTGCTGCGAGAAGCGTTGAGCGGCTTCGCAAGAGTTGAGGTTAAGGCTCTCGCCGGCACCGAGTTGCGGAAGAAGAGCGTCGGAATCTTCTTTGTTTTCGGAAGTAAGCGTATCGTCGTCGGTCGACTCTTTGTAGACGTTCAAGAAACCGTCGAACACGAGGCGTTCGCCGGTCGCCATGAAGTGCTCCGCGCGGTTGCTGATGGCGATTTCGATGTTGGTTTTTTCGAAGATGGCGTCAGCCATTTGCGTAGCGATAGTGCGCTTCCAGATGAGTTCGTATAGGCGTTTTTCCTGCGCGGTGCCGTCGATTTCGCGTTTTGAGATGTAGGTTGGGCGAATGGCTTCGTGCGCCTCTTGAGCGCCTTTTGAGGTGGTATGATAGTTGCGATGCTTGTAGTATTTATCGCCGAGAGATTGCTTGATTTCCGACGAAATCGTGCCGAGTGCGAGCGACGAGAGGTTAACGGAGTCGGTACGCATGTAGGTGATGTGTCCCGATTCGTAGAGTTTCTGCGCGACCATCATCGTTTGCGACACCGAGAAGCCCAGCTTTCGGGATGCTTCTTGCTGGAGTGTCGACGTTGTGAAAGGCGGCGCCGGACAGCGATTTACGGGCTTGACGGAGATGTCGCTGATGGCGAAATCGGCGCCGGCGAGGTCGTTGAGGAGCGCTTCGGCTTCGCTTCGGTCGGCGATGCGTTTGCTCAGTTCGGCGTGAAGCACGTGGTTGTCGTCGGTAGTAAATTCGGCAACGATTCGGTAGTATTGTTCGCTTTTGAACGACTTAATCTCCTTCTCGCGTTCGACGATAAGACGCACGGCAACGCTTTGGACGCGGCCTGCAGAGAGTGCGGGCTTGATTTTCTTCCAGAGCACGGGCGAGAGTTCGAAGCCGACGATACGGTCGAGCACGCGTCGCGCTTGTTGAGCGTTGACGCGGTTGATGTCGATGTCGCGCGGGTTTTCGATAGCGTTAAGGATAGCGTTTTTAGTGATTTCGTGAAAAACGATGCGCCGCGTTTTTTGAGGTGTAAGTCCGAGCACTTCGTAGAGGTGCCAGGCGATAGCCTCTCCTTCGCGGTCTTCATCGGAAGCGAGCCACACCATATCGGCTTTCTTAGCCTCGGCTTTGAGCGTTTTTACGAGTTCTTTTTTGTCGGAGGGTATTTCGTAAATCGGCTTATAGTTGTCGTCGATGTCGATGCTGAATTCTTTCTTTTTCAAGTCGCGGATGTGACCGTAACTCGAAAGTACTTCGTAGTCTTTACCCAGAAACTTGCCAATGGTTTTGGCCTTGGCGGGAGACTCCACGATTACTAAATTTTTTGGCATACCAACTGTATTTTCTTTGTTTTTGCGGCGCAAAATTAGGTAAAATTTTGGAATTAGGCAAAAAACCTATTAATTAAGGTGGGAGAAGCGCCTTCGGCGCGGTTAAGAGGTTAAGGGTTTAATCGGCGCTCTCGCGCGGTTAATCGGTGCTGACGCGCGTGTAGTGGTCGGAGGTGAGAGGTGCTCCGTCGGACCTGTCAGACGGGTTCGATGGGTCGGATGGGTCGGACAAGTTATAGTTGTGGTTAGAGTGAGCGGGCGAAGGCGGGGGTGATGACGTTTTCTCCGGAGGTGATAGAGTCGGCGGCGAAATCGGTAGCGGTGTCGACGATTCGCTTCCAAGCGTCGGCGCTGAGGCTGTTGACGCTGCTGAGCAAAACATCTTCTTTGAGTAGCCCGTAGACGATGCCTGCTGCGAAGGATGCGTCTTTGCCGAGTCGGTTGTTTTCGGCAGCGGAAAGTGCTGCCGAGATGTTTCCGCTCGGGGTGTGTACGTCGATGCGGTTGTTGCTGTCCATGAAGATGAAGTTGGGGCAGTAGAAGAGGATGTGGTCTTTGTAGACTTGCGTTGAATCGCTTTTGCCGAAGATTTTTT
The DNA here is from genome assembly GCA_029224905.1 of Bacteroidales bacterium. Taxonomy (GTDB): domain Bacteria; phylum Bacteroidota; class Bacteroidia; order Bacteroidales; family Muribaculaceae; genus Limisoma. The sequence continues at coordinate 11,075 of JAQXVL010000084.1, forward strand.
CCATGTCGGATTGGCGTGCGATGACGATGTCGGCGAGTTCGAGGTTTTCGAGGATAGCCGGCATGACGCGAGTGATTCGCGGGCATAGTTGCGGCTGAAATCCGGGAAGATATACGATTATGGCTTTTCGCTGTTGAGCGTAGTTTAGCAGTTCGAGCAGACCGCGTCGAGGGTTGTCGTCGATGGCGAAGTAGGAGCCGAAGACCACGATGTCGCCTTCGTCGATGCGCGGCCAGAGGACGTCGAAACGCGACGAGGGGTAGTTGACGTATTCCGAGTAGCGTTCGGCGCCGTCGGAGGTTCGGAAGATTAGCGACACTTGCGATTGACCTTCGGTGAAGCGGTCGACCGACGCTGTTCCGACGCCGTTGCGGTTGAGGAAGTCGACTACCATGTCGCCGACGCTGTCGGTGGCGCATTCGCTGACGTATTCGACGTCGATTCCGCAGCGGCCGAGCGAGGCTGCCATGTTGGCGATTCGTCCGCCGGTGAACGATGCGGTTGGTCGCCCGTCGAGGTGGATGATGTCGAGGACGGATTGCCCGATTGCTATAACTTTTTTCATCTTATTGATTGTTTTCGCCGCGGCTTTTTTTGCCGAGGTAACCGCCGTGGTGGCGCATTGCGTACATTTCTTTGGTGAACCCGGTTGTTTTCATCGTGCCGACGACGAGTACGTCGCCGATAACGGTCATCAGCGTTGTCGAAGTTGTCGGTGTTAGCCCGAGGGGGCACACTTCGTCGGCGGCGCCTGTCCAAAGGGTAACGTCGGCGGCGTGAGCGAGTTCGCTGTCGCTGTTTCCGGTGATTACGATGATTTTGAGGTCGGGGTTCATATTGCGGGCGAGGTCGACGAGTTCGATGATTTCGCGGGTTTTGCCGGAGTTGGAGAGCAGGAGCATGATGTCGTTAGGTTGCATCACTCCGAGGTCGCCGTGCTGCGCCTCGCTGGGGTGAAGAAAGACTGCGGGAATTCCCGTCGAAGAGAACGTCGTGGCGATGTTCATCGCGATTTGTCCGGCTTTTCCCATGCCGGAAGTGATGAGCTTGGCGCCGCCGTTCCAGACGTGTTCGACGATGAGGCTGATTGCTTGTTCGTATCCCGAAGTTACGGGGATGTTCGCCACGGCACGGCTTTCGGCGGCGAGGATATCGCGCATGGTTTGTTTGATGTCTGTCATTGTGCTAATTTATTCTGAATCAGTAGGGTGGCTTTCTAAAAGGTTGTGGCCCTCGTAGGCGGTTATTGCGGCAATCCAGGCTTGTGAGAGTTGGACAGCCGAGCCGGTCGACGAGTCGATGCTGACCATAATGGTCGAACATTCGCTTTTGATTTGTCCGTTGACGGTGTTGACGATGCGTTGATGGAGCTTGAAACTCTTGTTGAAAATCGCTTCGACGCGAGTAACGACCGAAACGGGTTCGCCGAAATAAATCGGAGCGATGAAGTTGCAGTTTACGTTGGCGACAACGACGTCGATTTTGTCCCAGTCGACCAAGCCGTGCTTAATCGTTGTGAAATAAGCTGATTTGCCCAGGTCGTAGTAGGAGAAATAGACGGAATTGTTGACGTGGTTTAGCACGTCGATGTCGTTGAAGCGCATTTGTACCGGGATTGAGTGACGGAACGCCGGCGCGTCGTTTTTGCATAAAGATTTGTTGTCAGTCATAATTTTAACCTCCTAAGAGAAAGTAATGTCGTCGATAATGTCGGCACCGGTAGCATCGTTTAGTCGGCGGACGAGGGCTGAGCGATTCATCATCAGTTCGTTGCGAAGGGTAGCGGAACGGATGATGACGTGCAGGACTCGTCTTGCCACGTAGCGGCGCACGGTTTGCCGGTTGATGTATGGGCCGACGACTTCGCCCCAAAGCGCTTCGAGACGACGAGCGTTGATGTTGTCGTCGAGTTTTGCGGGGTCGAGGAATTCGTTAAGAATTTCTCCGATGCTTTTGGGCTCGGTCGCTTTCATTAAATTCTCGTTTGAGTGCAAATTTACACTTTTATTGGCAAAAATAATCGGTTCGGCGGATAAAAAATGCGTAAACGACATTTTTTAGAGGTGAGAGAAGCGCCCTCGGCGCGGTTAGGAGGCGCTGACGCTGCGGTTATTCGGCATCCGGCGATGCGGTTATTCGGCGCTGACGCGCGGTTATTCGGCACTTTAGGTGCGGTTAATCGGCAGCAGCGCTGCGGTTATGCGGCGCTGACGTGCGGTTAGGAGGTTATAAGGTTAATCGGCAGCTTTCGCTGCGTGTGATAGCCTGATGGGGTTGATGTTTATTTATGTTTTTTTGATTATCAGCGCAGTAGGGTCGTGGCTTGCTGCGACCTACCATGGGTGCGGTGCAAGGGTAAGAGATGATGTATAAACAAAAACGGAATCGCTGAGCGATTCCGTATGCGCTTCAAGATGGACTTGAACCAACGACCCCATGATTAACAGTCATGTGCTCTAACCAACTGAGCTATTGAAGCAAATTTTTGCGCTTCAGGATGGGCTTGAACCAACGACCCCATGATTAACAGTCATGTGCTCTAACCAACTGAGCTACTGAAGCGGGTGCTTTTGTTTTTTGCGATGCAAAGTTATAACGAAAAATCAATATATGCAAAATAAAAGGTAAAATTTTTTCTTGAAAAAATGTAAAAGGCTGTGGGATAAAAGGTTAATCGGCAGCCGCGCTGCGTGGAATTGCCGAATGGGTGCGACCGTGTAGACGATGATGATTTGACTTGCAAAGTCTTCGACTTAGCATTGCCAATGAGCAAAATCTATACAATTTAGCTCATTGGGTTGATTGTCAGCGGCTTCCCCACCTAGCCGCAAGCGGCAAGATGGGGTTAACGGAGTACAGCAAGCTCTTCGAGCTAGCATCTTGGCGCTAACCCGATTAATTCCGCACGGCTATTCGGTCGCACCGAGGCGCGACATTGAGGGGCGCCTGCGGCGCGGTTAAGAGGTTATAAGGTTAAGAGGTTAATCGGCAGCCGGGCTGCGTGGAATTGCCGGACGGTGGGATGCTCGGCGGTGCCAGATGATGATTAGTGCGGCGCAGGCGGCGAGGCTGAGCAGTGGGAGGATGGGGATGGAGTCGGCTGCCGTGCCGGGGATGAGTGTCTTCTCGTCGATTTGGTATGCTTGGAGGAGTGCTGCGACGGCGTTGTTGACAGCGTGACCGATGACGGGTACCCATAGGCAGCGGCTGTAGACCAGTGCGTAGCCGAGCATAGCGCCGATGACCGTGCGTGGGATGATGCCGTAGAATTGCATGTGGAACATACTGAAAATCAGTGCGGAAACCCATACGACTGTGTGCGGCGAGCGGATGCGTTCGCCGAGGATTCCTTGTAATGCGCCGCGGAAGAAGATTTCTTCGCCGATGCCTGTGAGGACGCACATTGTGAGGAGGGTTATGGCGAATCCGGGCATTTCGTGCGACGCGAGCATAGTTTCGGTGATGGCGCGTGCGTTTTCTTCGGCGTTTTTGAGTGCTTGCTCGAGGCTGCTGAGGCAGTCGGGCAGGGCGATTGCTTCGTTGAGCGACACGAGGTAGTTGACGAGCGGAATCGATGCGACGTAGATGCCCAGCATGAGAGCGAGGTCGACGAGGCGTGGACGGCTGTCGACGGCGAGGAATTGCAAAGGTTTGGCGGCGTAGATGAGGGCTACGACGACGGCGGGCATGGCGAATGTCAGCACGTCTTGTGCGGCGATGCTGAGTTGCATGGCGGTGATTGTGTTGAGTCTGCCAATGGCAAAGCCGGTGAGCAGAGCCGTGAGAATCAGACCGCCGACGAGAAGTAGCGCAAGGCTTGTAAGCGCTTGTCCTATAGGGAATTTTCGTTGATTAGTGTTCATTCGATGAGTTTTAAGAATTCGTCTTCGTTGATGATTTTTATGCCGAGGTCGTTGGCTTTTTGGAGTTTTGCGGGACCCATATTGTCGCCGGCGAGGACGTAGTCGGTTTTTCGCGAGATAGACGAGACGTTTTTGCCGCCGTTTTGCTCGATAAGTTTTTTGTATTCGTCGCGCGAATGGTGTTGGAATACTCCGCTGATGACGATGCTTTTGCCTTTGAGACGGTCGGAGACGGCGGCGCGTGCTTCGGGGCTGATAGCCATTTGGAGTCCGGCTGCGCGGAGGCGTTCGACGATTTGGCGGTTGTCGGGGTCGCTGAAGTAATCGATGACGCTTTCGGCGATGACGTTGCCGATTTCGTCGATAGAAGTAAGCGTTTCGACGTCGGCGTTCATGAGGCGGTCGATGTCGACCATTGCGTATGCGATTTTCTTTGCGACGGTTTCGCCGACGTTAGGAATCGAGAGGGCGAAAACGACGCGTTCGAAGGGCACTTGCTTGGATGCTTCGATGCCTCGCATGATGCGACGCGAGGTAAGTTCGCCGACGCGGCCGACAATTTCGAGGCGGTCTTCGGTGAGGTCGTAGATGTCGGCGATGTTTTTTACGAGCCCGACGGCGAAGAGTTGTTCGGCGGTTTCTTCGCCGATACCGTCGATGTCCATCATCTTACGGCTGACGAAGTGCTCGATGCGTCCGGTGATTTGCGGACGGCAGCCGTTTCGGTTTGGGCAAACCCAAGCGGCTTCGCCTTCGGCGCGGACGAGCTGAGTTCCGCAGACGGGGCAGTGCGTGACAAATTCGACGGGACGGCTGTCGGGACGGCGTTGCGAGAGGTCGACGCCGACGATTTTGGGGATGATTTCGCCGCCTTTTTCGACGTACAGGTAGTCGTCCAGGTGTATGTCGAGTTGGCGAAGGATGTCGGCGTTGTGGAGCGAAGCGCGCTTGACGATGGTACCGCTGAGGAGTACCGGCTCGAGGTTAGCAACCGGGGTAATTACGCCCATTCGACCGGTCTCGAACGAGACGAAGCGCAACTTCGTGAGTGCGCGCTCGGCTTGGAATTTGTAAGCGATAGCCCAACGCGGCGACTTAGCTGTGCTGCCGAGAGTGCGTTGGTCGGCGTAGTTGTTGATTTTGAAGACGAGTCCGTCGGTAGCTACTTCGAGGTGCTTGCGTTCGGTGTCCCAATAGTCGATGAAAGCCTTGACTTCGTCGATAGTATGAAGAATTTTTGCGTGGTCGGACACTTTGAATCCCCATCGTTTCATGGCTTGGAGGCTGTCCCAATGGTTGTCGAAGGGGAGGTCGTCGCCGACGAGGAAGTAGAAGTAAGCGTCGAGGTTGCGTCGCGCCACTTCGGCGGGATTTAGTGTCTTGAGTGTGCCTGCGGCGGCGTTTCGCGGATTTGCGAGGAGCGGCTCTTCGTTGTAGGCGCGTTCGCGGTTGAGTGCGTCGAACGACTTCCAGGGCATGAGTATTTCGCCGCGCACTTCGAAGGTGTCGGGCCAATCGCCCGGCTCGAGTTGGAGTGGGATGCTGCGGATTGTCTTGACGTTGGTTGTGACGTCGTCGCCTTTTGTGCCGTCGCCGCGAGTAACGGCGCGGACGAGGCGTCCGGCTTCGTAGGTAAGCGAAATCGATGTGCCGTCGTATTTCATTTCGCCGACGATGGTTATGTCGTTGCCGGCGAGGCTTGCGCGGCAACGGCGGACGAATTCTTCGACTTCTTCGATGGAATAAGTGTTGCCGAGCGACTGCATGGGAGTGTGGTGCGCCACCTGACGGAATCCGGAGGAGATGTCGCTGCCGACGCGTTGAGTGGGCGACAGCGGGTCGAAAAACTCGCGGTGCTCGGCTTCGAGGGTTTCGAGACGTTTGAGCATATCGTCGAATTCGCGGTCGGAAATTGTGGGCGAATTGAGCACGTAGTAGTTGTGGTTGTGCTTGTTTATTTCTCGGCGTAGCCAGTCGATTTCGGCTTCGAAAATGTCCATATTATATAATAATGTGTAAAGTTTTTGTTTTTGGTAATGCGAAATTACAATAAAGTCGGGTGGTTTGCAAGTTTTTTTGACGGAAAAGATGGTGAGAGGTAAGTGGTAAGAGGTAAGGGGTAAGGGGTAAGGGGTAAGTGAGCGATATAGTGTGTGCGAACCTTGGAGGTCCTGTCGTGATAGTGAATGTGGAATCCACTGTATATATCGGCATCCGTCTATGCTATCACAACCGAGCATCTCCGAAGCTCGATGGATATCTTAGTAGTACTGTCCCCACGTTAAGCCTCTTCGAGGCTGAACGTGGGGTTACCCACAATAGCTGTACCTCCGGCACAGCCACCGCAGCCGTATCTACGACACGGCTGCGGTAGCGAGCAGAGATGGACGTGGAGTGGATGGGTAAGGTATAAAAGAAGTACTTGCGATTGTGCAATTTTGACAGAAAATTTATCATGAAGTGTATAGTTAACAATATTTAACTAAAGTGTAATAAAACTTTATGTTAAAAGATTTGTTTTAAGGATAAAAAACATTTTTCTTTGTACTGCTTTTTGGGTGAGTTATCACCTCGAAAGGTTGAAAATTATAACAAAAATAGGGATATTATTTAGTAATTGGATATAATTTAACCTAAAATACGATTTGTTTGACATAAATAATAACAATATATGGGAAGAATGAAACTGAAATTCTGTATAGTCCTGATAATGGGCTTACTATTTAGCACTGAGATGAAGTGCCAAGAGGTAGCCATCAAGACGAACCTTCTCTACGACGCATTGATGAATATCAACGCAGGCGTTGAGGTAGGTTTAGCGCCCAAGTGGACATTGGACGTGTCGGGTGACTACAACGGCTGGAAATTCTCGCATCAGCGCCAATGGAAGCATTGGATGGTTCAGCCGGAGGCACGCTATTGGTTCTGCGACCGCTTCCAGGGATGGTTCCTCGGCGTACATGCGCACGGCGGACAGTATAACGTCGGAGGCGGACTTGACAACAGCATTGATTTTTTGGGAACGGACTTGTCACCGCTGGGCGAAAATCGCGTCCAGGGTTGGTTTGTCGGAGCCGGTGTCGGCGCGGGTTATGCCGTGGCGCTGTCGAAGCACTTTAACCTGGAGTTCGAGCTCGGAATCGGCTATGCGTATACGAAGTTTGACAAGTACAGATGTACGACGTGCGACAGCAAGATAGAGTCGGACAAGGACCACCACTATTTCGGTCCTACGAAGGCTGAAATCGGTTTTGTCTATTTATTCTAAAACACAATGACGATGAAACGATATATCCTCATAATTGCAGCCGCGATGGCAATCTGCGGCACAGCGAAAGCCGAGCAACCGGTGGTTGACGGCGTAAAAGTGAGCAATCTTGCTATAGAGAAAGAATACAATACGCTGAACGTCGACATGACGCTCGACTTGAAGGAGCTCGACGTGCCGAAAAACCGTGCGGTTGTGATTACGCCGCGCTTGGTGAACGGACGTGATTCGCTCGACCTTACGTCGGTGACAGTCTACGGCCGCAAGCGTTACATCTACTATCAACGCAACGAGACCGCGCTCGGCGGCGACGGCGAGATGGCATATCAGAGCAAAGATGCGCCCGAAACGGTGACGTATTCGGAGAGCGTAGACTATCAGCCGTGGATGAACGGGTCGAAACTCGTAGTAGAGCGCCGCGACTATGGCTGCTGCAGCAACATTGAGAAAGACCAGCTCGGCGCGCTCGGCGGCTACCGCGAGTATACCTACGAGCCGAAGTTTGCGTTCGTCACCCCGGTAGCAGAGCCGGCAAAGAACCGCGAACTTAAGGGCCAAGCATTTATCGACTTCGTGGTGTCGACCACCGACATCCGCCCGACGTATCGCGAAAACAAGCGTGAGATTGCCAAAATCTTGGCAACCATCGACTCTGTAAAGAACGACAGCGACATAACCGTTAAGTCGATATCAATCAAAGGTTTCGCATCGCCCGAGAGTCCGTATTCGAACAATACGCGCTTGGCAAAGGGCAGAACGAAAGCGTTGTGCGACTACGTCAGTGAGCTTTACAACTTCCCGGAAGGCTTCATCAAGACGTCGTACGAACCTGAAGACTGGGAAGGCTTGCGCCGCTACGTCGATGCATCGAGCCTCGAGCATCGTCAACAGATTCTCGACATTATCGACAGCAAACGCGAGCCCGATAATAAGGAATACTATTTGAAGATTACTTATCCCGACGAATATAAATTCTTGTTGCACAACTGCTATCCGGCATTGCGTCACAGCGATTACAAAATCGATTACACCATCCGCAACTACAGCGACGTTGAAGAAATCAAGCGCGTGATGAAAGAACGTCCGCAGAAGTTGAGTCTCAACGAGTTGTTTATGGCGGCACGCACCTACGAGCCTGGCAGCGACGACTATAATGAAGTGTTTGAAGTGGCAGTTCGCATGTTCCCGGAAGATGCAACGGCTAATCTCAACGCAGCCAATACGGCAATGAGCAAAGGTGATATGAAAGCGGCAGAGCGCTACCTTGCCAAGGCAGGCAACAGCCCCGAAGCGGAATATGCACGCGGCATCTATAAAGCCCTCAAAAAGGACTATGTCGGCGCAGCGGCAATCTTCGAAAGCGTGAAGGGCTCCGTGCCTCAAGCAAAGGCTACGCTCGACGAACTTAGGGAATATAATTTGATTAAATAATACAAAATAACAACATTAAATTTCGTTTTAATATGAAAAAGTTTTTTAGTTTAGTATTAGGCGCGATTCTTGTTGGCGGCTTTGCAAGCTGTAACAATGATGACCCGACCGTTAAAGGTGGAGAGGCTGAAGGCGAACAAGTCTATTTGTCTTTCAAAGTTCAAAACGGAGTTGATACCCGTTCCGCTACAACAGAAAATGGCGAATATGTATCGACCGACTCTGTAGAAGTTGGTACAGATGCAGAAAATGCAATCTCGAGTTGCCAAATCTTCTTGGCTTCGACAGATGGAAGCTTGAAGGTTATTGCAAACCAAATCGACAAAGCTACAACAGATACTTATGTAGCATCGTTCAACTCAAAAGACCTCGTACCTGAGGCAACTTATCATGTATACATTGTTTGCAACACAACTGTAGATAACCTTAACACAGATGCACTTTATTCGACAGTAAAGGGCGCTGCTCTTGCAGAAGACCTTTTGACAGCAGAAGGCCAACCGGCAAATGCAGGTCATTTCTGGATGACAAATGCAGACGATGATACTGCTATCGAGTTTACAATGCCGGATGCACGCACGCTTGCTCAATACAATGTTAAGACCAATCCTCTTAACCTCGGTATCTTCAACGTAGAGCGTACAGTGGCACGTGTAGACTACAAAGCAGAAAAGGCGGAGAACAAATATCCTTCGCTTGACGGTCAACTCAACATCCAACTCGTAGCAGCCGCTCCGGTTAACATGAACAACGACTTCTATATGTGGAAACGCGTATCGATGGACGGCACAATGAACGGTGCAGTTCGCGGCGGTCGCGAAAAAGCATCTAACTGGGTTGTAGGTTACGACTGTGCAGACAAATTGGCGTACACAGGTGGCGCTTATGCACCTATGCTCTATCCGATGACTGACTTGTCGACTCTCAACTGGACAGACCTTAACACTCTCACAACAGACGACAAATACGAAGGTGACTACAAAGTATGGCGTTATTTGACAGAGAACATCATTCCGCCGGTAATTGGTGGTAGCGGTGACGGTCTTGTTCCCAGCTATGCAAATCAAAAGAACGGTATCACAACCGGTATCGTCTTCAAAGCACGTTTGACAGCAGCTCCGGGCACAGCTCTTGCAGCATCGATGGCAGCAGGCAAAACAATCTATATCTTCGACAACGTATGCTACGGTACTTGGGACGACGTGAAAGCAACAATTGCTAACCCGGCAGGCGACGCAAAGAAGATTGCGCTTTTGGCAGGTTACAACCGCGCATGTGCAGGTCTTGCTGACGGTGTAGAGCCCAATGCAGAAGCAAAGGCTAAAGGTGGCTTCATTGGTTATTCTCCGGTTGATGGTAACTACGAATGTTTGTACTACTACTGGGTACGTCACAATGACAATGGTGACAACCGCGTTATGGGTCACATGGAATTCGACATCGTTCGTAACAACGTCTACAAACTTGCTGTTACAAACATCTCGAAATATGGTCACCCGACTAAGAGCACTGACCCCGATCCGGATCCGGTAGATCCTAACGACCCCGACGAAACAAACGACTACTACTTCAAAGTTGTTGTCAAAGTTGCTAAGTGGGTAGTTCGCCTCAACAATATCGAATTCTAATAAAAAATCATTTTCAATGAGACTGAAAAGTCTATATTCACCTAAGTTTGCTGTCAAGGCGCTCGTCGCCTTGACGGCAACCCTCGGGTGTTTCTCATGCAACAGCGTAATCGACGACGGCGT
>JAQXVL010000085.1 GCA_029224905.1 Bacteroidales bacterium
GCTTGCAGACTGTTTATCTCCGCCGTTTTTGATGCGACAACTCCTGTAAGTTCTTTCTCTTTTATACTTAGTTCGTTCAGTTGCTTGGTCAGGTTATCTTTTTCCTCTTTGAATGGATTGAGATACTTTAGTTTCAATAGCTCTTTATCACAATCGTTCTGCTCCGACTTTATATTTTCTATTGTAGCCGAAGCCAATTCTATCTTATCGGCAAAAGCGCATTCAATCTCCGAGAGTGCTTTGTCGTAGTCGTTCAGAAGCCGTGCATCAGCATCTTGTTTGGCTTGACTTTCAGAAAAGATGCGCTCCTGTTGTGCGTGTTTAAAGGTTTCCAATTCGTTCTCGACGTTTTGACGAATTGCCTTATATTTTATTGTGATGTCGTTGAATTGTGCAGTTAGCTCTGAGAGCCGCTCTTTGAGTGAGTCCAATTCTGCTTTTAGGGATTGCTCCTTGTCGCATCGTTTTATTACTTCTTCAATTTGCTCTTTGTCATAGAAGTCGCGACGTTCTTTCAGACGTTTCAATTTGTCGTTTACAACACCTTGCTGTTGGTTAAGACTCGTTTTTTCGGCATCATATTTATTTCGGAGTTCTTTGAGCAATCGTCTCTGCCTATCTTGATCTTGAACAAGTTTTTCTATCTTATCAACGATAAGCGGAAGTCGCTCTCGTGATGAGCGTTCGGCATATTTAAGTTCACAGCACAAATCTATAATCTGTTGTTTCTTGTAGAGCAATTCGTGGTAGGCTTTCACTACGGTTTCAGCTTGTTTTCTTACAACCGACTCTCCCTTTTGATTCAGTTTGTACCAGCATGATATGTCGCGGTATTCTTGTTCAAAGTCAGCCACTTGACGACGGAAATACCCCAAATCGATATTTGCCTCATCTTCACTCATCGACCGTATAATGATTTCTTTGATGAAGTTGGCGTCCAGACGTGAATTTAGGAATACGTTTTGTATGCTGCGAGGAATGTTTTGATAGCGGTTGGTCTCCATCAGTTGGAACCGAGCAAAATCTTTGGCGACAGCCTGTCGGTTGCCATAGATGATGTCGCGAAATTGTTCGTAACGGTCGATTATCTTAGACATAAAGACACCGTTGAGCCTTTCGCGTATTACCTTGCTCTCTGCTGTAACTTCGCCATATTCATCTACTAACCATTCCTTCTGAAAGGGTGCATCCACAAATCGATAGCACGCCCTTCCGGATGAACGAAATACCAGGATAGAGAAAGGACCATTTTCATGTTCCACCTCATAGACCATATAAGAATTGGCATTAGGTAGATAGAATTCGTCGAACGACTTCATTTCTTTCGGGATGCCCAAATGAAGTTTGTCGGCATTGTAGAAGAATAAAATAGCCCGTAGAAGAGTACTTTTACCCACTCCTTGTGTGCCGATAAAGTGTACGTTTCCGTCCAACTTTACCTCAGCATAACGAATGTTGGCACTGTTTATGAATATGATTTTTCTTAAAGCTCTCATTCTTCTTCTGTTTCAATTATGGTGAGACAATCTATCAGTTCTTCGATGTAATGGAACGCGGAGGTTACTTTGTAGGTACCGTCGAGCTCGTTTTCCAACTCCACAAAGCCAAGCCGTTCCAAGTCGGTTATAAGTTTATCAATTTTATCGTCGTTGGTTTTTAATTCAGGGTATAGGTTGCGTGCCTTCTCTTTCAACTCAATGTCGCTTGAGAATTTTTCCAAAATGTTTGATTTACGGAAGGAGAACCCCGGTCCAAAGATGTTGTTGAATGTCTTTAGGAAATCTACACGGTCAATCCAAAGAGCAAGACGTTGCACTTTGTCGGCAAGTTCAACCTTGTTCTCTGTTCTGGAGAAATAGTAGTAGCCATTACCGACTTCAAGTTGGAATCCAATGCCACGGAAGTACTCCAGATAGCTTTCGTAGTCGTCTTCAATTGCATCGTAAATGTGCGAATGCAATTGAGATATAGAGTTCCGGGATATAAAGCCACCCTTGCTTAGTATGTCGAATATTTCTTTGGTATAACGCATATTTTAAATCGTTTTTGATAAGCACTTGTCAGTTTCGTCTATTAGGATAAATCAGTGGATACTCTATGTCTGCAAATCGACGGTATTCTTCAGTAATCTGCAATTCGTCAAGATATTGCGTCGCAATTTGGCAGAAAATAACCAACTTTGATTCTTCATCCTGAGGTTCCGGATAGTTGGAATAATTCATGACGAAATGGAAAAGGTGGTCGCCGGATGCCATAAAAGCATTTTTTACCTCACTAATATCGACAATTTTTTGCCATTGTCGTTGCTCGGTGAGTTCTTCAGCAGTTAATGGTTCTGCCAAGTTGCCTTTTCTTAAACGGCTACTGCCTTTTCCCTTGGCAATCTCTTGTACTATTTTCAGACCTTCTTCCGAATTACGAAGCATTGAAAGCGAAACCTTTAGCTGATAGCGTGGACGCGGTTCCATCCATATCGGGTTTCTTTCTGAGAGTTTTACCCTAACGTCGGTGTTCGTTTCCAATAGCATTTGGTCGTGCAAGTATTTCAGCTTTTGCACTTTTTGGAATAGCCTATTCTGATATTCTATTAAGTTTAAGTAGTTGATAATCTGACGGTCAAGCTCCAAAAGGTTGTGATATACCTCTCGCAATTGCAACTTTACATCGGTAACAATCTCTTTCAGTTGCACATCCATGGCAATCATAAAGAAAGTTGTCTGTTTTTCGTCAATCACTCGCTCACATTCGTTTATCATTGTAGCAATGTCGCGTCGCTTTTCGTCGAGATGTACCAGCTTTTTTTTCTTGATGGCGAAAGTTGGCTCGTTTTTATAGGTGTTGTCAATGTTGCGTTTCAGGTCGATGACATTTCTCAATGTTGTCAACGCAATTTTACGTAGCATACGCTTCACGTCGCGCAAGTAGCCGTATTTTCTGTTGCGATTGTTTTCGGTGAGGAAATAGTCGATTGCTTCGTTTAGTGAATTGATACTTTCTTTTACACTCGCTACGTTGATTTCTTCGTTTACTTCGAGTACCTCTTCGAAGAAGGACATATAGACATCCTCTAACTCTATAAAGTCATTATTTTCGCGGATGATGCCGTATCGGCGCAAAAACTCCAAGCTTTCCTCCTTTTTGCTCGATAATTCACGAGCAAGTTCATAGCGAAACGATAGCCGTTTCCTATCTTGAAAGAGCGCATGAAGAAGTTTTCGCTCCCTGTCGAGGGCGCGTATCAATTCGTCGAGCGAACGAAAATGTGATAATGCATCCATAACATGAATGTTAATCTAAAACTTACTTTCCGATGCAGAAGCGGCTGAATATTGTGCCGAGGATTTGGTCGGTGGTTATTTCGCCGGTGATTGATGATAGGTGGTGGATTGTTTCGCGGATGTCTTGTGCAACGAAGTCGCCGGAGATGCCGGAACGTAAGCCGTCGATGGCGCGCTCGATTGATTGTGCGGCAAGGGTGAGGGCTTCGTAATGGCGTGCGTTGGTGATGACTATGTCGGATTGTGCATAGTCGCCTTGTGCGGTACGGGCGATGAGTGTCTCTAATTGCTCGATGTTGATGCCGTTTTTTGCCGAAATGTGTGCTATCGCTGCCTCAGGGGCGAGTTGGCGAATCCGGGCTTGGATTGCTTCGATTCGGTCGGCGTCGGCAATGTCGATTTTGTTGATTGCGGCGATGATTTTTTTGTCGGCGGAACGTGGCAATATTTGTTGTGCAAGCGTATCGATTTGTTCGATTGGTGCAGATGTGTCGATTAGCCAAATGATGATTTGTGCTTGGTCGATTTTCTGAAATGCTCGTTCGATTCCGAGATTTTCGATGGCGTCGGTTGTTTGTCGAATACCGGCAGTGTCGATGAATCGGAAGAGTATTCCGTCGATGGTTATTGTTCCGTCGATTGTGTCGCGGGTGGTTCCGCGGATGTCGCTTACGAGTGCGCGGTCGTCGCGGAGCAAGCGGTTGAGTAGGGTTGATTTACCGGTGTTTGTTTCGCCGACGATGGCAACGGGGAAACCGTTTTTGATTGCGTCACCGGTTTTAAACGATGATGCGAGCCGGGTCAGTGTGTTGTGTATGTGTGTGGCGTCGTCGGTGAGTTTTTGGCGGTCGGCAAATTCGACTTCTTCTTCGGAGAAGTCGAGTTCGAGTTCCAGAAGGGCACAAAATTCGAGAAGTGTATCGCGAAGTGATTGTATCATTTTTCTGAAGTCGCCTCTCATTTGGCTTATGGCAATCTTGTGTGCGGCTTTCGACGACGATGCGATGACGTCGGCGATTGCTTCGGCTTGCGAAAGGTCGATTTTGCCGTTCATGAACGCTCTGCGTGTAAATTCTCCGCCTGTTGCTGCGCGGCATCCGTAAGCGATGAGTGTCGCTACGATTTGTTGTTGTATCCACACTGAGCCGTGGCAAGAGATTTCGATGACGTCTTCGCCGGTGAAGGTGTGTGGCGCGCGGAAGATTGTGGCAACTACTTGGTCGAGCGGACGTTGGTCGGTGTCGACGATTGTGCCGAGATGGGCTGTGTGCGATTTTGCTGCAGCAAGGTCGACGCCTCGCCATGCTTTGCCGACGATGGGTATGGCATTGCTGCCGCTAACGCGAATGACGGCAATTCCGCCGATGCCGGGAGGTGTTGATATTGCGCAGATTGTATCGTCGAGTGCTCTTAGTTGTTCCATTGTTTGTAGTTGCAAGATTGTTCAATTTCTGTTTCTATGTCGTCGGGAAGTGCGCTGAAGAAGTCGTATCCGGTTTCTTGTTCGATGAAATCGATAGAAACGGCTTGACGTTCAACGACTTTTTGTCCTCCTTCATTGTTGTAAACAAAACCGATGGCGCGTATTGGGTTTGCGTATGGGGCAAGAATTGCTTTGAAGAATCGGTTGGGGACAGCTACGTCGCCGCCAATTCGTTTCATGTTGGCGGAGAGTATCGGTCCTGTAACGACTACGAGTGCGCTGTCGCGGACTGCCCAATCGCGAATTTTCTCTTCGAGGCGTTTCCATCCTCCGCTGTTGAGCGAGTGTGCTTGTGGACAAATGTTTGTCATGTAAAACGAATGATGCATTGCGTCGTAGTCCCATTTCATATCGGCTGCTGGGGTCATGTGTCCTCGGTCGTAGCCGGAGCGTGTGTAGTCGGAGGGATAGGGGCAGCCTTCTACTTTCTCGTCGCGGTCGAACGATTTGGCGCGCGATTCGATGCCTTCCACTTCTTTTGCCGTGAGTTCGTAGACGGTGTAATTGGGTATGTGGTATTGTTTGTTGAACGACACATAGAATCCGGTGTATTCTATCAGTTGTTCTTGACGATTCATAGGTAGCTTGACGTCGAAATATTTTTGGACGTCAATCGATGCTGTTTGCGCTTTATTAGCTGATTGTGCTTCGTAATACTGTGCGGCATAGTATAGACCGAGTACTATTGCTACGGTTATTAGTCCTATGCTGAATATTTTGCCGAGCGACCAATTGGTTTTGCGTCGGCTTTTGTTAGTTCTACGTGATGTTTTTCGTTTTGCCATAATTGTCTAAAGTTTTTCTCCAATATAGATTGTACAAACGCCGAAAGTGAGCGGGTAGTGTCGACAGTTCGTGAATCCGGCGTTTTGCATTATTTGCAGCATTTGTTTGCCTTGAGGCACTGCTGCGATGCTTTCGGGCAGGTATGTATAAGCGCGGCGGTCGCGCGACACGAGTCGTCCAATCGTGGGGATTATGCCTCGTGTGTAGACTTTGTAAAGAGCCAATGCTATTGGGTTGACTGGTGTGGAAAGCTCGATAATGCAAACCGAAGCGCCTTTTGCCGCCACTCGATACATTTCTTGGTAGCCTTTGTCGAGGTGCTCGAAATTGCGTACGCCGTAGGCTACGGTGATGGCATCGAACGTGTTGTCGGCATATTTCAAGTCCAGGCAGTTGCCTGTTTCGAAAGTAATGTTGTCAATTCCTTTCTTTTCCGATTTTTGGCGCGCAATCGAAAGCATACCTTCCGACAAGTCGATTGCGTTAATTTTTCGCGGTTTCAGTTTTTTCGATAGAAGGAAGGCAAGGTCGCCGGTGCCTGTTGCAACGTCGAGGATTGTATCGACGGGTTTCCCTTTAAGTTTGCCGACAGCGATGCGACGCCAAATTTTGTCGATGCCGAATGTCATTGCACGGTTCATAAAGTCGTAAGCCGGCGCAATGCTGTCGAACATTTCTTGCACTTGTTGAGTTTTCGACTCGTCGGAGCCGTATGGTGTAACTTTTTCTGCCTTATATTCCATCGATAGTTTGTCGAAACGTAGTTTTTAGAATGCGACACATGAGGATTGCATATGTCCTCACGTGTCGCATAGATGGTTGTGATTATGCTTCTAAAGAAGATAAATAGTCGGTAACGTTTTTGCGAATGCGTTCAGCGATGTCGGAGCTGTTGTCGGGCTGGAATTTGTTGCCTGTAATGTGCTCATACAGTTCGATGTAGCGTGCTGAAACGGTGTTGCAATAATCGTCGGTCATTTCGGGAACGGTTTGTCCGGCTTTGCCCATAAAGTTGTGGTCAATGAGCCATTGACGAACGAATTCTTTCGAGAGTTGACGTTGTGGTTGTCCGGCTTCGAAACGCTCTTGATAGCCGTCGGCATAGAAATAGCGCGAGGAGTCGGGGGTGTGGATTTCGTCGATAAGAATCACTTTGCCGTCGCGTTTGCCGAATTCATATTTTGTGTCGACGAGAATCAGACCTTTTTCGGCAGCGATTCGGCTACCGCGCTCAAAGAGTGCGCGGGTGTAGCGTTCCATCGTTTCGTAGTCGTCGCGGTCGACGATTCCTTGTGCGATGATTTCTTCTTTCGAAATGTTTTGGTCGTGACCTTCGTCGGCTTTGGTTGTGGGCGTGATAATAGGCTCCGGGAATTTTTGGTTTTCGCGCATACCATCGGGAAGAGCGACACCACAAATAGAGCGGCAGCCGTTTTGGTAGTCGCGCCAAGCGCTACCTGTCAGATAACCGCGAATAATCATTTCCACGCGAAAGCCTTCGCATTTTAGTCCAACGGTTACCATTGGGTCGGGAGTTGCGAGTTTCCAGTTAGGAACGATGTCGGCAGTTGCATCGAGGAACGATGCTGCGATTTGGTTAAGCACTTGCCCCTTGTAGGGAATTCCTTTAGGAAGAATAACATCAAAGGCGGAGATTCTATCGGTGGCGACCATCACCATCAGGTCGTCGTTAATGTTGTAGACATCTCTAACTTTGCCGTGATAAACGCTTTTTTGACCCGGAAAATTGAAATCCGTTTTAACTAAAGTTGCCATAATGCTTATATTGTTTTTTTGTCAATAGTTGTTGAGTCAGATTCTTTTTTTGCATTGTCGTATTTCTCGTAAGCGTCGACGATTCGTTGCACAAGGTGATGCCGGACGATGTCGGTCTTGTCGAATTGAACGCAACTGATGCCTTTTACATCTTTGAGAACGCGAAGGGCATGGACGAGTCCCGACTGCGTGGAGTGGGGCAAGTCGATTTGCGTGATGTCGCCGGTAATAATCATCTTGGCATTCATACCAAGACGGGTGAGAAACATCTTGATTTGATGCGTAGTGGTGTTTTGCGCTTCGTCGAGAATGATGACGGCATCGCTAAGCGTGCGACCGCGCATAAAAGCCAAAGGTGCTATTTGGATTACGTTGGTTTCCATATACTCCTTCAGCTTGTTTTGCGGAATCATATCTTCCAAGGCGTCGTAAAGCGGTTGGAGATACGGGTCTATTTTGTCTTTCATATCGCCGGGAAGGAAACCGAGTTTTTCGCCGGCTTCAACTGCGGGACGCGATAAAATTATGCGGCGTACTTCGCGATTTTTCAGCGCTTTAACAGCGAGTGCGATTGCTACATAAGTTTTTCCCGTTCCGGCAGGTCCGAGGGCAAAAGTCAAGTCGGATTCATTAAAAGCTTTGACGAGCCGTTGCTGATTTGCCGACCTACCTTGAATAGGTTTGCCGTTTACGCCGAAAATAATCACGTCGTCCATTTTCAGTTCCTTAGGCGGGCGACCTTTAATGACGTCGATGATGGTTTCCTCGGTGAGTTTGTTGTATTTGACGCAATAGTCGACGAGTTCGTTGATTTTTGCTTCAAATTCGGCAGTTTCGTTGTCGTCGCCGAGCACTTTGATGAGTGTTCCGCGTGCGGCGATGCGTAGTTTCGGGAATAGATTCCGAATCAACTGCATATTTGAGTTGTTTACACCATAAAAAGTTACGGGGTCTACACTATCGATTACGACTAATCGTTCTATCATGTCTGTTCTACAATTACAACTATTATTTCAACTTTTCAATGACTTCGTCGAGAGTTAGCGGCTGTTGAGTTCCGAGAGTCATGTCTTTGAACATAATTGTGCCGTTGGCAAGCTCGGTTTCGCCGATGATAGCAACGAAGGGGATGCCGTTGTCGTTGGCATATCCCATTTGTTTTTTCATTTTCGACGATTCGGGGAAGATTTCTGAAGAGATACCTGCTGCACGAAGCTCTTTGATGTATTTCAACGATGCAGTTGCTTCCGCTTCGCCGAAGTTTACGAAGAGTACTTTCGTTGTTGCACGGGTTGCTTCAGGATATAGGTCAAGCTGGTTGAGCACGTCGTAGATGCGGTCGGCGCCAAACGAGATGCCTACGCCCGATACGTTGTCGAGCCCGAACACGCCGGTAAGGTTGTCGTAGCGACCGCCGCCGGTAATGCTGCCGATTTCAACATCGAGGGCTTTTACTTCGATGATAGTTCCCGTATAGTAGTTCAATCCGCGAGCCAGCGAGGGGTCGAGGTCGATGGTGGCTTGTACGCCGATTTCGTTGGTCTTGCTCATCACGAAACGCAATTCTTCGACGCCTTTCATACCAACTTCGGAATCGGCGAGTAGGGTTGCCAGGCTGTTGAGCTTGTCTTCGTTGGTGCCCGAAAGCGTAAGCACGGGTTGCAGTTGGTCGACTGCTTTTTGGCTAATGCCTTTGTCGAGCAATTCTGCGTTGACGTTGTCGATTCCGATTTTGTCAATCTTGTCAATTGCAACAGTAATGTCGACAATTTTGTCGGGCTCGCCGATTGTTTCGGCAATGCCGCTAAGCACCTTGCGATTGTTCAACTTGATGGCGATATTGATGCCAAAACGGCAGAACACTTCGTCGATGATTTGCAGCAGGTCGACCTCGTTAAGCAGCGAGTCGGTACCGATAACGTCGGCGTCGCATTGATAGAACTCGCGATAGCGACCGCGTTGTGGACGGTCTGCGCGCCATACGGGTTGTATCTGGAAGCGCTTGAACGGGAATTTTATCTCGTTTTGGTGTTGAACGACGAATCGTGCAAACGGCACGGTAAGGTCGTAGCGAAGACCTTTTTCGGCAATCGAGCGCATAAGTTTTGTGCTGTTGCGCTCTGCGAGTTGCTCGTCGCTGACGTTGCTGAGAAAATCGCCGGAATTAAGAATCTTGAAAAGCAGTTTGTCGCCTTCGTCGCCGTATTTGCCCATCAAGGTCGACAGGTTCTCCATTGCCGGAGTTTCTATTTGTCGAAAGCCGTGAAGGGTAAATACACTTTTTATT
The DNA here is from genome assembly GCA_029224905.1 of Bacteroidales bacterium. Lineage (GTDB taxonomy): Bacteria > Bacteroidota > Bacteroidia > Bacteroidales > Muribaculaceae > Limisoma. The sequence goes on from JAQXVL010000085.1 coordinate 9,611, forward strand.
GTGTCGAATATGTAGTTGCGTTTCGACATCTCAATGGGTGAGAAGTCGCGCGTACCTTTCGGAATTGACGGTTTTTGTGCCATGTAGTTTTTTAGTTTTTAAATTTGCTACAAAGGTACGCAAAAAATCACGATTTGTCGCTATCGAAACTCAATTAGTCACGTCGACCCATAAAAATCATTACATAATAAATTAATGTAGCAAGGCTCGACAGTGCGGCAACGACATAAGTGTAGGCGGCAGACTTCAAAGCGTCTTGAGCGAAATAAGTGTTCTGACCGCGAGTGATGCCGGTGTTGTTGAGCCAAGCAATGGCGCGTCGACTTGCATTAATTTCAACGGGCAAAGTGACAAACGAGAATAGGGTAGTCAGGGCAAACAAGATGATGCCCAGGAGCATTACGGCAGGGAAAATGGTTATTGTGAGAATGCCCGCCAATAGTATCCACGGCATGATTTGCGACGAAAACGAAACGGCTGGCACGAGCGCCGAGCGAAGTTGGAGCATACTGTAGTGCGTTGCATGTTGTAGGGCATGTCCGCATTCGTGTGCCGCAACGGCTGCCGATGCTACGCTGTTGCCGTAGTAGACCTCGCGGCTGAGATTGACCGTATGTGTTGACGGATTATAGTGGTCGGTAAGAGTGCCTGATATTTGTGTTACCTTCACATCGTTGATGCCATGTTCGCGGAGCATGCGTTCTGCTACTTCGGCTCCTGTCAAGCCGCTGTCGGTGGGGATTCGCGAATATTTCTTGAACTTGCTGTTGAGCGACGCTTGTACAACGTAACTGGCAATCGCTATTCCAATAAATAATATAAAATACATAGTTTTTTTCCTGTTTTGGTTTCGAAAAGAAATTTACAAATAGTATGCCAAATTTTGAAAAACGGATAAAATGTAATACTTTTGAGTAGTAAATAATGATTATTAAGAATATGACAGACGTATGGATTAGCGCAGCAGGACTTTGTGGCGCATCGTTGATAGGTTCAATAATCGGCTTCTTTATCAAAGAGTTGCCTCACCGATGGAACGATACCGTTTTGGGCTATTGTGCAGGAATAATGCTTGCCGCATCGACAATCGGACTGATTGTACCTGCATTTGAAAGTGTCGACGCCGGCTTGTGGTGGATTGTTGTTGTCGGCGTATTGGTCGGTGCTTTGTTTCTTAACGTACTCGATTTTGTCACGCCGCATTTGCATTCGATAACCGGTCTCGACGCCGAGGAACATAAGCATAACAGTCGATTGAATAAGGTGCTGCTGTTTGTTCTTGCGGTTGCTTTGCACAAGCTGCCCGAAGGAATTGCAGCCGGCGTGAGCTTGAGTGGCGACGATTCGACGGCATGGTCGGTCACTCTTGGTATTGCGTTGCAGAACGTGCCCGAAGGTATGGTCGTGATAGCGCCTTTGTTGTTGGCGGGAGTGTCGCGCCTGCGTACGTTGATGATGTCGTTGGCGATTGGTCTGTTGGAGGTCGTCGGCGTGTGGGTTGGTTTCGCTATGGGCGAAATTTCTGTTATGATGTTGCCTGTAATGTTAGGCTTTGCCGGTGGAGCAATGCTGTATGTTACCTCCGACGAAATGATACCCGAAACGCATGCTCATGGCTACCAAAAGCAAGCTACTTATGCACTTTTGCTTGGCTTTGTCACGTTGGTGATTCTTGAAAAATTTATCGGTTAGTCGGGCTTCTTGAGCATCAGCAAGCGAAAGATTTGCGCAATGGTGCGTCGGATGTTTGCTTTTGCTGTCGTAGGGTCGATGGCTGATGTCAAGTCGGTCGGACCGCTTTGGATGGGGAATACGGAGAGAAAACCATACTCGTTGAGCATTTCGCTGTCGGCAACGCTTCCAACAATTGCAATCGTTGGAACACCGCACCAAGCAGCTTCGCCGCAAACTCCGTAGGGCGCTTTGCCAAGCAGCGACACGCGGTCCATGGCGCCTTCGCCGGTGATGACTAACGATGCGCCTCGGATGGCGTCTTCAAAATGAATGATTTTCAGCAGTTCGTAGATTCCCGGCGAAAGACGTGCACCGAGTAGCGCCCACAACGCTCCACCGATGCCGCCTGCCGCTCCTGAATAACTCTGATTTTGAACGGATTTGGCGGTGTGATTGCGTATGATGTTTGCGAAATGCGACATTCCTGCATCGAGACGCGCTATCGTTTCGTCGTTCGCCCCTTTTTGAGCGGCGAAAAGGCGAGCCGCTCCGTTTGCGCCATAAAATTCAGCATCGACATCGCATAAGATGGTGAAAGTACAATCGTGAATCGATTCGTTGACGTTGCTTTCGTCAATAGATTGTATCTTCTCGAGATTTGCGCCGCAACCTGTCACCGGATTTCCCGAACTATCGCGAAACACGAATCCTAATGCCGAAAGCAATCCTGTGGCAGCATCGTTTGTGGCAGAGCCACCGATGCCGATAATGAATTTTTTGATGCCTTTTTTCTCTATTGCGTGAAGAATGAGTTCGCCGGTGCCGAACGACGTGGTGTAGAGCGGATTACGTTCCTCTGCGGAGAGAAGTGCGAGTCCGGAAGCCGTGGCAACTTCGATGACGGCGGTGTCGGAATTGACAATGCCGTAGCGGGCTTCTATCGTACGCCCGATCGGATTGGACACGTTGGCTATTACCATGCTGCCGTTCAACGAATTGACAATGGCTTCCATCGTGCCGTCGCCTCCGTCGGCTATATATAACTTGCGGGTTTGACATTTGGGATTGACCGACAAAATGCCTTGTTCGATAGCGTCGGCAACTTCGACCGACGTCAGCGAGCCTTTAAACTTATCCGGAGCGATGACAACTTTCATACGACAAAGGTATAAAAAAAGCGGCAGTTGCAAAAACAACCGCCGCTAAATGTTTGAATCAGTAAAGATTACTCAGCTTCGTTAAGAATCTCGAGCATCTTTATTGCAGAATACGGAATTCTCGTGCCGGGGCCAAAGATAGCGGCAACGCCTGCTTTGTAGAGAAAGTCGTAGTCTTGTGCGGGGATAACGCCACCGGCAACCACGATGATGTCCTCACGGCCGAGTTTCTTGAGTTCTTCAATAACTTGAGGAACGAGAGTCTTGTGGCCTGCAGCGAGCGACGATACACCGAGGATGTGAACGTCGTTTTCGACAGCTTGGCGAGCTGCTTCCGCCGGAGTTTGGAAGAGCGGACCCATGTCGACGTCGAAACCGCAATCGGCATAACCGGTTGCAACGACTTTAGCACCACGGTCGTGACCGTCTTGTCCCATTTTCGCAATCATAATGCGAGGTTGGCGACCTTCTTTCTTTGCGAACTCTTCGCACATTTGTTGTGCTTTGATGAAGTCCGGGTCTTGTTTTGTTTCTGCTGAATACACGCCTGAAATTGTTCTGATTACTGCTTTGTAACGACCAACAACTTCCTCGCAAGCATCCGAGATTTCGCCGAGCGAAGCGCGGAGAGCGGCAGCCTTGACAGCGAGGTCGAGGAGGTTGCCCTTCTTTGTGCGAACGCATTCGGTGATGTCGGCGAGTGCTTTCTTAACGGCAGCTTCGTCGCGGTTTGCACGGAGGTCGTTAAGGCGAGCGATTTGCTCGTTGCGAACTTCGGTGTTGTCCACTTCGAGGATGTCGATAGGATCTTCGTGGTCGAGTTTATACTTATTGATACCAACAATAGTTTGCTTGCCTGAGTCGATGCGAGCTTGTGTACGAGCTGCGGCTTCTTCGATACGGAGTTTAGGAATACCGGTTTCGATAGCTTTAGCCATACCTCCGAGTTTCTCGATTTCTTGGATGTGTTCCCAAGCTTTGTGAGCAATTTCGTTGGTGAGCGATTCTACATAGTAAGAACCTGCCCACGGGTCGATTTCCTTGGTGATGTAGGTCTCTTGTTGGATGTAGATTTGAGTGTTACGAGCAATACGAGCCGAGAAGTCGGTCGGCAGAGCGATTGCTTCGTCGAGCGCGTTGGTGTGGAGCGACTGAGTGTGACCGAGGGCTGCACCCATAGCTTCGATACAAGTACGGCCAACGTTGTTGAACGGGTCTTGCTCGGTGAGCGACCAACCTGAAGTTTGGCAGTGTGTACGAAGAGCCAACGATTTCGGGTTTTTCGGGTTGAATTGTTGTACGATTTTTGCCCAGAGCATACGAGCTGCACGCATCTTTGCAATTTCCATGAAGAAGTTCATACCGATAGCCCAGAAGAACGACAAGCGCGGAGCGAAAGCATCGATGTCCATACCAGCGTTTACGCCGGCACGAAGATATTCGAGACCGTCGGCGAGGGTGTAGGCGAGTTCGATGTCGGCAGTAGCGCCGGCTTCTTGCATGTGGTAACCCGAGATTGAAATCGAGTTGAACTTCGGCATGTTTTGCGAAGTATATTCGAAGATATCGGCGATGATTCGCATAGAGAATTCAGGCGGATAGATATAGGTGTTGCGCACCATGAATTCTTTAAGGATATCGTTTTGGATAGTACCTGCCATTTCTTCGAGTTTAGCGCCTTGCTCAAGACCGGCGTTGATGTAGAAAGCGAGGACGGGAAGCACTGCGCCGTTCATTGTCATCGACACCGACATTTTGTTCAAAGGAATACCGTCGAAGAGCACCTTCATGTCTTCAATCGAGCAGATAGAAACGCCGGCTTTACCAACGTCACCGACAACGCGAGGATGGTCGGCATCGTATCCGCGGTGAGTAGCAAGGTCGAATGCCACCGACAGACCTTTCTGTCCGGAAGCAAGGTTACGACGGTAGAATGCGTTGGATTCGGCTGCAGTAGAGAAACCTGCATATTGGCGAATTGTCCAAGGACGAATTGCATACATACCGCTGTACGGACCTCTCAAGAATGGAGGAAGTCCGGCTACGTAGTTGAGATGTTCAAGCCCTTCGAGGTCGGCTTTTGTGTAGATAGGTTTAACCGGGATAAGTTCCGGAGTAATCCATTTCTCACCTTCTGCAACAGGTTTGTGACTTGCGTTGAAGGCGTCAGATTTGATATCTATATTTTTGAAATTTGGTCTCATCGCACAGTTATTTTAAAAGTTTAGCGTTAAAAGCCTGCAAGGTTTCGAGAACGTTGCTACGCACGTGAATAAAGTTGTTGATTCCCAATTTCTGAAGGTCTTCGGTGCAAGCGGGAGCGCCGGCTACAACAAATTCGGCGCGACCGTCGAGCGCTTTGAAAGCCTCCGGTGCGAGTTCTGCATATTCGTCGTCAGAAGAGCAGAGCACAACGATGTCGGCTTGTTTCTCCATAGCAGCGTCGATGCCTTGTTGAACGGTGTCGAAACCAAGGTTGTCGATGATTTCGTAGCCTGCGCAAGCAAAGAAGTTAGCAGAGAATTGCGAGCGAGCAAGTCGCATTGCGAGGTTGCCGATGGTGAGCATAAACACTTTCGGACGGTTTGCAGCGTGCTCAGTAGCAAGGCGAAGTGCTTCGAAATCGCTTGCCATACGAGCAGTCGGGATAGAAGCAACGGCGTTGGCAGTGTCGGCTTGGTGAGCGCAACCGCATTTGCAGCCGTCGGTGAGTTCTATCTTGTTGCCTGCAATTTCGTTGAAGTTCGGGAATTGGTTTGTGCCGAGCAACGACTCTTTACGGCGTGCCATATCGTTGTGGCGTTTAACCGACGAGTCGATGATTTGTTGTTGAATCCAACCTTCTTTCTCTGCTGCGTAGAAACCGCCTTTGTCTTCGATTTCGATGAACAATTTCCAAGCAACGTCAGCAAGCGAAAGCGTAAGAGTTTCTACATAGTAGGAACCGCCTGCCGGGTCGGTGATTTTGTCGAGGTGGCTTTCTTCCTTGAGAAGGAGTTGCTGATTGCGAGCAATTCTTTCGGAGAATTCGTCCGGAGTTTTGTATTGCGCATCAAACGGAGTAACAGTGATTGAATCCACACCGGCAAGAGCAGCCGACATAGTCTCGGTTTGAGTGCGGAGAAGGTTGACGTGAGCGTCGAAAACTGTTTGGTTGAATTTCGAAGTTGCAGCGTGAACAGCCATCTTGCAAGCGCAATCGCATTCGGGATTGTATTGTTTTACGATTTGAGCCCAAAGCATACGCGCAGCACGGAATTTTGCGATTTCCATGAAGTAGTTCGACGAAATGCCCATGTTGAATTTGATTCGCTTGGCAGCTTCGTCGGCAGTCAAACCTGCTTCGGTGAGTTGAGCCATCCATTCGTTACCCCAAGCGAGAGCAATACCGATTTCTTGTGCAATGTAAGCACCGGCATCGCTCAAAAGGACAGAGTCGACAGTGAAGATTTTCAAGCCTTTAACGGGGGCTGCAATTTCCGCCAATTGTTTAGCAACGGCTTTGACGTCGATTTCGGCATCCACACCGTGCTTGAGAAGGCGTACGAACGGGTCGAATTTTACAGAGCCTTTGAAAACGTCTGCTTTGCCTTCTGCAACAACGTAACCTACAAGAGCAGTCAGGTTTTCAACTGCTTGACGCGGGCAAGATTCGATGTTGATTTCAACTTTCTCTAAATCGATGCCGTTGAGAAGGATTTTGATGCATTTGTCGCAAAGAGCGTCGCGTTTGATTTTGAAGCCAATAGAAGTAGCACCTCTTGAGAGAACGTTAAGCGCTTTCTCGTTGGCTTGTTTAACGTCGTCGACCACGATGTCTTGACGAATAAACCATTCGTTGTCGGTGCGTGTTCCGCGAATAAACGGGTATTCTCCCGGATTAGAATCAGTTGTTTTGAAATTCTCAATGTCTTCTGCTCGATACATCGGCTGAACATTGAAGCCTTCATTTGTTCGCCATACCAATTTCTTGTCGAAATCGGCACCTTTAAGGTCTGCGACTACTTTCGCTTTCCATGTTTCGGTAGAAACCGGTGCAAATTGGTCGAACAATTTTTCTCTGTTTTCTGCCATAATTAAAATATGAGTTTAGAATTTAATTGTGTTTTATTTATCGATTTCTTTGTTATTTGTCTTAACATCAGACTTCTGCAAAGGTATTGGCGTTTTCGCAAAAGGTAATGTCAGTAGTTGTGGCAACTCTTTGCACACACGAAACAACCGACCGCAAGGACATAGTTTCGACCTCGTCCGGTGCCGCCGTTTTGTTTTCACCACAAAATTAGTAATTTATTTTTCGAAAGCGTTTATTTTTTCAAATAAAAAAGCGCATTTCTCAAAGGAGAAACGCGCTTTTTGTGATATTTAAAGTTTTTTAACCCTTAATGGCTGCGATACCCGGAAGAATCTTACCTTCGATAGCTTCGAGGAGGGCGCCACCACCGGTTGAAACGTACGATACTTTGTCAGCCAAACCGAACTTGTTTACGCAAGCAACAGAGTCGCCACCGCCAACGAGCGAGAATGCGCCTTTTTCGGTTGCTTCAACGATTGCATCGGCAATTGCACGCGAACCTGCTGTAAAGTTGTCGAATTCGAATACGCCGGCAGGACCGTTCCAAAGGATAGTCTTTGCGTCTTTGATAGCGTTAGCAAATGCTTTGCGAGTTTCGGGACCTGCGTCCAAGCCTTCCCAACCGTCGGGGATTGCGTTAGCGGGAACAACTTGTGTGTTGGCTTCGTTTTTGAAATCGTCGGCAGCAACGCAGTCGGTACCGAGCACGAGGTTTACACCTTTAGCTTTAGCTTTTTCGATGATAGAAAGAGCGAGATCGAGCTTGTCGTCTTCAACGATTGAATTACCAATGTGACCGCCTTGAGCTTTTGCGAATGTATAGGTCATACCGCCGCAGAGAATGAGGTTGTCGACTTTGTCCATAAGGTTTTCGATGATACCGATTTTTGTCGAAACCTTCGAGCCGCCCATAATGGCTGTAAACGGACGCTTGATGTTGCTAAGGATGTTGTCGACTGCAGTAACTTCTTTTTCCATAAGGTAGCCGAGCATCTTGTTGTCGGCATCGAAGTAGTCGGCGATAACGGCTGTTGAAGCATGTTTGCGGTGAGCTGTACCGAAAGCGTCGTTTACGTAGCAGTCAGCGTAGCTTGCCAAAGTTTTTGCAAATTCTTTTTGGCTTGCTTTCATAGCTTTCTTAGCGTCTTCGTAAGCGGGGTCTTCTTTGTCGATGCCAACAGGCTTACCTTCTTCTTCAGGGTAGAAGCGGAGGTTTTCGAGCAAGAGCACTTCACCCGGTTTGAGGGCTGCGGCAGCGTCGGCTGCTTTAGCACAGTCGGGAGCAAACTTAACGTCTGCGCCAAGGGCTGCGGCTACTGCATCTTTGATTTGACCGAGAGAGAATTTCGGATTAACTTTGCCTTTGGGCTTGCCCATATGCGACATTACGATAAGGCTACCGCCGTCGGCTAAGATTTTTTTCAATGTCGGAAGCGCACCGCGGATACGTGTATCGTCGGTGATGTTTCCGTTGTCATCCAATGGCACGTTGAAGTCTACGCGCACAATCGCTTTTTTACCAGCAAAATTATACTTGTCGATTGTCATATTGAATATAATTTAAAAAATAGTTGTTCGTTATTTATTGCACCCAAAGGTACTGAATTTTTGGAAATAAAATTAACAAAATATCTTAAAATCAAATGATTTTTTTATCGTTTAGGATTTTTTGCATCTCCGATTGTATTTCTCGGGCTTTCTCGGCTGCCGCTTGGGCAAAATCTTTTTCGTTGGAAGCATAGATAATTCCACGAGAAGAATTGACAATAAGCCCGCAGTCGGTGGTCAATCCGTAGCGAGCCACTTCTTCCAAACTGCCGCCTTGAGCGCCAACGCCCGGCACGAGAAGGAAGTGGTCGGGGACGATTTGTCGGATTTGCTCAAACATTTTGCCCTGAGTTGCACCAACAACAAACATGATGTTGTCGGCAGTGCCCCACGATGAAACTTTCCGCATTATCGTTTCGAATAGGGGAGTGCCGTTTGCGTCCGTGATGAGTTGGAAGTCGTGCGAGCCTTTGTTAGACGTAAGTCCGAGCACAACGACCCAACGGCCGTCGTAGCCCAAAAACGGTGTTATGCTGTCTTCTCCCATATAAGGTGCAACGGTGAGTGCATCTACTTTGCTTTGTTCGAAGAAGCATTTTGCATACATTTTTGATGTATTGCCGATGTCGCCGCGCTTGGCGTCGGCAATTACCATCGTGTCGCTATAGTTGGTCTTGATGTAGTCGACGGTTTTTTCGAAAGCCAGCCAGCCGCTTACGCCGTAGCACTCGTAGAAAGCCAGATTAGGTTTGTATGCAATGGCATAAGGTGCCGTAGCATCGATGATTGCTTTGTTGAACTCAAAAATCGGGTCGTCGGCTTCGAGTAGATGTTGCGGTATCTTTGTCAAATCCGTGTCGAGCCCAACGCACAGAAACGATTTCTTGCGGCGTATGGCTTCAATTAATTGTTGGCGGTTCATAACCGATAATGTTTTGTTACAATTCCGTTTCTTTGAGTTTTTCAGCATTTTCCGCAACAATCAGGTTGTCGATACAGTCTTGGATGTCGCCGTCCATAAATGCCGACAGGTTGTAGATTGTGTAGTTGATGCGGTGGTCGGTGATTCGTCCTTGCGGGTAGTTGTAGGTGCGAATCTTAGCCGAGCGGTCGCCGGTCGACACCATCGTTTTGCGGCGCGATGCAATGTCGTCGACGTATTTTTGATGCTCTTTATCGTAGATGAACGTACGCAGACGCGCCAGTGCACGCTCTTTGTTTTTTGGCTGGTCGCGAGTTTCCGTACATTCTATCAAGATTTCTTCAACGATTCCGGTATTGGGGTTCTTCCAGTTGTAACGGAGTCGCACGCCGGATTCCACTTTGTTGACGTTCTGACCGCCGGCTCCACCGCTTCGGAATGTATCCCACTTGATTTCGCCTTCGTTGATTTCAACGTCGAAAGGTTCGGCTTCGGGCAAAACAGCCACTGAGGCTGCCGATGTGTGAACGCGACCCTGAGTCTCCGTCGCCGGAACTCGCTGTACGCGGTGTACGCCCGATTCGTATTTCAGCGTGCCGTAGACTTTTTCGCCGGTCACGGAACTGATAATTTCCTTAAAACCGCCGGCAGCGCCTTCGCTGAAGCTCATCACTTCGAGTTTCCAGCCTTTCGACTCGCAATATTTCGAATACATTCTAAACAAGTCGCCTGCAAAGATAGCGGCTTCGTCGCCGCCCGTACCGCCACGAATTTCGAGGATGATGTTTTTGTCGTCTTCCGGGTCGGCGGGTATGAGCAGTAGTTTGATTTCCTCTTCTATTTCGGGGAGTTTTGCCGTGTTGCTGTCGAGTTCTTCTTTGGCAAGTTCTCGCATGTCGGGGTCGCTTTCGCTTTCGAGCACTTCTTTAGCCTCGTCGATGTCGCGCAACATTTGTTTATATCGATTTGTTACTTTTGTCAGTCGTTCAAGGTCTTTATATTCCTTGGTGAGCTTGACAAAGCGTTTCATATCGTTAATAACCGAAGGGTCGGTGATAAGCAGGCTTACCTCTTCAAATCGTGCGTCAATGCCGTCAAGACGCTGTAGTAGTGGTGTTTCTGTCATTTCTGATTGTTTTTCTTTTGCAAAATTACTCATTTTCTTCGACATATACGAATATGAGTATGTCATTTTTGTTTCCAGTTCAATGAAATACTTGCTCGAATGCATCGGTTGTAGTACTTTTGTGGAAAATAATGATGTAGAAATGAAGAAAATAATGTATCTTGAGTCGAAGCCGCGCTATATGGCGCTTGATGGCTTGCGTGGCGTGGCAGCGATGATGGTTGTTGCATTCCATCTGTTTGAAACTTATTCCTGCGGGCACATTCATCAAATTATCAATCACGGCTATTTGGCTGTCGACTTCTTTTTTGTATTGTCGGGCTTCGTCGTCGGTTATGCTTACGACGACAGGTGGAGCAAAATGTCGTTCGGCACGTTTGTCAAGCGTCGTTTGGTACGTTTGCATCCAATGCTGATACTTGGCTCGCTGATTGGCGGATTGCTTTATTATTTCGGCGGTTGCGATGCTTTTCCTGTTATTAATTCCACTGAATGGTATATCGTTCTTCTCGTTACGTTGCTCGGATGCTTCTTAATCCCGGTTAAAGGTGGTCTGGACATTCGCGGATGGGCTGAAGGATATCCTTTGAACGGACCGGCATGGACGCTGGCTTTTGAATATGTAGCAAACTTGCTTTATGCCGTTGTCTTTCGCCGACTCGGAAAGATTGCGCTTGGTGCGTGCGTCGCTATTTTTGCTGCAATGACTGTAATGTTGACTCTTAATATCGACATTTTCGGTCTGCTTGCTCGACGTGCGGATTTGGCTTATACGGTAATAGGCGGTTGGAGTTTGGCTCCCGAACAACTTTATGTCGGCTTTTCTCGATTGCTTTATCCGTTCTTTGTCGGATTGTTGTTGTCTCGAATAGGACGTTTTATAAATTTGAAAAATGGCTTTCTTTGGTGCTCGTTGGTGATTGTCGTTCTGCTGTCGATGCCTTTTGTGGGCTCGGAAAGCGTGCAATGGACAAACGGGTTATATGAAGCATTTTGCATATTGATAATATTCCCGTTAATTGTTATATCGGGTGCTTCGGACACAATGCCGAATAGTCGCACTCGCAAAGCGTGCGAGTTCTTGGGAGAAATTTCTTTTCCTCTTTATATAACACACTATCCACTCATATATATACAAATGGCGTGGGCAAACGAGCATGCCGATGCGCCGATTTCTACGCACGTTTTCGTCTCGGTTGCGTTGTTTGTGGTTGCTATTGCTTTGGCTTATGCGAGCAGTCGCCTGTACGACATTCCGGTACGCAAATGGCTTAAGAATAAGATGTTTGCTAAATGACGTTATTTTTGCCACAGCGATGACAGCCGTTCTGCTAATTTTGCTTCTTGAGGATTGCTGTCGGGATTCCAAAAGCGCATTCCGTTGCAAGCATCGGGCAGGTATTGCTGCGCGACGAAATGATTCGGGAACACGTGCGGATATTTGTAATCGGTGCCGTATCCCAGGTCCTTCATAAGTTTTGTCGGTGCATTGCGTAGGTGAAGTGGCACAGGTTGGTTGCCGGTCTTGGCAACATATTCGAGAGCGGAGTTGATGGCAAGATATGCGGAGTTGCTTTTAGGCGATGCTGCCAAATAGATTGTGCATTCCGCCAGGGGGATACGTCCTTCCGGCCAACCGATTTTCTGCAGTGTGTCGAATGTGGCATTTGCCAACAGCAATGCGTTGGGATTCGCCAAGCCGATGTCTTCCGAAGCAAGAATGACGAGGCGACGAGCTATGAATGCCGGGTCTTCGCCGCCTTCAATCATCCGCGCAAGCCAATAAATAGCCGCATCGGGGTCGCTTCCTCGCACCGATTTTATAAAGGCGGAGATGATGTCGTAGTGCATTTCTCCGTTTTTGTCGTATGCTGCCGGATTCTGTTGAAGACGTTCCGTAACTATTGCATTGTTGATTACCATCGGTTCGTTATCGCCAACCGATTGGTAGATTAAGTCGATGATATTCAGTAGTTTGCGAGCGTCGCCTCCGGCATATTGGAATAGGGCATCGGTTTCTTCCACGACGACTTCTCTTTGGCTGAGCAACGAGTCGCGATGGATGGCGTTGTCGAGCAACTCTTTGAAATCGTCGTCGGTAAGCGGGTTAAGAACGTACACTTGCGCTCTCGACAAAAGCGGTCGAATGATTTCGAACGAAGGATTCTCGGTGGTTGCTCCGATGAGCGACACCGTTCCGTTCTCGACAGCTCCGAGCAGCGAATCTTGTTGCGACTTGTTGAAGCGATGTATTTCGTCGATAAACAGGATAGGGCGGTGCTTTACAAACACGCTATGGCTATCGGATACGCAACGATTCAGCACCTCGCGCACTTCTTTGACTCCGGCGCTCACCGCCGAAAG
>JAQXVL010000086.1 GCA_029224905.1 Bacteroidales bacterium
ATTTCAAACAGTTATTGCTTGTAACGCCTTAGCTGAACACATAACACAATTTAGTTATGAATAGTATAAACTCTTTTACTTAAGTGTAAAAGTTTTTGTTTTGACGTCGCGAGAGTTCGGACCTACCATCACTTGGAACTCGCCGGGCTCGCAAACATATTGAAGTTGCGAGTTGTAGAATTTGAGTTTTTCAGCGTTGATAGTAAACGAAACGGTGCTCGATTCGCCCTTACGAAGGCTGATACGGCTGAAATCTTTAAGCTCCTTAACGGGACGTACAACGCTGCCGACGAGGTCGCGGATGTAGAGTTGCACAACTTCTACGCCGTCGTAGTTGCCGTTGTTTGTAACGGTAACGGTAGCGGTGATAGTGCCCGTTTCGGTCATTTCCGACTTGTCGAGCGTCAGGTCGCTGTAGTCGAAATTAGTGTAGCTCAAGCCGAAGCCGAAGGGATAAAGCGGTTCGTTGGGCGTGTCGAGATAACTTGTAGTAAACTTGGTGAACCATTGCTTTTGCGGTCTACCTGTGTTATACTCGTTGTAGCTCATCGGGCATTGACCGACCGTACGCGGGAACGAAGTAGTAAGTTTGCCGCAAGGAGCATAGTCGCCAAAGACAACATCGGGGACAGCATCGGCAGTTTCGCTACCGCCGAACCATACATTTAATATAGCGGGGACATTTTCGTTTTCCCAAGTAAGAACAGTAGGACGACCTGCGAAGTGGAGCAGAACGACGGGCTTGCCGGTAGCCAAAAGCGCCTTGAGGAGGTCGCGTTGAGCATCGGGCATTTCCAAGTTGCTGCGGCTGCTCGATTCGCCCGACATTTCCGACGATTCGCCCAGAGCAGCAACGATGACGTCAGCCTTTGCAGCCACATCGAGAGCTTCGCGGAGCATCTCTTCGTTGCTACGGCTGTCGCGCATTTCGCGTCCGAACATTGTTGCATCGGCTTCGCGAGCGGCATCGTACATAAGGTTACAACCTTTAGCGTAGAGCACTTCGGCGTTTGAGCCAACGGCAGCGCGGAAGCCTTCGAGAAGGGTTGAATATTTGTCGCTAACGGCAGCCACGCTCCATGTGCCGGGCATGTTGGCGCGTGTGTTAGCCAACGGACCGACGAGGGCGATTTTGCCGGTTTTCTTAAGCGGAAGGAGATTGCCTTCGTTTTTGAGGAGGACGAACGATTCGCGAGCGATGCGGCGAGCCTCTGCGCGGTTTTCGGCAGTGAATACTTCTTTTGCCGGGCGCTTGGTGTCGCAATATTTATAAGGATTGTCGAACAAGCCGAGGCGATATTTTGCTTCGAGGATGCGGCGGCATGCCGTATCGATGTCGGCTTGCGAAACTTTGCCTTCTTTGAGCGATTTTTCGAGAGTGCCGACAAAAGCGTCCGACACCATATCCATATCAACGCCGGCACGAAGAGCCAAAGCGCCAACTTGCTGCAAGTCGCCCATACCGTGAGCAATCATTTCAAAGATGCCGGTATAGTCGGTAACGACGAAGCCGTCGAAGCCCCATTGGTTGCGAAGCACGTCGGTGAGCAGCCAGCGGTTGCCGGTTGCGGGGATACCGTCGACGATGTTGAACGAAGCCATAACGCTTTGTGCACCGGCTTCGATAGCAGCCTTATAGGGTGGGAAGTAGTCGTTATACATGCGCCAATGGCTCATGTCGACCGTATTATAGTCGCGACCTGCTTCGGGAGCGCCGTAGAGGGCGAAGTGTTTTACGCAGGCGAGGATTTCGTCATTGTTTTTCAAATTGCCTTGATAACCGCGAACCATAGCCTCAGCGATGCGAGCACCAAGATACGGGTCTTCGCCGTTGCCTTCGGAGACACGTCCCCAACGAGCGTCGTGGCACACGTCGAGCATCGGGCTGAATGTCCAGTTGATGCCGTCGGCGCTACATTCGCGAGCGGCGATGCGTGCCGAGAGTTCGACAGCCTCCATATCCCATGTGCACGACAGTGCCAAAGGAATGGGGAACACTGTTTCGTAGCCGTGGATTACGTCCATACCGAAGAGCAAGGGTATACCGAGGCGGCTTTCTTCGACAGCTATCTTTTGTACGTCTTTGATACGTTCTACGCCTTTGAGGTTGAACAGTCCGCCCACTTGTCCCTGACGGATGCGTGACGCTACGTCGCTACTCTTTGCCTGTCCGGTAACGATTTCGCCGGTAACAGGCAGATTCAACTGACCGAGTTTCTCTTGGAGAGTCATTTTCCCCATCAAATCGTCGATAAACTTATCCATTTTCGCTTTGTCGCTGTTGTTAGCAGCATTGGCGGCAAACGAGGTTAAAGCAATCGCCGATGCAATTAAAATCTTTGTTAGTTTCATCAGTATTATATTTTATTTGTTAATTTCAAAATTACTATTTGCTTACTTCAAAGCCAAGTTTTTTAAGGCCTTTTTGCACTTCGGGGCAGCTCATAAAGAGCTTCCAAAGCAAACCGCTGCGATGGTTTTCAATCATCGGAGCAATAGTGCATTGGTCGATAGCCAGATAGCGAGGCGTAGTCCAATTGTCTTGTTCGGAGAATGCATCGTAGAAGCCGTATTTGCCCCAAATCCAATTGCCTTTGCTGTAGAAATACTTCAGCGCGCGCATCGATTCTTCGGGAGTGTACGGGAAACTCGACAACGCAGCAGTCGGAGTGATTACGCCGATGTCGTTGCTCGGGCAGTGTGCCGTATAGCCAACGGTTGAATAGCTTGCGGTCAAGCCCCAGCAGTTTTCGCCGTAG
>JAQXVL010000087.1 GCA_029224905.1 Bacteroidales bacterium
GGATGGTCCTCCTAAATCGGAAATATATCCCTTAAAGTCCGGCATTGCGGTTATTTGTTTCACTTCGCGGAGAATAGACTCCTTGCTACGCGAAGCGATAAACTTGCCCTGATGCGCCGAAATGGTGCAGAAAGCGCATCCGCCGAAACATCCGCGATGCATGTTCACCGAATGGCGTATCATCTCGTAAGCCGGGATGGTTTTTCCGTTGTATTTGGGATGCGGTAACCGCGTATAGGGCAAGTCGAACGAAGCATCGATTTCGTTTTCGGTCATTGGCGGATACATCGAGTTGATTTTAACTACCCGGTCGCCATATTGCTGCCAAATGGTACGCCCATGCCACTTATTCGACTCTATCTCGATGTGCTTGAAATTCTCCGCTTGACGCACTTTGTCTTTCAAGCAAATTTCATAGGAATTGAGTATGCAATTCAAGTCGTCGGTTTCGTTCGGCATTTCAGCCTTGGGACAAATTATAGCCGTCTGCGGAATGTCAATTAATTCTGCAATCGATTTTCCGGCAGCAAGACTATCGGCAATTTCCACAATCGAGCGCTCTCCCATTCCGTAGACAAGCATATCCGCCCGACAGTCCATCAGGATAGACGGACGAAGTCGGTCTTCCCAATAGTCGTAGTGCGACAGTCGCCTAAGCGAAGCCTCAATGCCGCCTACAACAACCGGAACGTCGGGGAAAAGAGTTTTCAAAATTTTGCTATAGACAATCGTCGGATAGTCGGGACGCGCACCGTGCCGACCGTTCGGCGTATATGCATCGTCGGAACGTCGGCGACGCGCTGCCGTGTAATGGTTGACCATCGAATCCATAGCACCTGCCGACACGCCGAAAAACAGACGCGGACGCCCGAATTTCTTAAAGTCGCGCAAGTCGTCTTGCCAATTAGGCTGCGGAACGATTGCTACACGATAGCCGTGTGCCTCAAGCACACGTCCAATCACGGCGCATCCCATCGACGGTTGGTCGATATAAGCATCGCCCGAAAAGAGAATAACGTCGACGTAGTCCCAGCCGAGTCGGTCGATTTCTTTCTTCGTTATAGGCAACCAGCGTTGAACGTAGTTATTCCTTTCCATTTTGACGTTCTTTAAGTAAATCCATCATCTGAATCATTTCGTCGCGTAGACGTGCTGCCGTGACGAAATCCATCTTGCGAGCGGCAGCTGCCATCTCGTTTTTCGTATTCTCAATCGAACGCGACAACTCACCATTGGTCATATATTTAATAATCGGGTCGGCGGCAATGTTTGCCTCAACCTTGGTATCATCGTATGTATAGACGATTTCTTTCTTGGGCGCGGGAGCCGCATCGGGAGCCTTGGGCGCACCGATAAGCGTGGGCGCCGCTTTGACAATCGGCTTGGGCGTAATACCGTGTTCGGCGTTGTAGGCAAGCTGAATGGCACGACGTCGATTCGTTTCGTCGATTGTGCGTTGCATCGGCTCGGTGATTACATCTGCATAGAAAATCACTGCGCCGTTGACATTACGCGCCGCACGTCCCGACGATTGCGTCAGCGACGTTTGGTCGCGCAAGAATCCCGCCTTGTCGGCATCGAGAATTGCCACCAACGACACTTCCGGCAAATCGAGCCCCTCACGCAACAAGTTAATACCAATAAGCACGTCGATTTCGCCCGTACGCAATTGTTCGATAATCTTCACGCGGTCGAGTGTGTCGACGTCGGAATGAATATACGCACATTTTACGCCTTTCTTAGTAAAATTGTCGGCAAGTTCTTCCGCCATACGCTTGGTAAAGGTCAAAACCAGCACACGCTCATTACGCTCGGAGCGCACATAGATTTCTTCGAGCAAATGGTCGACCTGGCCTTCCGAAGGTTGCACCGTGATTTCCGGGTCGAGCAAGCCCGTTGGACGTATCAGCTGCTCAACGACAACGCCGCCACAGCGCTCCAATTCGTAGCGACCGGGCGTTGCACTGACGTAAATCGTCTGATTGGTCAACGCTTCAAATTCGTCGAAACGCAACGGGCGGTTGTCCATTGCCGACGGCAAGCGAAAACCATAGTCGACAAGATTGCGCTTACGGCTGCCATCGCCGCCGCTCATACCATTGAGTTGGCGAAGCATCTCGTGACTCTCGTCGATAATCGTTATATAGTCTTTCGGGAAATAGTCGAGTAAGCAGAATGGGCGCATTCCCGGTTCGCGGCCGTCGAAATAGCGCGAGTAGTTTTCGATGCCCGAGCAATAGCCCACCTCGCGAATCATCTCCATATCGTAAGTCACGCGCTCGTGCAAGCGATTTGCCTCAACGTCACGACCTTCCGAACGAAACATCGCTTCTTGACGCCATAAGTCGTTCTCAATGCGCTCGATGGCATCGGCTGCCCTATCTTTATCGGTCACGAAAATGTTTGCCGGAAAAATCTTATAGGCATCCAAGCGACTCTCAACCTCCAGGTTCTCCGGGTTGAGCGCCGAAATCGATTCAATCTCGTCACCCCAAAAGATGATGCGAATAATAATCTCTTCGTATGCCAAGTAGAGGTCGATAGTGTCACCCTTCACGCGAAACTGCCCACGCTCGAGAATCGTTTCCGTTCGCGAGTAAAGCGAATCGACGAAACTACGCAGCAGGACGTTGCGCGCAATGCGCTGACCGACCTTGATTTCAATTATATTCTTATTGAAATCGTCAGGATTACCCATACCGTAAATACACGACACCGACGACACCACAACGATGTCGCGACGTCCGGAAAGAAGCGCAGTGGTCGTTGCCAAACGCATACGGTCAATCTCGTTGTTGACCATTAGGTCTTTTTCGATATATTTGTCGCTCAACGGAATATACGCTTCCGGCTGATAGTAGTCGTAGTACGACACAAAATATTGCACCGAATTGTTCGGGAAGAAGCCCTTAAACTCCGAATAGAGTTGTGCGGCAAGCGTCTTGTTGTGCGACAAAATCAGCGTCGGACGTTTCATGCGAGCAATCACGTTTGCCATCGTAAACGTCTTACCCGAGCCCGTTACGCCCAACAACGTCTGATAGCGCTCACCCGACTCAATGCCGCGACACAGTTCATCGATGGCTTGCGGTTGGTCGCCCGTCGGACTGAATTTTGATTGTAGTTCGAAATCCATTTATTCCGGTAACTTTATATTTTCGCGATTAAGCAAAATCACTTCCTTCTTATTCTTGTCGAGAAGCGAATAAATGCTTTCCGACTTTTTGTCGATATACTCAACTTCTTCCAGAGCAATCAACAACTCGCGACGGAGCGACATATCAACG
>JAQXVL010000088.1 GCA_029224905.1 Bacteroidales bacterium
GCCTTAACGGTGGTTTTCTTGTCGATGTGGAGCGAGTAGCCTGAAGCAACGAGTGTACCGTTGGTAGCCGAAGGAGTCGTGCCGTCGGTAGTGTACGAAATCTTGGCGCCTTCGGGAGCGTTTTCGGCTGTGAGCACAACGTCAATGCCGCCGAGGTAAAGACCTGATTCTTTCGAAAGCGTAACTGTAGGACGTACGGTGTCGAGCGTCTTGATGGGCACTTTTGTCCAGATTGTGTAAGAGCCGCTCGATGCAACCTTGTCGGCGTCGGTGTAGCCTGCGGGCGAGTACGAGCCGCGACCGATTTTGACGATAAGTTCGCCGTTGGTACCGGTCACTTTTGCTACGTATTGGCTTGAAGTGGTGTTGAGCACTTCTACAACACTTTGGTTGGTGATGCCCACCGACTTACGGATAGCGATGAGTTTCTTGATGATGTCTTTGTTTTCGAGCCAGTGCTTCATAAACACGCAAGGAGTACCCGGGCAACAGAGCAAGTAAGCGTTAGCTGTAGCAACGTCGCCTGTAAACTTGGTAGATTCGCGATATGTGTCGTGGTTGTCGATAAACGTCACGGCGTAGCGTTGGTAAGTGTCCATGTGGATAAGACCTGCCGGCTGGTTGAGCGTACCGTTACGCTTCCAAACGAGCTTGCTGAAGTCCATAGCGGAGAACGCTGCGTTGAGTTGCCACTTGAACTCGAAGTCGAAAGCCGCCGACGTTCTGCCGGTATTTTC
Organism: Bacteroidales bacterium; assembly: GCA_029224905.1. Classification (GTDB taxonomy): domain Bacteria; phylum Bacteroidota; class Bacteroidia; order Bacteroidales; family Muribaculaceae; genus Limisoma. The sequence continues at coordinate 738 of JAQXVL010000088.1, forward strand.
AATCCACTTTGTGATGTTGTCGTAGCCGTCCCAGTATTCGCCAACCGAGAAACTTGCCTTAGCCGATTCGTTGTAGATTTTGATGTATTTAGCGCCGAAACCTTTCACCATATCGTAACGGAAGCCGATGTAGCCGAGGTCGTTAGTCAAGAAGTCGAGGTAAGCCTTGATGCCTTCTTGTACCTTTTCGTTGGTGTGGTCGAGGTCGCGGCATCCGTCGAAGTTGTCGCCTGTGTCGTATGCACCGGTCGGCTTTTCTTCGCCGGGTTGGTTGGCAACTTCGTCGTTTTTACAGATAGCCCAAGGACCCCATTCGTAGGTCACGCCTTTGTAAGTTTCGGTGGGGAAGTCGGTCCATGTCGACACACCGTTGCGGTGGTTAACAACAACGTCTTCGATGATACCGGTTCCAAACGATTTGAAAGTTTTAATCATTTCGCGGAGTTCTGTTTCCGTACCAAACGATGAATTGTGGTTTGTGAACCAGTAAACCGGATTGTAACCCATACTTGGGTTTGTGCTACACTTACCACTATTCGGCACCCAGATGAGGTCGAAGTAGTCGGAAAGTTCTCCCGCATCTTCGGCAAGTTTTGACCATTGGGTGTCTTCGTATGCATCCCATGAGAATCCCTGAAGCATCACGCCGGGATAGTTAGCCGGCCAGGCGTATTCGCCTTCCGCATTTGCTCGAGGTGAGCCAAGAAGCAACAGCGTCACAGCCGTAAACAACAAACTAATAAATCCAAATTTTTTCATAGTTAAATAAATAGGTAGAAATTTTTGCAAATTTAATAACAATCTTTAGCAATTCAAAATATTATGCGGCTTTATTAAGGATAATTTCACGGGAATTTTGCGCTCGGCAAGCGATATATTGCCTGTAACGGGAGTCGGTTTGCGAAATTTTGTGTACTTTTGCCGCAAATGTGCGAAAAATGAAACAGGCTCTTAGCGACGAATGTATCCAATTGGTCAACCGTGGTAATTGCTTCGGTTTTATTCGCTATGTGCTTGCTATTGACGTCATTGTAGCGCATTTTTTCACAGTGCTCAGCCCGGACATCACCTTTTGGCACTACAACGGCTACCGATTTCCCGAGGCGGGTTTCTTCGTGCTGAGCGGCTTTCTGGTGTTTTTGAGTTACCATCTGTCGCCAAATCTGAAGGTCTACTTCGAAAAGCGTGCGCGCCGGCTCGTGCCTGCCTACGTCACTGTCGTGCTGCTGTGCGTACTGCTCGGCGCATTTATCACGACGCTTTCGGTGGGCGAATATTTCGGCTCGGCTCACTTTTGGAAATACTTTTTCGCCAACATTACGCTGATGAATTTCGTCGAACCGTCTCTGCCGGGTGTGTTTACCGACAGCCCTGTGGCGGCTGTCAACGGCTCGCTATGGACCATCAAAGCGGAGGTTCTGCTCTACTTTACCGTGCCGGTCATCTATTTTCTGGTGCAACGCTTCGGCAGAACGCGGGTGCTCGTGACGCTGTTTGCGCTGATCGCCGCGGGGTTTGCGGGATGTGAATATTTGTACATAACCACCGGAAATGGGACTATCAATATGTTGGCACACAAGGTGTTGCTGCCGTTCGGCTATTTCTATGCGGGCACTGCTATCTTGCTCTACCTTGAAAAATTTTTGCGCAAAGTTTGGTGGCTGCTGGCGGCTGCGGTCATGCTGTTTATGCTGCGGTCGACGTCGACGGTGCTGCTCGAATTAGCCCCGTTCTCGCTTGCCGTAATCATCGGCGCTGTCGGCATGAAATGCAAGTGGCTCAACCGATTAGGCCGCCACAACAACATCACATTCGGTATGTATCTCTACCATTTTCCGATAATTCAGGTTGTCGGGATGTGCGGACTGCAACACGTCAGCCTCACACTGTCGATGGTCGTGGTTTTTGCCGTAACGATAACCCTTTCGCTACTGTCGTGGTATCTGCTCGAAAAGCCGGTTATCGAGCACAAGCGGCTGTTTGAGCCTCTACGCCGCGCGGCTGTGGTGAAGGAAGCGGGCGAAAAATAGTGCTCCAGCGAGAAATAGCGACACGGTGAACGACAGGAATACGCCGACTTCGCCAAGCCCGATGACAAACGCCAACACATAACCCGTCGGGAGTCCGACCGCCATATAACTGATAAACGCAATCCACATCATCGAGTAGACGTGCGAGGTGCCGCGCAGTGCGTTGGCATAGCATACTTGCGTTGCATCGCCGAATTGATAGAGTATCAGCGGGATTATCAGCGTTTTAGAGATGGCAATAACTTCCCGGTCGGTGGTGAAAATTCCGATGAGCGGGTCGGCAAAGAAGAAGAAAATCAGCGAAGCGCCGAGCGCCATAACCAGCAAAATGATGTGCGAAGCGAACGCGCTGCGACGCAGGTTGCCGACGTCGTTAAGTCCGGCGTAACCTGCCACTTTGATTGCTGTGGCGGCGCCGATGCCGTAGTAGAACATAAATCCGAGCATGCCGACGGTCACCATAACCTGATAGCTTGCGAGCTGCGCGGCGCCAATCCACCCGACCATAACGCAACTAAATGTAAATGAGCCTGTTTCCATGCCGGATTGTAACGAAATGGGCAGAGAAATCTGGAAAATCGAGCGTATGCCTTTGCCGGTTGTTTGCGAAGTGCGAAAACTTGCCACCGACGAGCGGAATCGCTTGAGTTTCAGAACAATATAAATAAACGCAACAGCCATGAGCACACGAGCTGCGAGTGTGCTGATGCCGGCGCCGAGAAGTCCCAGTTCGGGAAAGCCGAACGTGCCATAGATGAGGAAATAGTTGAACACGATGTTGAAAACATTTCCGCCAATCAGCAGCCACATACCTATCGAAGGTTCGCTCAGCCCGTCGGCAAACTGCCGCATGACGTTGAACGCAGCCACAAAAGCCAACGAAATCCAACATACTATATAATAAGGACGTACGAGCGGCAAAAGGTGGGCGGGTTGTCCGAGGCGGTCGACGAAGAAGTAGAGCACGGCTAAAACGAGCATCAGCAGTCCGGCAAAGAGTGTGTTTGCAAAGGCGGCATCGCGCATCCGCGAACCGATTCTCGAGAAGTTGCGCTGTGCGGCTAAGGCGCTGACTATCGGCGTAATACCGTACGAAAATCCCATCAGACTGACAATCACCAACGTCATTATGTTATTGACAAACGAAGCGGCGGCGAGGGCATCGGTACTGTAGCGACCTACCATCAGCGTGTCCGCAAAACCGACGACAACAAATCCGAGCTGCCCGACAATCATCGGAAAGCCAAGTCGTAAAATGTCTTTTATGTGTTGCCGATAGGTTTTCATAGCGCAATGCAAAGGTACGGCAAAACGCCAATATCCCAAAATTTTGCCGATTTTATCCGGATATGAAATTATTTTTGCCCTATATTGCGATTATACAAAAAATTATTTATACCTTTGGAAACTAATTTATTAGGAGGTATAATTTTTATATTTATGTCAAGACTATTCTTATTTTTACTGTCTGTAGTACTGTGGTCGGTTGCCTTTTCCGACGTTCCGCGACTCGACGAGTTGGAACGACTCAAATCGATGATTTCCGACAAGGCTACTATCGACAAGGCGAAATTCAACAAGGTAAACGACCTGAAAGCGAAATTGGCAAATACACATGCGCATGCCGATAAGGTAAAGATTCTCAACGAATTAGGCGACGAATACACTCTATTTATGGCAGATTCGGCAACGCACTTCTACAACGAAGCCATCGAACTATGTCAAAGCGTCGGCGACAGCACCGGCATGTATATGTCGATAATGAAAAAGATACGACCGGAAACAATTGCCGGATTCTACGCCGAAGCAATTAACGAATTTAACATCCTGAGCGAAAGGACCTTACCCGACAGCCTATTGCCTCATTATTATGAGTGTGGCTACAGATTGTATTCGTTTACGCTCAACTCCATCGAGCGGCACAACATTTTCTATGACCAATATTTTTCGAAAGCGTCGGAGTTTAGACAACTCTGGATAGCGAGCCTTCCGGCAGGCTCGGTTATGCGCGACCTCTACGAGGCTGAAAGCCTGTTTGTGTCGGGAAAATACAATGCTGCGAAAGTAATTTTGCGCGAACTGCTCGGCAAACTCTCTGAAAAGAGCAACGAATATGCCATCTCATCGGCTATTATGGCAAATATTTTGCGTGCGGAAGGAAATATCGCCGAAAGTTTGCGCTATTACGCCCTTTCGGCGACTGCCGACATCGAGTGTTCGGTCAAAGAAAACCAGTCGATTTACGAATTGTCGATGATTCTTTACGAGTTGGGCGACATCGAAACGTCGTATCGCTTCATCCTTGCGTCTATCGAAGATGCGGCGTTCTGCAACGCACAGATGCGCGTCTACAACGCGTCGCGCATGCTGCCGGTCATCGAAGAGGCTCACCAGAAAGACGCAAAACGACACGAGCGAATTATGGTAGCATACCTTATTGTGGTTAGCCTGTTGGTGCTCGGCTTGGTACTTGTTGTGTTTATCTTAGTTCGTCAGATGCGCAAACTCTCACGCGCTCGCGCCAAACTGCACGCCGCCAACAATATAAAAGATGAGTATATGGGGCAATTCCTCGAACTTTGCACAGTCTACATCAAGCGTCTCGATTCGTTTACAAAGTTGGTAACCAGAAAGTTGACCTCCGGACAAGTCGAAGACCTACTGCGACTGACTCGCTCGGCACGCTTCAACGACGAGCAGCACCGCGAGTTCTACAAAGCGTTCGACTTGGCATTTCTGAAGATTTACACCACGTTTGTCGACGATGTCAACGCGCTGCTCCGTCCCGAAGAACGCTACACGATCGAAACTCCCGGCACTCTCAACAACGAACTCCGCATCTACGCACTGATTCGCTTGGGCATCAACGACGGACAAAAAATCGCCGAATTCCTCAAATATTCGGTCAACACCATCTATACTTACCGAAACAGAATAAAAAATAAGGCAATCAATCGCGAAACTTTCGAGGATGATGTTATGAATATAGGCGTTATCGAATAATAAATATATCTATATTTGATGGCATCTATACATTTTTTAGAAGCCTAATATACAAGTATTTAAGATTTATACATGCATAAAACCATCTATATTATCTTTAATACAGTCATTGTTAGCCGTTGTTTTCGATATACCTTTGCAGTGTCGGAAACAAAGAGATGTTTCCCATAACGACAGAAAATAATGGTTAAACACTACGAATAATATGGAGTATTAGATATTTCAAACAGTATTATCTCGTTGGGAAATGCGATAATATTTCTTCTATAATGGTTTTATGTTAGGTTTGTAAACAAAGTTGCTTGAAATAGAGCAACAAAGAAATGAGGTTCGCTGATAAGCGAACTTTTTTCTTGTATACCTACACGAACCGAAAAAAATTCTTACCTTAGCAACATGAAGACAAAGATTCTGATAATAGCAGCCATCGCGATGCTGATGACGGGCTGTAACGACGACGTAGACTACGACTACGGAGATTTCCTCGAGATATACGCCACCTACGAGGGCAATAACGTGCTGACCTACAACGCACAAGACGACAGTCCGACAGTCACGCTCCACGCCGACGTTTGGAACGAGAAAACCGTAGCCGCCGGCAAACGCGCCTTTGTGCGCTACACTGTGATAAACCAAATCGGCGACCACGAATATAACGTGCACATCGACGGCTATTCCAAACTCTTCTGCGACGCCGTGCGCAAGGGCTCGACCGACGACATAGCCGGCTATAGTTCAACGCCGGTCGACATGACAAGCATCTGGCGTTCAGGACGATACATCAACATCAACGCTTGGGTACCTCACGTCGATTCGGGCGCAAAAATTATGCTGATAGCCGACGAGGCAACCCTCGACGAGCCGATTCCCGACTTGTACCTTATATACAGCACCGGCACGCAAGCCACGACGTTCGACCGAAAATGCTATGCGTCGTTCGACATCTACAACCTATGGGTGCGCGAGACCTGCACCGCCATCCGCATACACGTCGACGACCCGACCGCGCAAAGCGAATACATTTTCACCAAATAGGGACTATTGCCACGTGTAGTTGTCGACGTGCGAGGCGCGAGCCTTGAAACTAAAATTAATGTAAGGTCTTATTAATCTGAAGATTGGAATCGTAAAGAAGAGTTTTTTGCAACTCAAAATCGACGAAATTTTGCGTTGAGCAAAGATGTAGATGAGTTGCTCGGTGATGTAGAGAGCCAAAGCCGAGCCGCCAACGATGGCAGCGCGAACGTAGTCGCCGCCGACTGCGCACCACACAGCCCAAGCAATCGCCGCCGCCACAACGAGCAGATAAGGCACACGGACGAGCGACATGGCAACACTCCACGCCTCCGCCGCCGGACGCAGTTTCGACTGCGTAAAATAGCGATGATATTTGCCGAATTCGTAGGCTACGCGGTAGTCGCGCGGCTTGCTGATGACGATGCTCTCCGGCGAAATTTCCGCAACAACATCGGTCAAACGTGCAAGTTCGGCAACGAACAAATCGTCGTCGCCATATTTGAGATTCATCGTCTCCGAAAAACCTTTATTCTTGAAAAACAGACTTTTACGATAAGCCATATTGCAACGGTTGCCGCGATAGGCATTTCCGCGAATCGCCGCTGCAAGATACTGCGAATTTTCGAGAGCCGTATCGAATGCGCGATAGCGATGCCCGAAACCCGAGTCGCAACCGTCGTCGACGGCGGTAAAGCCTACCACGACGCCAACGGAGTCGTCGAAATGGCGCGTCATCGAGGCGAGCCAGTAAGGGGAAGCCGGGCGGCAGTCAGCGTCGATAAACACCACAACATCGTGCTTTGCCGCCTTCACGCCGAGCATTGTCGAGAGTTTGCGCAGCGACACATTGCAATTCGTGTCGGGGATGAACGTCGAACGCAGTCCGGGAAATTCCATAGTCAGGAGCGTCACGGCGTCGTCGACATACGAAGCCGAATCGGCATTGACGACAATCACCTCAAATTCGCCATAGTGCTGATTCATAATGGCATGCACGCAATCCGTGAGTCCTTCGCCGTTCTCGCGATTGGCAAAAACCACGACCGAAACCGGTGCCTGCTCAACGACATCTTCCGTTGAAAACCTGTTTCGTTTCAGCCAATTGCGAAGACACAACTTGCGCCGCAACGAGTAAAAGCATTGCACCACAACGAGCAAAGCGACAACGCCAAGACCGCACAACTCTTCTATTGATATGTTAATTATCGACAAATCCATTGCTTTGCATTTCAATCTGCGAAGATACTACTTTTGCATATATTTTAACGCCACCGATTTCAAAACAAATGTTAATACAGCCTAACGATGCGCCTAAAGAGTATGGATTGCGCAATGCCGCGCGAGGCAAGGTAGACCACGAAAGCAAGCCAGAGCACGTTGTTCGCCGCGCCGGCGTCTGCCGACACGCACGCCGAGATGCCGAAATAAGCGGCGAAAAACATCGCCGAACTGACTGCCAGCGACACGAGCATCTGCCGAGTGGCTGTCAAGCCGATAAACACGCCGTCCCAGACGAATGCCGCCATTCCGGCTATGGGAATTACGCCCGCCCACAAGCGATAGTCGGAGAATGCGTCGACAACCGTCGCGTCGGTGGTAAGCAGCCTCGTCAGTGCACTGCCTCCAAGGGCATAAACAGCAGAAAACAAGCACATTACAGCCACACCCCACACGAACAAGCCGTGCACGCTTCGCTCCAACATTTGCCTATTGCCCTCGCCCGCGTAGCGTCCGCACAGTGCCTCGCCGGCGTAGGCTATGCCGTCCATAAAATAGGAATAGACCACAAAAAGTTGCATAATTAAAGCGTTGACAGCCAGAACCGTATCGCCCGAACGAGCGCCCGCTGCCGTGAAAAACAGCATAACCGCCATCATGCACAAACTGCGCAAAAATATGTGAGTGTTGATTTTGAAAAACCGTCCCATTCCGGCAAACGAGTCGCGGCTGATGCGAAACGACGGCAAACTGTGACGGCGTCCCAGCCGAATGGCTAACGCCAACGCAAGCAGCGCGCCAACCCACTGGGCGATGAGCGTTCCCAACGCAATTCCAACGAATCCGGCGTCGAAGACGAACACCAGCACGAGGCTTGCAACGATGTTTGTCACATTCACGGCAATCGACACAATCATCTGATAAACAGAATTTTGCATCCCAACAAACCAACCCGATATGCTCATCGTGGCGAGCAGAGCCGGAGCGCCCCACACGCAGATGCCGAAATAGCGTTCGACGAGCGCGCTGACGTCGCGGCTTGGCTCGATAGCCCACAGAAGTAGTTCGCACAGAGGCAGTTGCAGCGCAACGATAGCCGCACCGATGCTCGCAGCCACAATTGTCGACCGCACAAAGAGTGATGCGCAGTCGTCGCGGTCGTTTCTGCCGAAAGCTTGCGCCGTCATACCGCTCGTTCCCATCCGCAAAAAGCCGAAGTTCCAGTAAGTTAGGTTGAACATTGTGGCACCCACGGCAACCGCGCCAATCATTGCCGTAGCGCCGATATGCCCGGCAATAGCCAAGTCGAGCAGCCCCAGGAGCGGGACCACGATATTAGCCACAATAGCGGGCACGGCAATGGCAAAGATACGGCGATGCATCGGCTCGAGGCGGTTAGCGAATGCGTTGATGATGTTCGACGGCTTCCAGAGCGAGTTTATTCGCCATCACCACAGCCTTTGTGATGTGGTCGCAGATGTGGTCGTCGCCGATAAGTTGCTCGATGTTAGCACGTTTCAGTGCGCTGTGGACGTTCGGATTGACGCCCGAGAGGACCACGTGAATACCTTCTTTCTGCGACGAACGAATGAGAATTTCCAAGTTGTGGATTGCTGTCGAGTCGATAAACGGCACTTTTCGCATACGCAAGATACGCACAGCCGGTTTGTCGCCGATGGCGCGCATCATGTCGTCGAACTTCGTAGCCACGCCGAAGAAGAACGGGCCGTCGATTTCGTAGACCTCAACGCCGTGCTCAAGGTTAAGTATCTCATGCGTAGTGATTTCCGCGCCTTCGGCAATGTCGATTTGCTCGCCGAAGTGGTGGATTTGCGTATTCTCCATAACGCGGCGCAAGAAGAGCAGGATGGCAAGCAGCAAGCCCATCTCGATGGCGATTGTAAGGTCGAAAACCACAGTCAGCACGAAGGTTACAATCATCACCGTGACGTCCGATTTGGGCGATTTGAGCAACGCACGCACCGTGCGCCATCCGCTCATATTGTACGACACCATAATCAGTACGCCTGCCAGACACGCCATCGGAATCAAGTTGATGAGCGGCATCAAGAACAAGAAAATCAGCAACAAAACGACGGCATGGATAAGTCCGGCAACCGGAGTGCGACCGCCGTTGCTGATGTTGGTCATCGTGCGTGCAATGGCGCCCGTGACGGGAATACCGCCGAAAAACGGCACGGCGACGTTGGCAATACCCTGCCCTATAAGTTCGGTGTTTGAGTTGGTCACCGTACTCGTCGCACCGTCGGCAACGGTAGCCGACAGCAGCGATTCGATGGCGCCGAGCATAGCGATGGTGAATGCCGACGGCAGCAGAGCGTTGATTGTGTCGATGTTTATGTCTATCGAATGAGGCTCGGGAATCGAACCGGAGAGGTTGCTAAAGCGGTCGCCGATGGTTTCGATGCCGGTGACGCCGCAGAATTCGCGCAGAAGGTAGACCACAACGGTCACAGCCACAATGGCAATCAGCGCGCCCGGCAGTTTCTTCGAAATATACGGAATTCCCGCAATAATGACCAGCGAGACAATGCCGACGAGCAGCGTCGGAAGGTGCGTTGTGCCGAAGTGCGTCAAGTAGACGCCCCATTTCGACACGAATCCCGCGGGAAGCGGTCCGGTCTGAAGTCCGAAGAAATCGGTAATTTGCGTAGAAAAGATTGTCACGGCAATACCCGACGTAAAGCCGATTACAATGGGATAAGGAATAAACTTGATGACCGTACCCAGCCTGAACAGACCCAGCGCAATAAGAATCAAACCCGCCATAAACGTCGCAATGGCAAGCCCCGTGAGTCCGTATTGCTGAATGATGCCGTAGATAATCACGATAAACGCACCCGTCGGGCCGCCGATTTGCACGGTGTTGCCGCCGAATGCCGACACCAAGAAACCGCCGATAACGGCTGTAATCAAGCCCACCGTAGGCGTTACACCCGAGGCAATACCGAACGCAACCGCCAACGGCAGCGCCACGATGCCCACCACGATGCCGGCTATCAGGTCGTTCTTAAACTTAGTTGCATTGTAGTCTTTGAAAGTCGAAAACAATTTCGGCTTAAAATCGATAGAAGATAAAATTTTCATAACAGCTTGAAACCTTGCGTTAAAACAATCTTTCGTAATCCGACTGCAAAGTTACACCAACCGCGCCGATTAACAAAATTAAAACCAAATTATTTG
>JAQXVL010000089.1 GCA_029224905.1 Bacteroidales bacterium
TTTTGATTACATTTGCAGTGTTGAATATAAAAGCATTATTAAAATGAAAGCAAAAGAAGTAATCGACGACTTGCGTCGCCGCTTTCCCAACGAGCCTGAATATCTGCAGGCTGTTGAAGAGGTATTGATGTCGATTGAAGACGTCTACAACGAACACCCTGAGTTTGAGCGCTACAATCTCATCGAGCGTCTGTGCATGCCCGACCGCATCTTCTCGTTCCGCGTATCGTGGGTCGACGACAAAGGTCGCGTGCAAAACAATATGGGCTATCGCATTCAGCACAACAACGCAATCGGCCCGTACAAAGGCGGCATCCGTTTCCACTCGTCGGTTAACCAATCAATACTTAAATTCCTTGCCTTCGAGCAAACTTTCAAAAACTCGCTTACCACGCTCCCGATGGGCGGCGGTAAAGGCGGTAGCGACTTCAGCCCCAAAGGCAAGTCGGATATGGAAGTGATGCGCTTCTGCCAAGCATTCGTTGCAGAATTGTGGCGCCACATCGGTCCCGACACCGACGTACCTGCCGGCGACATCGGCGTGGGCGGTCGCGAAGTGGGCTACATGTACGGTATGTACAAGAAGATGGCTCGCGAATTCACCGGAACATTTACCGGCAAAGGCCTCGAATTCGGCGGCTCGCTCGTGCGCCCCGAAGCAACCGGCTACGGCAACGTATACTTCCTGCTCAACATGCTCGCTACTCGCGGCATCGATATCAAAGGCAAGAAAGTGGCTATCTCCGGCTCGGGTAACGTGGCTACCTACACCGCAAAGAAACTCCTTTCGCTCGGCGCTAAGGTTATCACTATGAGCGACTCAAACGGCACAATCTACGTTCCGGAAGGTCTCACCGAAGAGCAACTCGACTTCATCTTCGAACTTAAGAACATCTACCGCGGCCGCATCCGCGAATTCGCTGAAAAATACGGCTGCGAATACGTTGAAGGCGGACGTCCTTGGGTTTATCCTTGCGACATCGCAATGCCTTCGGCTACGCAAAACGAACTCGACGGCGACGACGCTCGCACGCTCCTTGCCAACGGATGCTTCGCCGTGTCGGAAGGTGCCAACATGCCGTCGACTCCCGATGCCGTTCACGAATTCGTCAACGCACGTATCCTCTACGCTCCCGGTAAGGCGGCTAACGCTGGTGGCGTGTCGGTTTCAGGCTTGGAAATGGCTCAAAACTCACAAAAACTCAGCTGGACTGCCGAGGAAGTCGACGCCAAACTGCAACGCATCATGGCAGACATCCACACTCAATGCCAGAAATACGGCAAAGAGGCTGACGGCTATACCAACTACGTCAAAGGCGCCAACATCGCCGGCTTTATGAAAGTTGCCAAGGCTATGATGGCTCAAGGTATTCTCTAAGAGAATCAGTAAAAGTTGATACTATAAACGCCAAGAGGCTGCTCCGACACAAAGTCGCGGCAGCCTCTTGACGTTTTGCAAAGCAAACTATCATCAACTTGTTACAAAAACATAGCCATATACAGAGGAAGAAATGTCACCCCATCCTTGGTCATTACATCACTGCTATGCAGCACAATCGGAGAGGTAACATACTCGGAATATTTCTTTCTAAACTTATCGAGAGATACATATGTATATCTGTTTGTTGATTTCACTTCTATCGGTATAATATTATGACGTGAAGTCACCGCAGACTTTCTTATCAAGAAATCTATTTCCATACGATTTTCAGCCTCATCTCTATCTGAACGACTGAAAAAGAAGAGTTTATGACCTGCCGCTCTAAGCATCTGCGCAACGAGATTTTCGACCAACATCCCTTGGTTTATCTCCAGTTTGCCGAGCAACAGCTTGCGGTAAAGTTGCGTTCCCGCTATGGCGTTTTCGTCAAACGTATGAGCAATTAATAGCCCGGTATCGCCCATATAGCACTTTAACGTTGTTCTATCCATATTCAAACGCAACCCTACATTAGGTTCCGTGGCATTATAGCAGATATTGACCACCCTTGAATCGTCTAACCAAAAGAACGCATCTTCGTAATTTCTCATTTTTCCATCCGCTTGAATGGCAGAGAGACGGAATTTCCTTTCATGGCGCTGCAACTGCGACGGTATGTCGTCGAAAATCCTTGTCACCTTTGTTTCTGTCTGATAGGCATATTTGGAGATGTCGTTGCGGTAAAGTCGCAGTATTGCACGCTTTGCCCTATCCACCTCATCGAAATCTTGAGTATCCCTATAGGCAAGCACAGCCTGTGGCATACCGCCAACAATCATATAAAGTCGAAGAAGGTCGTACGCCTTGCGATGAAGAGCCCCCATAGGAGAAGTGGATTCATACTGACTTCGCATAAAATCGACAAGCATCTCTTCGTCCATAGCCCAAAGAAATTCCTCGAAGTCCATCGGAAACATATCTATTGCTTCTTCTTCGGATGGTATGACAATATCTTTCACATTCTGCCGCAACGAAACAAGCGACCCGGTCTCGATATAATCATACCTACCGTCAGCCACAAGATATTTTATAGCTGCCCTTGCCTTAGGATAAAGTTGCACCTCATCGAATATTATTACTGATTCTCGTTCATAAAGCTTTACTCCGAAATAGACCGACAAGCGCATGAAGAAGTCATTTCTATTATGTAGGTACTGTTCGAAGATAGTCAACAACTCATCATCCACATCGTTGAAATCGACAAGAATACTTGACTTGTATTCCTTTGCGGCAAATTCCCTGACTATATAGCTTTTACCTATTCGTCGAGCGCCTTCAATAAGCAAAGCAGTAGTGCCTTTGCTCTTATTTTTCCAATCAAGCATCCGCTTGTAAATCTTTCGCCTCATAATCTTCTCACTTTTAACTCATTGCACCTTTTCAAGGTTTAATTCAGCGCGATTATACACCTTTTCAAGGTTTATTTGCACGCAAATATACACCTTTTCAAGGTTTCATGCAAATTTCGCCGCAAAATATATGAATAATGCAGGCTTAGAACCATAGTCGCCAGCGGTCGCACGAAGTTTTTACCATCTGAGCGGTTGGCGTGCCGGGATAGCGTCGCTTGACGGTTTTCAGGTTGGCAAGCATATACTCCGCCTCGGCACGAGCGGCGTCGCCGGTGAGCATTGCCCTTGCGGCTCTGACCTCTTTATCGAAGATTTGCTCCGCGGCGTAGTAGTCGTTACTGTCGTAGAGTTCGGGAAAGCCGCGCATAATGTAAGCACCATACTCGTCGAACGACGGCATGAAAAGCGTGGTGACGCAGCCGCGCCAATATTGCGTCAGTCCCCAGCATACCACCAAGGAGTTATATCGACCGATGGCATACTTCAGCCTTGCCAGTCCGCGCTCATCGGGCGTTTTGCCGTGGCGCATCCGGTTTTGGTAGCCAACCATTTTGCGAGCGAAGGTGTATTTGGCACGCATCGGCGAGCCGATGGTGTCGAAGTCGTGCCAATAGCCGGGGAAGGCGCAGAACGGGTTGCACCGGAGGTTGCCGTTCTTGTAGACGTTGACCGTAGCAAGATATTTGTCGGGCACACGGGAGAGATAGTCGGCGGCACGGCTGTAGAGCCCCTCGCGCAGCGCAAGTGTGCCTATCAGCTCGTCGATATAGGGCGCATCGACACGGGCATACCTCTTGAGATGACGATAGAGAGGCGTGTCGGCGGCAATGGCGCGCTTTGCGGCAATGAGTTGCGACGACTCGAGCGAGTTCATCAGTCGGAACGATGCATTGCAGTAGTCAAGCGGATTAAGCATCTTGGTGCTTTTGCGAATCTCTTTGAGTGGAACGCTGACGAATAACGTATCCGAACACATATATCGCATACTGTCGTAGAAGGAGCTTGGCGGATAGCCTGTATGGAGCTGTTTTGAAGCTAAAAAATTGTCGGCATAGGAGCAGAGAAGGATGGCTGTGGCATAATCTTTCTGCCGCCAAAGCGTAGGAACCCAGCTTGTGTAGATAATGTTTTGCAACACACGGTTCCATCCTTCAGCAGCCGGCGACAAAACGTCCATCTTACTCTCAATCCAACGCAGGTCGGCGAGCAGGTTGCCTCGACGCCCGAGTGCGCCGTCGATTTTCATGCGATATGTGCGGGCATTTTCGCGGAATTCAGGCGATGAAAATTGCGACCGCAAAGCGCGTGCCATGTGACGTGCGGCTGTGGCGTAGTCGGAGTGGAATTCTCCCGCCTCGTAGGCAAGATAGAACTCCCAGTCGCCACGGTAGCGCACCTTTTTGCCGCGGAGCACAAACTCTGCCACCTGCTTTGCTTCGCAAAAACGGGCTGAGTCGGTCGCGCATCGCTGTAGATACGCCATCATTTCACTATTGTCGGGGTCTTTGTCAGCCATCATATACATGGCTTCGACTTTCGGCCAACCGCTGATTGAGTTGAAGTCGCCTGCTCCTACGAAGAATAGGTTAGCATATCGAATATTGCCGAGCCGAACCCAGCAACCTGCCACATACTTCATTGCCATGCGCTTGAGCAGGTTGCTATCGGGGAAATCGCGGAAATACTCGTCATAGCTTTCGACGCACTCGGCATATTTCCGTGCGGCAAAGAGCGCTCTGACAAGTTGCAAGGCGTAGCGGTCTTTCAGACGCGTACCCCCGTAGGCTTTGCACGTCCGGATGATGTCGTCGAATTCGCCGTTCGCCTGGTATCGGTGTTCCGGGTAGTACCATGGCGATTCAACCTCACGGCGCTGACGCTCCAACTCTTTGGCGGTAGAGAGGAACTGCTCCACTTCGTAGTCCTTGGTATTGCGAAGATATGTGCGGAAAAGATTGCCGGAGCTGCTGTAATCAGTGTATAGCACCTCGGCAATGTCGTCGGTCGGAATCTCGGGCGATGTAAGTTGCTGCCACAGCAGAAGATTCTCGCTGCGTTCAAGCTCGTCAATGCTGCTGCCTATGGCAGGCGAAATGAAAAAATACGGCGTCGGGATGCAGGGAAAGTACGGACCGCAAGCCTCGGCGGCAGGCGAAGCGATAAGCATTGCCGCCAGGCAACTAATTATCGGTAGAATATAGTTTGTCGATTTCATCGGATGAGTATTTTAAAAGGTTTCGTTGGTCGAGATGATAGAGAATATTGCTGTGCGGGCGGCCGACGAGGCGACGCTCAATGGCATCTTTGACGGCGATTACTTCGTCGAAAGTCGATGTTTCGGTGCGAACGACGTCGCCCATGCTAATTACCTTATCGTTATATATCACGTCGCAAATTGCTCTATGAACATTCTTGCCCTCAGCAACAAAGTGCGTGGTGTCGCCAACGTTCACTCCGTTAAGCAACCCGATGAACCGTCTGTCATCAAACAGCAGTTGCCACGAATAGGTGGGATATGCCACGTCGAGATGCAACGGGTAGTCGTCGAGCCGACTCAGATACGGCTCAACGTCGTCTATGTCGATAATGGAGTTGCGAGCATCCGGGTCGCTGAAATTGCCGGTGTTGTAGACCATCAGCACACCATAGTCGACGGGCGGCGCCTTCCGCGAAAGTTGGTGCAAGCGAATGGTCGAACTCAGCGACCACTGCAGGCTTCGCTGCGCTATCTGCGAGCGTGCGGAGTCGCAAAGCGCAAAAAACGATTGCTCGGTCGTCTTAGTCCAGTCGCAGTCGAGTTGAAGTCCTTCGACATTGACAAATTCATTATAGCTACACATCCGTCGCACGCGCTCTACAATCAGACTTGCCAACGTGCCTTCCTGACCTGCCGTCGCTTTAAGAGCATCTTCGGTGACGTAGACAACCGGCACTATTTGCTGTTTTGCCGAGAGATAGTCCACCACCCCTCGACAGTCGTCGGGTATGCGCATCGACGCATTAGGCACAACGGCATCGAACGTCTCGGCAATGTTGTCCTCCGCCGTCACGTCGAACATTCGCAGATAAATGCGGCCGACTTTATGACCAAACAAAAACGCATAGTCGGCGGTGTCAAGGTCGAAAACGGTTTTCCAATAATACACGCCGTTACACTCCTCATGGGCGAATTCCCTGCCGCCACCCAACCGACACGAGCAAACTGCGACAAGAAGAAAAATCAGAATCAGTTGTTTCATTTCTATCTTAAGAGCCTGTTTCATAAGAAAAGCAACAAAAAGATGCGATGCTTTAGTATTATTTATGTTTTTTATATTTGTCATTTTTTAATTTTGTATTTTTGTTTCTTTAATATTCTTTAGCCTGCTCTGCCATTCATTGGCATCTTTGTCCGTGCTTAACGGTTATGTGGCTCGCCACACGCCCTTATAAGCACAAACAAACCTGCTCAATGACTGACAGCCTCATTATTTGACTTTTCTTATGAAACAGGCTCTTAATCTTTCCGCAAATATGGCGATAAAAAAAAGCCCGGCAAAGCAAATTGCCGAGCAGTGTACGAAATACCGTCTACAATGTACGAAACGCCGGAATTGCGAAAAGTAGCTACTCTCGCTTGCCGGCATTGATGACCAAACTCACCGTCAAGCCGAAACTGTTATAACCGCGGCGCGCAAACTTCAGATAGCCGCCGGTTAGCGCCAGACGATGTAGTTGACATTTTCGTAGAGCGGTGGCGATGGTTCGCCGTAGTTAGTACGGATGCCATGCGAATTGACGGCAAAGCCTGCCGACGAAGAGCCAACAAGGTAGATGGCATTCGTTACGCCCATGTCGACGAGTATTTGCGAAAAGTCGTGATACGACATAGCCGTGCGGCTCATCACGACCACTATTGCGCCGCGCCATTCGGCAAGCGCTTTGCGAAGCGAGTCGCCTCGCGGTTTGTTTTCTACTATCTGATTGCCTACCACCAGCGGGAATTGGCGGAAGAAATAGCCGCCCGACTCGATTGCCTTTTCGAACAACGGCGTGGCGTCGGCAACGCCTATGGTAATCGTTCCATCGATGATGGCGCAGAATCCGGTTTTTGCCTTGCCTCGGCTGAGCAGATTGCCTTCGACAACGAATGCACCGACGATTCCGCCATTATCGCTGCGGATATCGGCTGCCTGCATTGCCATCACTGCATCTTTGCTTTTGAGCACGTCGGCTCCGACGTGAAGCGACGGCACGGCGTCGTGCGGAGTCAGCACGACGAGAGGCACTCCGCCGACTACCGTATCAAGTCTCTCGACGTAGCCTTTCTTATGCAATACGACTTCGTCGCTATTAGAAGCGCCTTGATTCGTCACAGTCAGGCTTTCCTGCTCGGAGGCGTCGTCGCAGCTATGCCAAAACAAAAGCCATACGACTCCCACTATAATTGCAACAACGATAGCAGCGCAGCCGACACATCCCCAAGGCGAATTTTTCGAATTGTCGGGATCCGATGGGCATACAAGATGATACTCACGATTCGAAATGACTCTTATCTCGTCGTCTCCTATGTCGTTTAATTCTTTCATAGACTTTCCTCCTTTTCTAAATATTCTTTCAGAGCCTTCAGCGACTCACGCGACGGTTCGACCTCGTGCCTGAAAGTGCAGTAATCCGACAGAACAAGTTTCTGCTTTGTCGGGTTGATATATGCAATGTAATCTCTGTTGACAATCAAACTCTTACCGATGCGAATAAATCGATTGTCGCCGTTGTCGACCAATCTCAACAGTTTTTGTTCAATCTGACCGAGTTGCGAGGTGACGATATGATTCGAGCCGTTAGTCAGAATAAGGGTCGAATAGTTGCCGTCGGCGGAGATATACACCACCGAATCGCATGGCACCCTCAGGAGCTCGCCCGAATTGCTAAAAATCAAGCACTTAACCATCACTCTCTTTGCTTTATTATGCGCAAAATTAATAAAAAATTCCGCAAACTAAAAGAGCCTGTAAAAAACAGGCCCTCAAAATAATTCTTTCGTCCGACTAATCTTGATAAGGAATAATCGTCAACATCACGGCGAATTTGTCGGTCATGTCTTGTATGGGCTTCGACACCATCGCCTTGAATATCGGATTGAGTTCGATTTTTGTCTCAACCTCGGCTATAGTATTATCGCCATCGGCACTTAGCAAAATCTCTATCGAAAACGGCATTGGCGACGAGCCGCTGACCGTTTCCAACGAAATTACTTGATTGACAACCTTTCGCGACAACACAAACGAGATGTCGCCGATTTGTTGAGTCTTGAGTGTCAGGTAATTATCTCTTACTTCGAATTCCACCTTTCCGCTGAGTTCGTCGGGCATACGACCTGCCAAACTCTCGAAATTACGCAAGTCCGACAAGTGGTTATACACAACCTCAACAGGGTGATTGATTACATTCTTGTTACTTTTAAAAACTGCCATAGGGGTATTATTCTTCGTCTTCGCGGTTAGCCGACCAAGTTGCCGGGGACTTGCGCCACTCTTTAAGAGTTTCGATGTCCGACTCTTTGATGTAGTTGATTTCGAGCGCAGCATCGAGCATTGCCGTGTAGTTGCTCAACGTGAAGAGCTCTACGCCGGCTTTGCGGAAATGCTCGGTAGCGATGGGGAATTGATAGGTGAAGATTGCCACCATACCAACTACCTCGGCTCCGGCATTACGGATTGCCTCAACGGCTTTCAAGCTGCTCGAGCCTGTCGACACCAAATCTTCGACAACTACGACTTTCTGACCGGGCTTGAGATTACCCTCTATCAGGTTCTCCAATCCGTGGTCCTTAGGGGTAGAACGCACGTAGATGTAGGGCAAACCTATTGTGTCGGCAACGAGCGCACCTTGCGCAATGGCTCCTGTTGCCACACCTGCGACAACTTCCGCATCGGCGAAATTTTCCATAATCAGTCGCGCGAGTTCTACCTTAATAAAACTGCGAATATCGGGATAGGAAAGCGTTTTGCGGTTGTCGGTATAGATTGGCGAATTCCACCCGGATGCCCAAGTAAATGGGTTGTCGGGTTGCAATTTGATTGCACTGATGTGGAGAAGTTTCTCTGCTAAAATACGGTCGAGTTCTTTCATAATCGTACGATGTTTTACTGCATTTTATCCCGGAACATTATTTTTTGCATCCGATTTTGCTTTGCAAAGTTAGCATATTTGCATACAACTGCAAAACAAATCCGACAAATTGTTTCGGCAAAGGCATCATTTCATCTTGTCGACCTCGTCGAAACGGTCCTCTGCAAGGTAACTGTAATATCCTCCGCGAGTCACAATAATGTGGTCGAGCACCTGGATGTCGAAGAGCTTCGCCGCCGCCCGCAGCGTCTGTGTCAACTTGTCGTCTTGCTTGCTGGGACGCATATTACCGCTCGGGTGGTTGTGATAGAGTATCAGCGCCGTCGCTTGCTCGTCGAGGGCATGACGCACCACGATTTTGGCATCGACAACGGTCGACGTCAGCCCGCCTTGGCTGATGCGCTCTTTCTTGGTAACGCGCCGTGCGGCATTGAGATAGGCTATCCAAAACTCTTCGTGGTCGAGGTCGGCAAGCGTATACCGCATCAAGCCGTAGGCGTCCTCCGGCGACGTTATCTGCTGCACCTGCTTGGGACTCTCGTCGCGATAGCGACGACCCAATTCCATAGCGGCAAGGATGGTTATGGCTTTCGCTTCGCCGACGCCTTTGAAGTTTGCAACCAAGTTTTTTATGCTCCGCTGCGACAGCGCAACAAGGCTTTGGTCGACGTCTTTCAGAATGTGCTGCGCCAACGCCACCGCCGACATCCCCGACGTGCCGCTGCCAAGAAGAATCGCCAGCAGTTCGGCTGTCGACAGCGACTGCAAGCCGCCTTGTATCGCCTTCTCGCGAGGACGGTCTTCTTCGCTCATGTCTGCCATCTGCAACGGCCGTAGTTGCTCTTCCATCGCCTTATTTTCCTTTTCTTATTGCGATTTCTTGCTCAATGTTGCGCCCGTGACTCAGCAAGATTTTCCACACAAAAGACTGCAAGAACCCTACTCCGTAGCCGCCCAACTGAATTACACTCGCCGGAACAGCCAGCGCAGCAACTTTCAGGCTCCGCGTCGACGCCAATGCCGTTGCGAATATGGCAAGCAGATAAGCCGCCAAAGGCAATATCCACATCCACGACAGCAGCGCGGCAAGCACAACCATCGCTACTACGCCTACGACGAAAACAGCCGGCAACCAATGCACCAACTTCAGCGAATCGGGATAGAGCAAGTAGAGCGTGATGCGCGACATACCGAACACGTAAATCTGTCGGCAGAACAGTCGCAGATTGGTGCGTCGCTTATGGTAGACAAACGCGTCGCGTATCAGCGATATGCTGAATCCGGCACGACGAATGCGCGTGCTCATGTCGATGTCTTCCGAAAACATCTCGCGGAAGCCGCCTACTTTCTTATAAACTTCGCGGCTAAAGCCCATGTTGAACGTCCGCGGCACAAACTTCTCGAGTTGCACCTTGCCGCCGCGAATACCTCCGGTGGTGAGAAACGACGTCATCGAATAGTTGATTGCCTTTTGCGTGTCGGAGAACGACTCGTGAGCGGCATCGGGACCGCCGAAGCAGTCGCTGTAGTGCTCGCCGAGACGTTGTCGCAGCGTGGCGATATACGTCGGCGGAATGACGCAGTCGGAGTCGAAAAACAAAAAATATTCGCCCTCGGCACGCTCCATGCCATAGTTGCGCGCAAGGCTGCGACCCTCGTTCTCCTTATAGTAATAGCGAACGTCGATAGCGTCGGCAAACTCGTCGACCGCGGCGCGACAAGGACTCGTCGAACCATCTTCGACAATCACCACTTCGAAGTCGCGGCACGTCTGTTGCGACAGGCTCTCAAGCAAGTCGCGAACCTCGTCCAAACGATTATATACAGGTACTATTATCGAAAAATATGCCATAACAAAAATTTATTCCTCAAAAATAAGAAAAATTTCGCACATTCGGGCAATCCACGCCGAAAAATCAGCGACTGCGGCGGCGTTTGACGTAGCGCACGCCGTAATGCCACCCTACAGCCACCGCTATCGCCGCGATAAAGCCGAACGTCACCCAATTGCTGTAATCCACCAGCCGAGCGGCGATTTGGTCGGGCGGAAGCAGCGCCGCAAGATAGTAGCCGATGCCCATCAGAAAGAGATTCCACAGCGCCGACCCAAGCGTCGTAAAGCCGATGAACGACCAAATGTTCATCCGCGCCAGCCCCGCCGGTATCGAAATGAACTGCCGCCCCACAGGCAATATGCGGCCCAAGAAAATCGCCACATTTCCCCGCCGACGAAACAACTCTTCGGCACGCCGAAGTCGTTCGCTCGACAGCCCGACGAACCGTCCGCAACGGCTTTCGGCAAACCGATGAATCATCGGCGCACCAATCCAAAGCGACAGATAGTAGTTGATGATAGCCCCCACGGTCGACCCCGCAGTGGTAAGCAGCAAAAGCAGCCAGAAATTAGCCTCGCCGTTGGCGGCATTATACGCCGCCGGCGCAACAATAAGTTCGGCAGGCAACGGAAACACCGAATTTTCCATCACCATAAGCACAAACACCACCCAATAAGTGAGATGCGCCAGACACCATTCCAAAACAGCTGCAAGCCACATACGCCGACAAAAGTACACAAAAACAGCCGACTCCCGGTCGACCGGCTGCACGGTTTAACATTTATTATATAACAGGCTCTAAAAGCAATTGCAATTATGCCGCAAAAAATTCGTACCTTTGCTGAAAATAGATATCTTTTTAAAGAATAAATTTTAAACAACGCGTTATGATTTACACTCAAGAAGTGCAGCACATGTGCTGTGTGAAGAAAGGTGCTAATCACCCATCCGCACCGATTCCCGAAGAAGGGAAGTGGGTGCGCGCAAAAGAGATTAAAGACATCAGCGGACTTACTCACGGTATTGGCTGGTGCGCACCGCAACAAGGTGCTTGCAAACTCACTCTCAACGTAAAAGACGGCATCATCCAAGAAGCATTGGTAGAGACCATCGGTTGCTCGGGTATGACCCACTCAGCCGCTATGGCGTCGGAAATCCTTCCCGGCAAGACCCTGTTGGAAGCCCTCAACACCGACCTCGTTTGCGACGCTATCAACACAGCGATGCGCGAACTCTTCCTCCAAATCGTTTACGGCCGCACTCAATCTGCTTTCTCTGAAGGCGGTTTGGCTGTCGGTGCTTCGCTCGAAGACCTCGGTAAAGGCCTCCGTAGCCAAGTTGGTACTATGTTCGGTACTACCAAAACCGGAACTCGCTACCTCGAAATGGCTGAAGGCTACTGCACTCGCATGGCTCTCGACGAAGAAAACCAAGTTATCGGCTACGAATTCATCCACCTCGGCAAGATGATGGAAATGATTAAAAACGGCGTAGACGCTAACGAGGCTATGGAAAAAGCAAAAGGTTGCTACGGACGTTTTGCTGATGCTGTTAAATATATTGACCCACGTAAAGAATAGGAGAAACAACTATGATTAGAGAAGTCAAATTTGAAAGCCAAGACCGTCGAATCAAGCAAATTCTCGCTGCTTTGAACGAAAACGGTATCAAGGACATCGAAGAGGCTAACGCTATCTGCGACGCTGCCGGAATCGATCCTTACAAGACTTGTGAAGAAACTCAACCTATCTGTTTCGAAAATGCTAAGTGGGCATACGTTGTAGGTTGCGCTATCGCCATCAAGAAAGGCTGCAAAAACGCTGCCGAAGCTGCCGAAGCCATCGGTATCGGCTTGCAAGCATTCTGCATCCCCGGCTCTGTTGCCGACGACCGCAAAGTTGGTCTCGGACACGGCAACTTGGCTGCTCGTCTGCTCCGCGAAGAGACTAAATGCTTCGCTTTCCTTGCAGGTCACGAGTCGTTCGCTGCCGCTGAAGGCGCTATCAAAATCGCCGCTAAAGCCGACAAAGTTCGCAAAGAACCCCTCCGCGTAATCCTCAACGGTCTCGGTAAAGACGCCGCTATGATTATCAGCCGCATCAACGGTTTCACATACGTTCAAACCGAATTCGACTACTTCACCGGCGAGCTCAAAGTGGTTAAAGAAACTCCGTTCTCCAACGGTCCGCGCGCTAAAGTTAAATGCTACGGCGCCGACGACGTTCGCGAAGGCGTTGCTATCATGTGGAAAGAAGGCGTTGACGTGTCTATCACAGGTAACTCAACCAACCCGACTCGTTTCCAACACCCGGTAGCAGGTACATACAAGAAAGAACGCGTACTCGCAGGCAAGCCCTACTTCTCGGTAGCTTCAGGTGGTGGTACAGGCCGTACACTTCACCCCGACAACATGGCTGCAGGTCCCGCTTCTTACGGTATGACCGACACCATGGGTCGTATGCACAGCGACGCACAATTCGCAGGTTCGTCATCAGTTCCGGCACACGTCGAAATGATGGGCTTCCTCGGCATCGGCAACAACCCGATGGTAGGTTGCACAGTGGCTTGCGCTGTCGACGTAGCTACAGCACTCAACAAATAATTGCCTGAAACAATAGCAATTACATAACCCGACAGGGCGCGCCACCCGGCACGCCCTGTTTTTTTGTTGCTGACAGACAAAACAAAGCCCAATATCGAGATATTCGACAACGAGACAAACGGGCCGCGCCTCGGTGCAACCTATCAGGCGAGTCAAACATAAAGTCCTAATAACCAACAAGATACGCAGCAAACGTAGGGTCGCGCCTCGGTGCGACCTACCAGGCGTTGGTATTCTCTTGAAGATGACGAAAAAATCACTTTCGCCTACCCGGTCACACCAAGGCGCGACCCTACAACTCTCTCATTATCGGTTTATTAACCCACCCTACACCACAGACACCCATCGATATACACAGCATTATGTTTAACATATTTTTAACAGAACAAAAGAACTCGCCGTGGCGTCGGTTTATGCTTTCTGAATTTTTATAGTCGCCGCAATCTATCTTTTCTTCAACGCGATTTGCGGAATATTTCGGAGAAATGCTTTATATTTGCATAACCAAGTTGTTCAACCTTTCATTATTATATATATGGAAAATGTGTCAGAAAGAAAGTCGCCCGAATTCGACCGGCTCGCCTTTACGGTGCTGGCTATCGAGGCTTCCGCTCAGAAAATGGGAATCTCTCCCCGGGAAATGCGGAGGCGACTCGACAAGGTGGGGCTGATAAAAAGCCTCATACAGGATTGCTATGACACCTTGCACACCGAGAGCCGCGAAGCCGTGGCTAACGACGTCGTCGAAGCTCTTAAAAATTGGGAAAGGGAAGAATAATGAAGAAATTAACACTATATCACGGCTCAACCGACATTGTCGAACGCCCGTTGGTCAGTATCGGCAGAAAAGACTTGGACTTCGGTCCCGGCTTTTACCTTACGCCATTGCACGAACAAGCATCTCAATGGGCAAAACGAACTATGACAATCCGTAAAGCCTCGCAAGCCATCGTCAACATCCACGAGCTTACACTTCCAACGGACTGCAAAATTAAACGGTTTGATGCATACGACAAGGAATGGCTCGACTTTATTGTTGATAGCAGAAAGGGCAAATGTCCATGGCGTGGGTATGACATAATTGAAGGCGGTGTCGCCGACGACCGTGTTATCGATGCTGTTGAAGCCTACATCAATGGGTACGCAGACGTGGAACACACTTTGCGTCAGCTGGTCTACCACAAGCCGAATTATCAAATCTGCATCCTCAATCAGCAAATCGTAGACGAAAATCTTCAATACAAATCAAACGAAAGGGTGTAATTATGTTAGATTTCTTACTATGGAATAAAATTGCGCGCATTATTTTGCAGTTGGCTGAGACGCTTGACATCTCAACCGACAGGGCTTTGCAGATTTTCTACGATTCGGAAGTCTGCGAGATGCTACACAACCCGGAACTCGGCTTGCACCTGATGAGTGACACTTATATCGTAAACGACTTGATTGCAGAACTTCGCAACAAGCAATAAAGAGAAGGGTCGCGCCTCGGCGCGACCCTTCAACTATTTCCTTCACAACCTATCGCAACAACGATGCCAATTGGGCTATCGCTTTCTGCGCGGAGGCTTTTTCGTAGAGTATTCGGTAGACGCAGTCGAGGATGGGCATATCCACACCATATTGTTTGTTGATTTCGTGGATACATTTTGTGCCGTAGTAGCCTTCAGCCACCATTTCCAACTCCATCATCGCCGCTTTTACGGAGTAGCCGCGACCGATGTAGGCACCGAAGTTGTGGTTGCGGCTGAACTTGCTGTACGACGTCACCAACAAATCGCCCAGGTATACCGAATCGCAAATGTTTCGCTCGCCGCCGCACACCGCCTTGATGAATTTGTCCATTTCGCGTATCGAATTCGACACGAACATCGCCAAGAAGTTGTCGCCAATCTTCAAGCCGTAGATTATTCCGGCTGCGATGGCATAGACGTTCTTAAGCACAGCGCCATACTCAATACCGCTGACGTCGGTCGACGTTACCGCGCTCATTGCGTTGCCGCGAATGCAAGCGGCGAAGGCTTCCGCCTTGTCGAGGTCGCTGCAGCCGATTGTCAGGTAGCTCTGACGCCCGAGTGCAACTTCTTCGGCATGGCAAGGGCCGCCGATGACGACCTCGCACTCGGGGGCAATGCCGTAGAAGTCGGACATATAGTTTGTAACGATAGCATTTTCGTCGGGCACGATGCCCTTGACGGCGCTGACAATGTTTTTGCCGCTCAGGTCGACCGTGATTTTCTTCAGGTGCTCCTTGATGTAGGGCGAAGGCATCGCCAGCAGAAGCGTGTCGGCTTTGCTGCACACATAGTTGATGTCCGACGAAAATTCGATACGACTTGTGTCGAACTGGATGTCGGAGAGATACGTCGGGTTATGCCCCATCCGCATGAAGTCGGCTATGCGGTCGTCGCGGCGCATATACCACATTATGGTCTGCTCGTTCTGCAGTAGAAGTTTTGCCAGGGCGGTAGCCCAACTGCCACCACCCATGACGGCAATTTTGCCCGGGAATCCCATAATTCTATTTATATTCTTGGTTACTGGATATTTAAGTTGCGAAATTATTTCGCTTTTTCTACCCATTCGCTCACTTGGTCGAGCGTGGGATTAGTCAGTTCGAGTTTAAACTTTTTGTTAAGTCCGCAAAGGTCTTGCTGAAGTTTGCCGGGCTTAGCGTCAGCCAAACTTGCAGCGGTGAGGTATCCGGCTTTCTGGATGGCAGGCACCCATTCTGCCGGCACGCCCAATGCCTCGTAAGCCTCGGGCTTGTCGCGACGCACGGTCTTTTCGGGACGCATCTGCGGGAAGAACAACACTTCTTGGATGGTTGTTTGTCCGGTCATAAGCATCACCAAGCGGTCCATACCGATACCCATACCCGACGTGGGAGGCATACCGTATTCGAGCGCGCGGATGAAGTCTTTGTCGATAATCATTGCTTCGTCGTCGCCCTTTTCGCTCAGACGCATTTGCTCTACGAAGCGCTCGTATTGGTCAATCGGGTCGTTGAGCTCGGAATATGCGTTGCAAAGTTCTTTTCCGTTGACCATCAGTTCGAAACGCTCGGTAAGTTCGGGGTTGTTGCGATGACGCTTTGTCAGCGGCGACATTTCTATCGGGTAGTCGATGATAAACGTCGGCTGGATGTAGTTGCCTTCGCACTTTGCGCCGAAGATTTCGTCGATGAGTTTGCCTTTACCCATAGTCTCGTCGACTTCGACGTCGATTTGCTTGCACACGTCGCGAAGTTGTTGCTCGTTCATGCCGGTGATGTCGATGCCGGTAAATTCTTTGATGGAGTCAATCATCGTAACGCGGCGGAAAGGTGCCTTGAAGCTGATTGTGTTGTCGCCGACCTTCACTTCCGTCGTGCCGTTGACGTCCATACAAATCTTTTCGAGCATATTTTCGGTGAAGGTCATCATCCAGTTGTAGTCCTTATAGGAAACGTAGATTTCCATACAAGTAAACTCGGGGTTGTGCGTACGGTCCATACCTTCGTTGCGGAAGTTCTTCGAGAATTCGTAGACGCCTTCGAAACCGCCGACAATCAAGCGTTTCAGATAGAGTTCGTCGGCGATACGCAGGTAGAGAGGAATGTCGAGCGCATTGTGGTGAGTGATGAACGGACGCGCGGCAGCTCCACCGGGTATCTGTTGCAGAATCGGAGTTTCTACCTCCATATAGCCGTGCGAGTTGAAGTATTCGCGCATCGAGTTGTAGACCTTTGTGCGCTTAACGAAGATGTCTTTCACGCCGTCGTTGACCACCAAGTCGACGTAGCGCTGACGATAGCGCAGTTCGGGGTCTTCGAAGGCATCGTAGGTCACGCCGTCTTTTACCTTGACAATCGGCAGCGGACGCAACGACTTGCTCAGCATCTGCAATTTCTGTGCGTGGACGGTGATTTCGCCCATCTGCGTGCGGAACACGAATCCTTCAACGCCGATAAAGTCGCCGATGTCGAGGAGTTT
Source organism: Bacteroidales bacterium (assembly GCA_029224905.1). Lineage (GTDB taxonomy): Bacteria > Bacteroidota > Bacteroidia > Bacteroidales > Muribaculaceae > Limisoma. The sequence continues at coordinate 17,355 of JAQXVL010000089.1, forward strand.
TTTGAAGAATATGTTGTAAAGGTCTTTGTTTTCGTCGGGGCAAACGTCGTCGCGACTTACGTACACTTGGATACGACCGTCGGCGTCTTGAAGTTCCATAAACGAAGCCTTACCCATAATGCGGCGGCTCATAATACGTCCGGCGATGCTCACTTGACGCGGCTCGGCGTCGTCGCTGAAGTTTTCTTTGATTTCTTTCGTATGTCCGGTCACAACAAACTCGGCTGCAGGATAAGGCTCGATGCCCATCTTGCGCAACTCGTTCAAACTATTGCGCCTTACAATCTCTTGTTCGCTTAATTCGAGTATATTCATATCTGTTAAATTTTTACGTCTTAAACACACAAAACCACGTCCCGACTCATTGCGTTGTTCGGGCGAGGTCGTGTTTTTTCAACTTACAAAGTTACACCAACCGCGCCGAAAAGCAAAGTAAAAAGCGAAAAATCGGCATTTTACACCCAATTTTTACCGTTTTACGCTTTCTTTGCGTCGCTTTCCGCCGAATTTGTTGCGAAGATTTTTCGACTTTCTATTGCTCTGAGTCGCTTTATTGTTTAACTTTGCCTTACGATAACAAACTCGCAAAGAATATGAAGAATCTTATCAAATCTCTTATCATAGCGACGCTGGCAATCGTTGCCATCGCCTTGCCGATGAGCGCCAAGCAGAAGTCGGGCGCTGTCATCACTTTTGCCGAAACGACTCACGACTTCGGCTACATCCAAGAATCGGGCGGCGCCGTGTCGCACGAATTCACGTTTACCAACACCGGCAACAAGCCGCTCATCATCGTGTCGGCGCACGCTTCCTGCGGTTGCACAAAGCCGGAATTTCCGAAGAAACCCATCGAACCCGGCAAATCCGGCGTGATTAAAATCACATACAAGCCGAAGAATCGCCCGGGTGCTTTCGACAAAATAGTGTCGGTAACTTCTAACGCAAAGACCGTGCATCTGCGCATCCGCGGTTGCGTAATCTCCGCTACTTCAACGAAATAACCATGAAGCGAATCGTTTCTACGTTGATTCTTCTGCTTGCGCTGACAGCCGCAGCCGAACTCCGCTGGGAAACCACTACCGTCGACTTCGGCACCATCCGCGAAGACGACGGCAGGGCAACTCGCTTCTTCCGATTTCGCAACGTCGGCGACTCCGCGGTCGACATCACTCGCATACGCACTTCCTGCGGATGCACCTCGTCCGACTACGTCCGCCACGGAATCCAACCCGGCGAAGCCGACTCGATTCCTATCCACTATAACCCGATAGGCAGACCCGGCTCGTACAACAAGTTCATTTCTCTCACCGCTACCGACTCCACCTACACCCTCCACATCGTCGGCAACGTCATTCCTTCGGAAGTCACCCTCGCCGACCGCTTCCCACACTCCATCGGCGCACTCCGCACGTCTGCCTGCGAAGCGCTCTTCGGCGACGTCATCTCCGGCAGAAGCCGCAGCGCACGCATTTCCGCCTACAACATCAGCAACGACACCATCGTGCTCGATTTCGACCGTCTCCCCGAAATGTGCAGCGCAATTGCCTCGCCCGACACCATTCCACCGGGCAACACAACGTCGATTGTCGTAACATTCCGCACAACGCCTTCGATGGAATTCGGCTGGCAAAGTCATAGCATCGACCTGATTCAAAACGGAAAGCCGTTTCCTATCAGCGTTACCGCTACCGTCAAAGCAGCACCCGGAGAATGCCCCGAGAATGCCCCCGTTGCCGAAATCGTCGACGAAAAAATTATCTTCGCCGACTACGGCTCGCAAAAGCATCCAAAGGCGTCACTCACCGTGCGCAACAGCGGAGGCTCGCCGCTCGTAGTCAAGCATTTCGCTTCGGAAGACACCGCCCTCGCCGCATCGACCACGCTGCCGACAGTTATCGAGCCGGGCAAATCCGCAAAAATCGGCTTCACTCTCGACCCGGCGAAAGAAACCGACTATATTATCAACAAAGAATTAATAATCTATACCAACGACCCGGCGAAACCGAATCGGACCATTCGCCTCGTTGGCAACAAATAATCATCCCGCTATGGACAACATCGATACACATCACCAACACCCGGAAAACAGTGACGAATTCTTAGGTCTGACCGTCAACGGCGGAGTGCCGGAGCCTCCGAAAGTGAACCCGTACCTCAAACCGCGCAAACGCAAACGCATCGCCACTGCCGCAGAATATGTCGAAGGCATCCTTCGCGGTGATGTCACTATGCTGAGCCGCGCAGTTACTCTTGTAGAAAGTCAAGTGCCGGAGCACCAACGCCTCGCGCAAGAAGTCATCGAGAAATGCCTTCCCCACGCCGGCAACTCCCGCCGAATCGGCATTACAGGCGTGCCCGGCGCCGGAAAGAGTACGTCAATCGACGTATTCGGCTTGCACGTCCTCAAAGACGGAGGACGCCTCGCCGTGCTCGCCATCGACCCCAGTAGCGAACTCACCAAGGGTAGCATCCTCGGCGACAAAACTCGTATGGAAAAACTTTCGCTCCATCCAAACGCATTCATCCGCCCCAGCCCGTCGGCAGGCTCGCTCGGCGGTGTGGCTCGAAAAACCCGCGAAACTATCGTGCTCTGCGAAGCCGCCGGCTATAACAATATCTTCGTCGAAACCGTCGGCGTCGGGCAAAGCGAAACCGCCGTCCACTCGATGGTCGATTTCTTCTTGCTCATCCAACTCGCAGGCACCGGCGACGAACTCCAAGGCATCAAACGCGGCATCATGGAAATGGCTGACGGAATCGTTATCAACAAAGCCGATGGCGACAACATCGACCGCGCCATGCTCGCCAAAGCGCAATTCCAAAGCGCGCTCCATCTCTTCCCGATGCCCGCTTCCGGATGGATGCCCGAAGTGCTTACCTACTCCGGCTACTACGAACTCGGCATCGCCGAAGTGTGGGACATGATTGACCGCTACTTCGACTTCGTCAAAGCCAACGGCTACTTCGAGCGCCGCCGCACCGAGCAAGAGAAATACTGGATGTACGAAACCATCAACGACAACCTCAAAGCAAACTTCTACCAAGACCCGGAAATAGAGGCTATGCTCAAACTCAAAAAGCAAAACGTGCTCGACCACCGACAAAGTTCGTTTGTCGCCGCTCGCGAAGTGCTCGACTACTATTTCAATAAAATCGGGCTCAAATAGAGCATAAAATTGCTCTAAAAACTAAAAATTAAGCCGAAATAGTTTGATTTTCAGCAAAATTGCGTACCTTTGCGGTTACCGCCTTAAAATCGGTCCGTAGAACTAACAAAATATGAAAACGACAAAAATCATTCGACGCATAGCCTTAGCAATTGCCGTTGTTGCAGGCTCTTTCGCAGCCGACGCCTCAGCGCCATCCGGCTACTACGACGGCATCAGCGGGCTCACCGACGCAGCCCTCAAAGCAAAATTGCACCAAATCATCAACACCGGCAACAGCAACAGTTATACCGGATTGTTCAAAAACTGCTTCGTCCACACCGACGTGCGCGACGACGGCACTTGGTGGGATATGTACTCCAACACCAAACGCCAAGTTTATTCCGGCAGCGCAATCACTTGGAGCGGAATGAACCGCGAACACAGCTTCCCGAAAAGTTGGTGGGGCGGCGACGAAAACGATGCCTACACCGACTGCAACCACCTTTACCCGTCGGACGGTCCCGCCAACACGGCGAAAAACAACTATCCGCTCGGCGAGGTCGACCCCAACCACATCACTTACGACAACGGCGTTAGCCTCGTCGGAAACCCTGTTGAAGGTCAAGGCGGCGGCGCTAAATACGTCTACGAACCCGCCGACGAATACAAAGGCGACTTCGCACGCACATATTTCTATATGGTAACATGCTACTCGCATCTCAACTGGAAATACACCTACGTGGCGCGCCAGGGCGACTACCCCTCAATGCAAGGCTGGGCTATAGACCTACTTCTGAAATGGCACCGCAACGACCCCGTCAGCGAAAAAGAAACCAAGCGAAACGACGAAGTCTACAAAATTCAATACAACCGAAACCCGTTTATCGATTATCCCGAACTCGCTGAATACATTTGGGGTAATATGATGGGACAACCCTTCTCCGCCGGCGAACTTCCCCCGATTGGCGAAGGCACGCTCGTTGCTCCAGCAAACAACTCGACGGTCGACTTCGGCGACGTTGTGAAAGGTTATTCTAAGAAAATCACAATTCCCATCCGCGGCACGCTGACAAAAGACCTTTCGTTGACAATCTCGGGTACTGACAAAGCCGTATTCGCCACATCAGTAACTACCGTGCCCTGGAAAACCGTTAACGAAAGCGGTTTCGACCTCAACGTAACCTATTCGCCGACAGCTCTTGGCAACCACTCGGCAAAACTGCTCATCTACGATGGCGGCCTCGTCGGAACGACTTGCTATACCATCAACCTGACAGGTTCTGCCATTGACGTTCCCACATTCGATACACCCGTTGCCACTTCGGCTTCGAACTTCAGCGACACAGGATTCCGCTGCAACTGGGAACGCCCGGCAAACCCGGCAACCATCGACTACTACGTGGTCAACATCTCGGAATATCTCGACGGCAATCGCACCGATTTGACTATAACCACCGACGACGATACAAACTACCTTGACTTCACCGACGCCAAGAAAGGTGCAAACTACACATACACCGTACAATCGTCGCGTTGTGGATTGAATTCGTCGCAGTCGAACGTCATCAGCATTGCATTCGGCAGCGCTGTCGGCATCGAAAGTCGCCCGTTGGCTGTCAGCCCGATTCAAAACGGTTTGGAATTCCGTTGCTCTGACATCCACACCAACGCACGCATCATCGACATGACCGGACGCACCGTTTCCGTAATCCCGCAAATCGAAAACGGAACTTGCGTACTGCTCCCCTTCGGCGCATACATCGTCGTTACCGACCAAGCAAAGAAGCCCATCAAAGTAATGGTGGGATATTAGAATAGTGGAGAGTGGAGAGCGGAGAGTGGAGAGTAAAAACTCCTATCCCCTATACCCTCTTACCTCTTACCTCACAGGACGCCTCGGCGTCCTGTTTTGTTATTATATGTTAAGAATACCGCCAACACTCTCGCCGTGCCGATTATTATTCGTAAATTCGTATGATTAAACCATACCTCTCTATGAAAACGAAAAACTTATTCATCGCAATCCTCGCCGCATTGACAATCAGCGCGGCAGCAAAGGCGGAAAGCCTCGTGATAATGCACAGCAACGACGTTCACGGTCACGTGGCAGTCGAAAAAGTTAAAGACGACGGCGGTTCTGCACGAATGAAAGTCGTAATCGACAGCATTCGCGCCGCCGAAAAGCACACCCTACTCGTCGACGCCGGCGACGACGTACAAGGCTATCTCTACTTCAACGTCTTCGGCGGCGAAGTGGAATACAACGTCATGAACATCCTCGGCTACGACATCGCCATCCCGGGCAACCACGAATTCGACAACGGCATCGAAGCGCTTGCCAAAAACTACAAACGTCTGAAAGCCAAAAAATTGTCGGCTAACTACGATTTTCGCCGCACTCCGGTAAAAGGCATCAAAGAATACGTCATCAAGAAATTCTGCGGCCGCCGCATCGCTTTCATCGGCGTCGGTTGCCAGCCTAAAGGCATGATTTCCGACAAAAACTGCGTAGGTTTGGGCTATCGCGACGCAATCGCAGTTGCCGACAGCCTCGCAACTGTCCTCAAGACAAAGAAAAAAGCCGACCTCGTTGTCGTACTTTCTCACATCGGTTACGTTGCCGACGAGCCTTGGCTGCCCAACGACACGCTGTTGGCGAAGAACAGCACCGACATCGACGTTATCATCGGCGGACACTCCCACACCGTCATCGACCCGCGCAAAGGCGACGTCAAAAACGTGTTTACCAACCGCGCCGGAAAGAAAGTGCTCGTGGCTCAAACCGGACGCTACGGTCGCAACTTGGGCAAAATAACAATCGACCTCGACAACATCACCGAGATGCCGCGCAGCGAACTCATCGCCATCAACTCGCGCCTCGACAGCCGCAGCGACGGCTCAGTCGAGCGATTCCTCAAGCCATATACCGTCGAAGTCGACAAACTCGCCGCAGTGGTCATCGGTCGCTCCGAAGCGGAATATCCCAACGGCGAAATGAACCCGCTCTCCAACTGGGTTGCCGACCGAATTTTGGAAATCGGCAAAACCTTGACCGACCGCAAAATCGACTTCGCCGTGGGCAATAAAGGCGGCGTGCGACGTCCGCTGACCGTCGGCGACGTAACTATGGGGCAAATGCTTACGATGCTTCCCTTCGAAAACTATGTGACCGTCATCGAACTCACCGGAAAAGACGTTGCCGAGGCATTCAACTCGATGGCTGCTCGCGACGGCGATGCCGTTAGCGCCGGCGTTACCGCTAAGATGAAAGGCCACCGAGCATACGACATTACAATCAACGGCGAGCCGCTCGACCCCGAACGCACTTACGTCGTGGCTACTATCGACTACCTCGCTAACGGCGGCGACAACATGGTGGCTTTCACCCGCGGTAAACAAATCGGAATGAGCGAAAAGCAACTCAAATATAACGTCATCGACATAATCAAACAAATGAGCGCCCGCGGCGAATCTATCAACCCTGACAAAACGCCGCGAATCACTTTAGAATAGCATTCAACTATAGATAATGAAATCGAAAATCCTTATTCTAACCACTGTTTTGCTTTTGGCGCTCAACACGAGCGCCAAAGGCAAAACCATCGTACTCACCGACGAACGGGCAGCCTACGCTTGGGCAGACAGCGTTATGGCAACGATGGACGCCGAACATCGCATCGGACAACTCATTGCGCAAGCCGTCAACCCCAAACAACTCGCCGAAGCTAAGAAAGAAATCAAAATGCTCGTCGAGCGCTACCACATCGGCTGCATCTACTTCAGCCCGGGCGACGCCGTCAACTATGCCTCACTGGGTAACTACACAAACGAACTTTCGCAAGTGCCGGTGTTTGTGGGTATCGACGGCGAATGGGGACTTTCGATGCGTATAAAAGACACACCGCAGTTTCCGCGAAATATGACTCTCGGCGCTATCCGCGACGAAAGCCTGCTCTACGAATACGGCACGGAAATGGCTGCCGAATGCCGACAAATGGGCATTAACATCAACTTTGCGCCCGTGCTCGACGTCAACAGCAATCCGCGCAACCCCGTCATCGGAACGCGCTCGTTCGGCGAAGACCCTAAAAACGTGAGCAGCAAAGCAATTGCCTACTCTCGAGGACTCGAAGACAACGGCATCATGTCGGTAGCCAAGCACTTCCCGGGGCACGGCGACACGCAGTCGGACTCACACAAGACGCTGCCGCTCGTCGACCGCTCGCTCGTCGACCTTCAGGCAACCGACATCGTGCCATTCCGAAACTACATCAACGCCGGACTCTCGGGCGTTATGATTGGTCACCTCAACATCCCGGCACTCAAAACCGGGCACTATCCGTCGTCGCTCTCAAAATCGGTCGGTACGGAACTGCTCAAGAAAGAACTGCAATTCGACGGACTGGTATTCACCGACGCACTCCAGATGAAGGGTGCGCGCGTCGAAGGCAAAGCAAACGGTCTGCTCGCCATGCGCGCCGGCGCTAACGTACTGCTTGAGCCGCACAACCTCGAACTCAACTTCAAGGAGATGCTCAAAGCCTACAAGCACAACAAAGACGACCGACGTCTCATCGACGAATCGTGCCGCAAAATTCTCGCCTACAAATACGCTCTCGGCTTGGTCAATCGTCGTCCCGTCGACACCAACGGTCTGCTCAGTCGAATCAATACACGCCAAGCCGAACTGACGCTGCGCCAACTCTATCACGCCGCCATCACCGTGCTCAAAAATGAGGATGAGGCTCTGCCCGTAAAGCAGCTCGACAAGCGCACTCTCGTCGTCAACGTAGGCAACAAGAACGAGGATAACACTTTCGCCGACGTGTGCAGCCGCTACACCGCCATAACCCGCGCAACCGCCGCTACAGGCTCGATTCCCGTCGATAAAATCAAGAACTCCGCTACGGTGATTGTCGGCATCTACACCGACGAAGCATGGGCTGCCGACGTCGTTCGTTCTATCGTGCAAACCGCCGGTGCGGCAAAGGTCATTCCGGTGTTTTTCACAAAGCCGTACACGCTGAGCAAGCACAAATGGGCAATCTCGAAATGCCACACCGCCGTGCTCGCCTACGAACGACATCGCTACGCTCAAGAATACGCCGCACAAGCGATTTTCGGCGGCTGCGAAGTTAGCGGACGCGTGCCGGTAACCATCAGTGGCGTGGCTAAATGCGGCGACGGCATAACTCTTCACCCTTCTCGCCTCGGCTACGGCATGGCGGAAGAAGTGGGGCTCGACAGTCGCTTTATGTTTCAAGCGGACTCGCTCGCCCGCGAAGGTCTCGCGCAAGGTGCTTACACGGGATGCCAAGTGCTCGTGGCGAAAAACGGCGTTATCGTTTTCGACCGCAACTACGGCTATACCGACAACACAAAGCGACAAAAAGTGACATCGAATACGCTCTTCGACCTTGC
>JAQXVL010000090.1 GCA_029224905.1 Bacteroidales bacterium
AAACCACCCTGATTGGTAGAGAAAAGGAAGTATTCTCCTTTGTAGGTCAACCCCATCGGGTCTGCCGACGAGCGAAACGAGCCTTCGGGGCGTACGTTGTCGTTGTATGGCTCGTAGTTGTAACTGATGTTCATCGGGTTACAGAACGTACGAGGAGCGTATGTTTTTGGATTGTACCACTTTGTGGCACGAGCCGCATTGCGCGGAAGAACCTTCATCGGCTGACCGTCGACCATCGTGATGTCTACGTTTGTTTGGTCGAACTCAACCGGCATATCAACAATCTTTTTTCCCGGATAATAAACATATAGACGTTTGTCGCCGGTACCACCCACTATGGAGTAACGCCCGGAAGCATCTGTATTGCAGTGCATCGGACTGGCGAAAAACATCACCGTGGCGCCCTCGAGGGGCTTTCCAGCGGCATCGCGCACGATTCCCGTTACGGTGCGCGTACGAGTAACTGCTATATAATAGTCGCTAATTTGCCCTTTAACGACTTTGATAGAATCGCCGGGATTGGCACTCGCCGCCAATGCGACGAGTGCTATTCCACAGCTTATTACAATTTTTTTTACCATAGAAAATTAACCTTAGGAAATTATTCCACAACGTCTTCACCTAACGCTGGAGTAATATCTATAGCGGCTTTGGCAATGGGCATATATTTCTTGTCGTCAGTGTAGTTGTAACCTGCAGCTGTAAGGACTTGAACAGCCTTACCTGTGCGAACGAGGTCATTGAAGCGTTCGCCCCACTCCATGCAGAGTTCCATGCGACGTTCGTCGAGGATAAGGTCTTCGGTCAAAGCAGCGACTTCCGGCATGTTAGCGCGAGTACGTACTTTGTTGAACTTAATAACAGCATCCGAAACGTTTTGGTTGGTGCGGAGTGCACATTCAGCGTACATAAGGAGAACATCAGCATAGCGGAATACGCGTACGTTGTTGTTGCAACCATATTCTGTACGACCCTCTGTCAATTGGCAGAACGGTGTGTAAGCCTTACCATTGTAGCAACCTGTTTCAGAACCTTGTTGCGGACGAAGAACGTCGCCCCACTTGGTTGTTGTACCTGCATAGAGGAAAGAAGTTTCGGCACGAACGGTTTCGCCACGAGCGGCAGCCCAATCGCGGAACGCTTTGTTCGGGTGAATCCAACCCCAACCGGAAATGTTACCACTGTTTGCCGGACCTTGGAAAGTAAACCAGCAGTTTGTACCAACAGAGTCGCCAGAGCCGGCACCGAAGTCGGTTGTTTGGATTTCGAGGAGAGACTCGTCGCAGAGCTTGCCGGGGATTTTGAAGAGTTCGGAGAAGTCGGGATAGAGGTCGAATTTGCCGTTGTCGACGATGTCCTTAGTAAGCGTGTAAGCCTCAGCATAGTTGCCCATGTTCATGTGAATCTTGGCAGCGAGCATTTCAGCGGTGAAAGCAGAAACAGCTCCCGGGTGCTCCATTTGATTCGGACGAAGGCGATAGCAATTCTTTGCAGCATAGTCGAGGTCTTCGAGAGCGTATTCGTAAACGGATTTTACGCTACGACGGTGAAGATCGGTTTGCTTGTTTTCGTAGAGGATGGGCACATCGCCGAAGAGTTGAACGAGGCGATAGTAAGAGAGAGCGCGAAGGATGCGAACCTCACCTTGGTAAGAGTGGTTACGCTTGAGTTCGTCTTCGGTCTTGCAATATTTCTCGAATTCTACAAGGTCTTCGAGAGCCTTGTTGCTGTACTTAATCAAGCGGAAGTAGAGCACGCTGAACGGCTCGTTCCAGAACCAAAGGGTATTGTCGTAGTTGTAGTTGTTGAGTTTTACCCAGTCGTCGCCGTTAGTACCCGGGTCGACATCGTCGTCGCGGCTGATAGTCATTGCATAGACAGCCCAGTGTGTACCCTCTTGACGGAGCCAAGAGTAAACGCCCGACACAGGTTGATACATATTGTTCAAGTCGGTATAATCAACGGTTTCTGCGTCGATAGTAACTTCCGGGTCTTTGTCGAGGAAGTCGCTGCAAGAGCAGAAAAGCAGCGCCGGAAGTAATAATAAATATGCTTTTAAATTTTTCATTGTTTTAAATTTTAATGGTTTAGAAGTCGATAGAAACACCAAATGTATAAGTAGCGTATTGCGGATAAACTTCAGTATCCCAACCGATATTGCTTGTAACCTCAGGAGTGAAGCTGTTAGCCTTGAATGCGCACAACGGGTTCTCGGCAGCGAGGCTCAAGCGGATGCACGGCATTGTGTAGCTACCCATCTTGATGTCGCGGAAGCTGTAACCGAGTTGAACGTTTTGGATGCGGAAGTATGAACCGTCTTCTACGTAGAAGTCGCTGGTGTGGTTCTTATTCCAACCCTTAGTCAACGCTTTTGCCGAAGGATAAGAGTTCGAAGTGCCTTCACCGTGCCAACGGTTTGCTACGATGTCATGGTCGAAGTTGTAGTTAGGTTGTGCATAGCGCAAACCACGTTTGCGGTTGTAGATTTCGTTGCCTGCAACACCTGCCATTGCGATGCTGAAGTCGATGTTCTTCCATTGAAGACCGAGGTTCAAACCGTAAGAGATTGTCGGGATGTTAGAGCCGAGGCATACACGGTCGTTATCGTCTACCATACCGTCATTGTTGATATCTTTGTACTTGAAATCACCGGGCTCGAGGTCGATACCTGACTTGATAATGTTTTGTGCTACGGGGTCGTTTGCAATTTGTTCTTTCGTTTGATAGATGCCGTCAACTTTCCAACCATAGTAAGAGTTCATCTCTTCGCCTACCAATGCAATTGTACGGTTTTCTGCCGAACCACCATAGATATAAGGAGCGCCGTTGAGGCTCTTAACTTCGTTGTGGAGGTATGCGAGGTTTGCACCGATGCTATACTTGAAGTCGCCTACTTGGTCTACCCAGTTTGCTGTCAATTCGAAACCTTGGTTGCAGATTTCACCGTTGTTGCCGGCGATTGTCGTGTTGCTCAACGGAAGAGTGGTGTGGATGATGGCGTTCTTTGTTGTGCGGTTGTAGTAGTCGAGGTCGATAGCCAAGCGGTTTTTGAGCGTGGTGAAGTTCAAACCTGCGTTCCATTCTTCAACTTGCTCCCATTTCAACCAAGAGAATTCACCGTCATAGTAGTAACCTGTAACAGAGTTGCCACCGAATATACCATTGTAGAAGTTCGAACCGGTCGAAATGCCTGCATAACCGTCGCTGGCTGCCACGTTGTCGTTACCAAGTTTACCCCAGCTTGCACGAATCTTCATGTAGTCGATGCCTTTAACGCCATCCCAGAAGTTTTCGTTAGAGATAACCCAAGCTGCACCTACTGAGGGGAAGAAGCCCCATTTGTCGTTGTATTTCGAAGAACCGTCTTCACGAACTGTTACGTTCAAGAGATACTTGCCGTCGAAGTCGTAGTTGATACGTCCGAAGAACGACAGACCACGATAGGTTGTACCGTTATCGGTTACCGTACGTCCTTCTACATTACCGTTGGTAAGATACCAGTATTCTTCACGGTCGTTGGGAACGTTTGTTGCGGTACCTGCAAGGTAACGATAGTTTTCTTCACGACTCGATTGGCCGACCATTGCTGTCAAAGAGTGCTTGCCGAATACATCGTGATAAGTGATGGTGTTATCCCATACGTAGTTGCGATATTTCGAATCGCTTTTCGACAAAGAAGATTGCGAAGATTGTTGCCATGAACTTACGTAATAAGCATCCGTAAATACGCGGCTGTTAGTGAACTGGAACGATTGGCTGTATTGTGTTTTAGCCTTGATTTTGCCATCGAGGAAGTTGAGTTCGGCGTAGAACGTCGGGTTTACGCGGAACGTTTCGTTGAGGCTGTTGCTTATGTTTGCGCGTGCAACCGGGTTGTTGAAGTTGCCTGTGAAACCTACTTGCGAAGGAGAAGCATAGTGTTCGGGGAACGCTTCTGTGTTCAAATCGGAATAAACAGGAATGATACCCGGCATGTTGAATGCGAGCTGCCATGCGTAGTTGTCGGGAGCGTGTTGAGTTGCGTTGCTGACAACCATGCTACCACCGACTTTCAACCATTTGTATGCCTCGTAGTCGAGGTTAGCGCGGAAGTTGAGACGTTGATAGTTGTTTTCGCAATCCATAATACCATCTTGATAGAGGTAGTTCATACCGATTGCATAAGTGGCTTTGTCGCTACCGCCCTGGATGTTCAAGCTGTGGTTGGTTTGAACGGCTGTGCGGAGAAGTTCGTCGTACCAGTCAGTGTCGGCACCGTAAGTCCAATTGTGGAAGTCGGCATCGGCGTGGCTACCACCGAACAAGTCGATTGAGTTAATCATATACGAAGAATAGGTGTCGTAGTCGGCTTCCATCATCATTGTTGCATACTCGTAAGAGTTAGCCATTTTGAGGACGTTGGTTGCCTTTTGAACGCCTACATAACCGTCGTAAGTAACGCGCGGTTTTTGGTTCTTCGAACCTTTCTTGGTTGTTACGATAATCACACCGTTAGCGGCGCGCACACCGTAGATGGCTGCTGCCGATGCATCCTTCAACACGCTCATCTCTTGGATATCGGCGTTGTTGAGGAAGTCGATGTTGTCGTAGAACATACCGTCGACTACATAAAGAGGAGATGCAGTGCCAAACGAGCCTATACCACGAATCTTAACTTGCGGTGTTGCACCCGGAGCATTCGATTTCGTTACGGTCAGACCCGGAATCATACCTTGCAATGCTGTCATCGGAGAGGTCGTTGCGATAGCCGCAATGTCGTCACCTTTTACAACAGCAATCGGCGAAGTCAAGTCTTTTGCCTTTGCAGAACCGTAACCGATTACTACCACCTCTTCAAGGTTTTGTGAATCGTCGAGCATTTGAATGTCTATTGTAGACTTGCCCGCTACCTTCATTTGTTGCGGAGCCATTCCTATATAAGTATAGGAGATTGTAGCGTTCTCAGGAACGTTACTCAATTCATACTTGCCATCAAAGTCGGTGGCAGTCACAATGTTTGTGCCATTTACTTTTACTGTGGCACCAATTACCGGTTGATTGTCCTTGTCGACAATCGTACCCTTTACTGTCTTAGTCTGCTGCGCGAACATTATCGCCGGCGTGAGAATAAGAGCAAGTAAAAATGTTAGGATTTGCTTTCTCATTTTTTTAAATGGTTAGGTAATTAAGGTAAAAATTAATTTTTCCGCTGCAAAGAAAAGGTATATACAAGCGTTTTCTAAATTTTTTCACACTACGCTAATACGTTTATGTTTTATAACACTACGTTTTTTCTACGTTAAAATTATTATTTTACTGGTTTTCAAGTCTTTGCAGTTTCTAAAAAATTCGGTAATTACGTCAAAAAGTAGTGATTTTTCGGGGAAAAGTATCAAAAAATATAAATTATTTGTTCCAAAATTTGTTCAATTCGCAACAAAATTACTACATTTGCAAAGCCGAAAACTACCTTACAAACCAACACAGCGGTAATATGAGACAACTACTTATAACCTTACTGTTGACAACTATATATTTAACAACTTTTGCTGACGCATTCAAGCCGATAGCAACCAACTTTTCGACAGCCGACTACGGAAGCGACGCCGGCGTCCAAAACTGGTCGTGCACCCAAGGCCCCAACAGCGAAATGTATTTCGGCAACAATCGCGGTCTGCTTTACTACGACGGATACCATTGGCAACTCTATAAACTTCCCGAAGACGTCATTGCTCGCAGCGTCTACGCCGAAGGCGACTCCATTTTTGTCGGCTCATACGAAGAATTCGGCTACTTCAAGCGACAGAAAAACGGCTCTCTCAAATATCATTCGCTGCGCAACAAGGTGAAAAACTTCGTGATGGACAACGAAGAAATCTGGAACATCATGCGCCACAACGGCAGGCTCATCTTTCAGTCGTTCAAATCAGCGTTCATCTGGAACGGGCGTAATATTGAGATAGTCAGCCACAAAAACCAACAACCGCTCTACTTCCACAACATCAACAACCAAATCTACGCACAAATCATCAACGGCGACTACTGCATCTTCGACGGACGCAACTATCACAAAGTGTTCGACCGCCGTCAGTTCGGCGACGACAACATCGTAGCTACCATCCAACTCGCCAAAGGTCGAGCCGTGCTCTGCTCCGACCATCACGGACTTTTCATGATTGACAAAGCAAACAACCTCACTCAATTCAAGACCGAAGCCGACGACCAACTCGCTCATAACCAGATAAATCGCGCCACGATGACGCAAGACTCTACGCTCATCATCGGCACAATCCTCAGCGGTATCTACGCAATCGACCTCAAAGGCAAACTCCTTTGGCACTACAACACCGACACAGGAATCCTCAACAGTTCCGTGCTCGGACTCTTCTGCGACCGCGACAACAACGTATGGGCAGCCCTCGACAACGGTATCGCCCTAATCCACACCGGCGCACCATACTCCATCCTCATCCCCGAACGCGGCGAAACAACCCTCGGCATGATTTACGACATGGGGCTCACAGACCGACGCGCTTACTTAGCAACCAATCAAGGACTATACGAGCACGACGGCTCGCGACTGCGACTCGTCGAAGGCACCGGCGGGCAAAACTGGCACGTCACAATTCTCGGCAACCAAGTGTTTGTCGGCAACAACCTCGCCACTATCGAAATCGACGCCGAAACCGACAAAATGAAGAAATTAGACGGCACCGCAAGCAGCACTTGCATGCAACGATGCCGAATCAACGAGCAAGAAGTAATCGTCGAATCGTCCTACTCCGAACTGCGCATCTACCGATACAACAACGGCAAATGGGCACTTTCCAACTTAGTCGAAGGCTTTTCCGCTCCCGTCAACGCACTCGAGACCGAGCAAAGCGGCGCAATTTGGGCGGTGAACATGAACCGCGGCGCATACCGTATCGAACTCTCGCGCGACCTACGTAAAGTCACCAACCTTAAATACTACAAAAACGCCGCCGACTCAGGCACTACCATCAAACACATCATGAAAGTGAGAGGACGCATCGTCTTTTCCGACAACAAACGCCTCTACACCTACGACGACCTCAAACAACAAATAATCCCCTACGACGACCTCAACGCCGGGCTCAACAACACCGCCGACATACACTCATCTACCCCCATCGACGACCGAACGTTCTGGCTATCCGGCGAACACGGATACTACCTCGTATCTTATAAAGGTAACAAATTCGTCACCACACGCTACATTCCAATCTCATTCTTCGGGCTGCAAAACAACGAAAGCAACGACCGAATATACTTCCACAACAACATCTCCTACTTCAATATGAACAACGGAGTGGCACGATTCGACTCAAAGCGCTACAGCGAAACAAAATGGAACCTGCCGCAACTCTGCCTCGACCGAGTGACCTACACCTCAAAATACGGCGAAATCGCACTGCTCAACGTCGATTCGTCGAAGAAAGAACGCGTGAAAACGCCCGGGAAAGGAAGTATCAAATTTCAATTCTGTTTCCCAAACTACAACAACGAGCCTATCAACTTCCGCTACGAACTCACCGGCAACCGCGAAACCGTCACCACGTCGGAAAGCCCCGACATTGAGTTCCACGACCTCAGCTTCGGCGACTACCAACTCAAAGCTATCGTCACAAACTCCGACAACACCGTTATCGGCGAATACACCTACTACTTCACAATCCCCACCCCATTCTTCCTCTCCGTAGGCGCAATTATCGTCTACATCCTGCTGGTTATCGCCGCAATCTATTTCTTCTCGAAATGGCACACACGCCGCGCTTTGGAGAAACGAAATGCAGAATATGAGGCGGAGAAAAACAAGCAAAACATCAAAATGCTCGAGCAAGAAAAACTCATCAACCAGCAGCAACAACAGCTGCTCGAAGCCGAACTCTCGGCAAAGAGCAAAGAAATAGCAAGCCTCGCACTCGACATGTTTGCCAAAGAAAAAGTCATCGAAAGCCTCAAAGAGTCGATGATAGCACAGCGTCAGAAAGGCGACATCTCCGCCAAAGACATGGACGCACTGCTCAAAAAAGTGGAATCCAACATGGGCAACCTCGAGTTTCTCGACATCTACCAAAAGAACTTCGACCTCATCCACGACCAATTCTTCCGCAAACTCCGCGAGCGCTACCCGTCGCTGACAGCCAGCGACCTCAAGTTCTGCGCACTGCTGCGACTCAACCTCTCGACCAAAGACATCGCCAAGTTTACCAACCTGACCGTCCGCGGCGTCGAAGCCGCTCGCTACCGCCTACGCAAAAAACTCGATCTCCCCGAAAAAACATCAATCATCGAGTTTCTTATCGACTTCAAATAAAACGACCGAACGCGAGGGATGCTAACCAACCTGCATCCCTCGCGTGTAATATAAAAGGAGATAAATCACACGGTTGTATTCAATAGGTTATTATACCCTCCAACCGTTCCATCAACCTTCCCAATTCCGAGTAAGTATAATCTCTACCGTCTTTTTGCGTTTCATCTATGGAGCGATTGGCGTTGGCTATCGCTTTTTCAAGGCTTCCGCCGTTTCGCTCAAAGTAGTTATGCAAGCCTTTGGTCTTGATGAAGAATTCGATAGCTTTTCGATATTCCACGCATTGATTTAGGTCGCGGAGTAGAGGTTCTTGTGTGTCGTATGGGCGTGAGGTGTAACGAAAATAGTAGAGGAAGAACAACTCGGTGCAGCGGTGAGTCTCAAAGAACTCTACCTCGCAGTATATGCCTTTCTTTGGCTTATTGATTGGCTTGGCGTACTTCGCTTTTAAACGCTGGTATTGCGTCCGTTCAGGTTCCACATCCTTTGTATCCATATCGATGATGCAGAAGATATGGTTATAGCCCATTTCAATACCATCTGCAATTTTCAATTCAAGTTCTTTGATACTTGTATGCTTCGGGTAGTCGGGCTTTATGGTCAGGCGTTTGAACACATCACACAACGACTTGAAGTAGAAAAACTCCGTCGGTCCTTCTCCCAAAATGAGTGCCGTTTGTCGTAACTTTCCCATATCAATCCTCAAGATTTATAAAGATGCTACCTAATTCCGGTTTGGCGCCCAATCGACCGATACGATATGAATTATAAAGCGACAGATTCTTGTGTAGTCCGAAAGAGTCGCCACGAGAATATTCCGACGAAGCCGTCTCTTTATTCTTCTCAACGAACCACACAACGCCTCTGTTTTCATTGATTAGGTCTTGTGAAAGGAGTGTGGTTTCTTGGCTGGTGATAATCAGTTGCGATTTTTCGGAATTGAAGATGAATACATTGAGGTAATAATATAGCAGGTCGTAATGCAAATCTTCGCCCAATTCGTCAAGATAATACACATGACCGCTTGTTACCATATCATATAAAGCCTCCAAAATACGAATATATTTTTGCGTGCCTTTAGACTGCCACCTGATTGGAATGTCAAAGTCTCCATCAATCGAGTGATTGACGAATGAAATAGAGTCGGTGGTGGGTTTTAGAAGTTCTGCTTTCACATCCTCCGGGATATTTTCCCTCTGAATACGTTCGCGGAAATCATTAGGTACAAATCGATCTTCAACGATAGGTTTATATTCCAAAATGTTCAAATCAGCCTTTTGAAGCATAGTGTTATAAAACTTACGCTTTTTCGGGTCGCTATAAGCCTCTCTTAGAATTTCAACGAGTCCCTTCTCGCCATCACCGTCCACATCATGGTAATTTTCCATAATCCAATTATGCAGAGTATTGAATGGAGCAATGTCGTCTGTAAAGGCTATTTTTCGGCAAACGGACAAAACACTATGATTATTCAAAGTGTTTTCCCGAATACTCTCCTGCGTCTTTACAAGCAGTTTGAGACTTGAGCCGAACTTGATTTCCGCTTGCACATTATCACCCACAAACTTGCGTTCGTAGAACAACGACTTTGATTTGTTGGGATAGTAATACAGACTTTCTTTAAAGATGTAGCGGTCATTAAACTCCACATCATAGTCGTATCGAACGCCATTCGCATAAAAAGAAACGTGCATTTCCGTTGGCTTATCCTTTGTGAGTACAAAAGGAATGTAGCCGGTTATTTTCCGGGTTGCATCACTTTTGGGCAACACCAGCAACCGAAACACCTCATTCAAGGCTATCAGCATATTTGATTTACCTGAGGCATTTGAACCATATAAGATTCCCAACTTGTACAAGAAAACGCCCTCCGTAACCTCTGTAACAAGTTCCGAAGCCGGACCCTTAGCCTGGAAATTTAGTCCTTGCTTATCTCGAATGGAAAGGTAATTCTTTACCCAAAAATCTCGTATCATACGCGAATATTTAGAACTATTTCGTAATTAGGCTACAAAGATACAAGCGATTTTCATCATAAACAAGACACAAACCCTATTTTTGTAATAAAATTACCATTTAACCACATTTTAACACCAAAGAATCAATATTTAAGATTCTTGGCAATCTCTGTACTGCAATTTTGCTCATATGCGGCGACATATTTGCGTCAACTTTAATTTATACAATTATGAAAAAGATTCTTTTTAATCTGCCTTAAAAACACTCAAATCGTAACACTCTCATCCCATCAACTCTTCAACTCTCGCGCTGTTCTACTCTTCTTCTACTCATCTTATAATATTTTTTTGAAAATACTGATAGATAAAAATGTTTTTTCAATTCTTTTTCAGTAACTTTGCAGTCAATTTAAGGAATAACGATTAGTAATATAAAAACTTAAGATTGAAAATGGCTGACAACAAACGAATCAAGACGGCTCTGATTTCGGTCTACCACAAAGACGGATTAGACGAAATGCTTGCTCTGCTAAACGATTCCGGTGTAAAATTCTTGTCGACGGGCGGCACTAAGTCGTTCATCGAAAGCCTTGGCTATCAATGCGAGGCTGTCGAAGACCTCACAGGCTATCCTTCGATTTTGGGTGGTCGCGTGAAGACGCTTCACCCAAAGGTGTTCGGTGGCATTCTGAATCGCCGCGACAACGAAGGCGACCGCCAACAGACCGCGCAATACGAGATTCCGGAAATCGACCTTGTAGTTGTTGACCTTTATCCTTTTGAAGACACTGTGGCTTCAGGTGCTTCCGAAGCCGACATTATAGAGAAAATCGACATAGGCGGCATTTCGCTTATCCGCGCTGCCGCTAAAAACTTTAACGACGTGGTGATTGTTGCCTCTAAAAAGCAATATGCTCCGCTTTGCGAGGTGATGAAGGCGCACGGCTGTGCCGAGACTTCGTTGGCTGAACGCCGAGCTTTTGCCCGCGACGCGTTTGCCGTGTCGAGCAGCTACGACAGTGCTATTTTCAACTATTTCGACGGCGACGACAACTCGGCTCTGCGCCACGCCGTCGACGGAAAAATGCACTTGCGCTACGGCGAAAATCCGCACCAAAATGCCGTGTTCTTCGGCGATTTCGGCAAGATGTTCGACCAACTTCACGGCAAGGAAATTTCCTACAACAATTTGCTCGACATCGACGCTGCCGTCAACTTGATTAACGACTTCGACGAGCCTACGTTTGCCATTCTCAAGCACAACAACGCTTGCGGCGTGGCTACGCGCAAGACCATCGCCGAAGCGTGGCGCGACGCTCTTGCCGGCGACCCCGTATCGGCTTTCGGCGGCGTGCTGATTACCAACGGCGAGATTGACCGCGAAACTGCCGAAGAAGTCAACAAGATTTTCTTCGAAGTGGTTATCGCGCCCTCCTACACCGACGAGGCGTTAGACGTGCTCAAGCAGAAGAAAAACCGCATCATCTTGGTGCGCAAGCCTGCCGAAATGCCTACGACGCAAATTCGTACGGCTCTGTGCGGCGTGCTCCGCCAAGACAAAGACTTGCGCCGCGAAACCGTCGACGACCTTCGCCAAGCCACCACGACAGCCATTACCGCCGCTCAAGCCGACGACCTGCTCTTTGCCAACAAGATTGTCAAGCACAGTAAGAGCAATGCCATCGTATTGGCACACAATCGTCAGCTCTATGCCAGCGGCATCGGGCAAACATCACGCGTCGACGCCCTGCGCCAAGCCATCGCCAAAGCCCGTTCGTTCGGCTTCGACCTCAACGGCGCCGTTATGGCTTCCGACGCATTCTTCCCCTTTGCCGACTGCGTAGAAATTGCGCACGAGGCAGGTATTGCCGCCGTCGTTCAACCCGGCGGCTCGATTCGCGACAACGACACTATTGAATACTGCAACAAAAACGGAATTGCCATGGTGATGACCGGCATCCGCCACTTCAAGCATTAAAATAATTAAGACAAACAAATGGGACTCTTTTCTTTAACACAAGAAATTGCCGTTGACTTAGGAACAGCCAACACAATTATAATAAACAACGACAAAATTGTTGTCGACCAACCGTCGTACGTAGCCGTCGACACTCGCGGCCACTTGGTTGCTGTCGGCGAAGATGCCAAGCTGATGCAAGGCAAGGAAAACGCCAACATCAAGGTTATCCGCCCGCTTCGCGACGGTGTGATTGCCGACTTTAACGCTGCCGAACTGATGATTCGCGGATTTATCAAGATGGTAAGTTCGAAAAATCGCTGGTTCTCGCCGTCGTTGCGCATCGTGGTCTGCATCCCTTCGGGAAGTACGGAAGTGGAAATCCGCGCCGTACGCGACTCGTCGGAACACGCCGGCGGACGCGATGTCTACATGATTTACGAGCCTATGGCAGCAGCCCTGGGTATCGGTCTCGACGTTGAAGCGCCTCAAGGCAACATGATTGTCGACATAGGTGGCGGCACAACCGAAATCGCCGTGATTTCGCTCGGCGGCATCGTGACCAACAAGAGCATCCGCATTGCCGGCGACGTGCTCACCGACGACATCCAAGAGCACATGCGCCGCGCTCACAACATCAAGGTGGGCGAACGCATGGCGGAAAGCATCAAAATCAACGTCGGCTCGGCTCTTACCGAACTCGAAAATCCGCCCGAAGACTACATCGTGCACGGTCCGAACGTGATGACTGCCCTTCCGATGGAAGTTGCCGTCTCCTACCAAGAGATTTCGCACGCCATCGAAAAGTCGATTTCGAAAATCGAAGCAGCCGTGCTCAACGCACTCGAAAATACTCCGCCCGAACTCTATGCCGACATCATCAAAAACGGCATCTACCTCTCGGGTGGCGGCGCATTGCTTCGCGGTCTCGACAAACGCTTGTCCGACAAAATCGGCATAAACTTCAACATCGCCGAAGACCCGTTGCACGCAGTGGCTAAAGGTACAGGTATCGCGCTGAAAAACATCAAGCGCTTCTCATTCCTTATTCGATAATAGTACAGAGGTTAGAGGTGAGTGTGGTTACAGGTTACCGGTTACAGGTTAGAGAACTCATCCTCTCATCAACACATCCACTCTTACCCCTAACCTCTCAACTCTTACCTAAAAAAGACAGTGCGCAACCTAATAGACTTCATCGTACGACATTCGGCGTGGTTCGTTTTTGCACTTCTCGTGGTGCTCAGTAGCATCATGCTCTTTCAAAACAACCCGTACCAACAATCGGTTTACCTCACCTCGGCAAGCCGTGTATCGTCGTCGGTCTATAAACTCACCAGCAGCGTCACGTCGTATTTCAACCTGCAGTCAATTAACGCCGACCTGCAGCAGCGTAACGCATTGCTCGAGATGGAAGTTATCAACCTCAAGCACCGCATCAACGACTATCGCATCGCAATGAGCGCCGACTCGGTCAACCTGCCCGACTCAGTTGCACAACAGTTTGAATATCACTTCGCTACAGTAATCAACAACAGCGTATCGAAGCCGATGAACTACATCACAATCGACAAAGGCCGCCTCGACGGAATCGAGCCGGAGATGGGCGTAGTCGACCAAAACGGCGTTGTCGGCATCGTAAGCAGCACCAGCGACCACGCCGCGCGTATCATCTCGCTGCTCAACCCAAACATGCGGCTTTCGTGCAAAGTGAAGAATTCCGACTACTTCGGCAGCCTCTACTGGGACGGCGGCAACCCCTACTACTGCGTGCTCGAAGAGATGCCAAAGCACGTCAAATATCACAAAGGCGACACCATCATCACCAGCGGATTCTCGTCGGTATTCCCCGAAGGGCTCATCGTGGGCACCATCGAATCGGGGCTGAAGGCTAAAGACGACAACTTCCACAGCCTGCGCATCAAACTGTCGACCGACTTTACCCGATTGAGCACGGTGAGAGCCATCAAGAGCACTATTGCAGCCGAGTTACGAACCATCGAAACCGAAGAATAATGGCTAAGCAAATCATACAATTCATCGTCCTGTTCGTCATCTTGCTCCTCGTGCAAGTGCTCGTGTGCAACAACATCAGCCTATTCCACGTGGCGACGCCATTCATCTTCGTCTACGTGCTCTTCCGGCTGCCCATCAACCTGCACGTCAATTGGCTGATGGTCATCTCGTTTGCCGTCGGACTGCTCATCGACATATTCTCCGACACCTACGGAATGAACGCCCTGGCTTGCACAATCACCGCCGCACTTCGCAACGTCGTGCTTCGCCTCTACGTGCCTCGCCGCGACGAAATTACCGACCCGGTCCCCTCGATTCGGAGCCTCGGCACAGCCGTGTTTATGAAATATCTGGTCAGCATGACATTCTGCTACTGCGCTCTAATCGTAACCATCGAACTCTTCTCGACAGCCAACATCCTGCATGCCCTGCTGCGCGTGATTTGCTCTACGGCTCTTTCGTTTGTTTTGATGCTCGGCATCGACAGCATAGTCAACACCAAGAATGAAAAAGGATTATAGTCTTGAGAATAGAAAATACGTCATCGCCGGACTGCTGATTCTATTGGTAGTCATCTACTTGATACGCCTTTTCGAACTCCAAGTGTTCGACTCCAAATACAAAGAAAACGCCGACTCAAACGCATTCCTTCGCAAGACTATCTACCCCTCGCGCGGACAAATCTTCGACCGCAAAGGGCGTCTTGTCGTCTACAACCAGCCCGCCTACGACGTGATGGTAATTCCCCGCGAAATCAAGCCCGACTTCGACTCTATCGACTTCTGCAACACCCTGCAAATCGACATCGAAGAACTCCGCCGACGCTTCGACGACATGCGCAATCCGCGCAAAAATCCGGGCTACTCGTCGTATACGCAACAAGTGCTCATCACCCATATCTCGGCAAAAGACTACGGCCGCCTGCAAGAGAAACTCTACCGCTTCCCGGGATTTTTCATCCAGAAGCGCATCCTCCGCCAGTATGCCTACGAGAACGCAGCCAACGTGCTCGGCAACATCCGCGAAGTGAACGACAACGACATCAAAAAAGACGAATACTACCGCCCCGGCGACTACACCGGCGACCTCGGTATCGAGAAAAGTTACGAGCCATACCTCCGCGGATTCAAAGGACAAGAGATTCTGATTCGCGACGCTAACGGACGCATCAAAGGACGCTTCGAAAACGGCGCTCGCGACATTGCCCCAATCTCCGGCAAAGACCTTACACTCGGCATCGACATCGACCTCCAAGCATACGGCGAAAAACTCATGCAAGGCAAAACCGGCGCAATCGTTGCCATCGAGCCATCGACAGGCGAAATCCTCGCACTCGTGTCGAGCCCGACCTACAACCCGAAAATGCTCGTCGGCCGCGAACGCGGCAAAGCCTATCGCGAACTGATGAACGACCCTGCCGAGCCGCTCTTCGACCGCGCAATCATGGCAGCATATCCGCCCGGCTCAACATTCAAACCCACGCAAGGACTAATCTTCCGCCAAGAAGGCATCGTCACTCTGTCGACAGCCTACCCCTGCTACCGCGGCTACATCTGCGGACGCCTCAAAGTGGGATGCCACGGCCACGAATCGCCAATCACACTCAAGCCTGCGCTGCGAACATCGTGCAACGCTTACTTCTGCTGGGGATTTAAAAATATGATTGACCGCCGCGGCAAATACGGCTCACCGGCACAGGCATTCGAGGTGTGGAAAAACTATATGGTTGAACAAGGCTACGGCTACCGCCTCGGCGTCGACCTCCCCGGCGAAAGCCGCGGATTCATCCCAAACAGCAAATTCTACAACAAAGTATATCGCGAAAACGGCTGGAGCGCAAACACCATCATCTCCGACGCAATCGGTCAAGGCGAAATCCTCGCCACACCGCTGCAAATTGCCAACCTCGCCGCAACAATCGCCAACCGCGGCTACTTCTACACACCGCACGTCGTAAAGCAAATTCACGACACCGTTATGCCCGAGGAATTTACAACAAAACACGTGCCCAAAATCGACCGACAATACTACGAAGAAGTTGTCGAAGGAATGCGTATGGCAGTCACGGGCGGTACGTGCCGCGGCGCACAACTCCGCGACATCGAAGTATGCGGCAAAACCGGTACGGCACAGAACCCGCACGGTCGCGACCACTCAGCATTTATGGGATTTGCACCGATGAACAACCCCAAGATTGCCATTTGCGTATACGTCGAAAATGCCGGATTCGGCGCAACCTTCGGCGTGCCTATCGGCAGCCTTATGATGGAAATGTATCTAAACGGCAAAATCGCCCCCGAACGCCAACACATCGAAGACCGCATGATGTCAACCTCAATCACACTCTACAAAAAGAAGAGATAAGAGGTAATGGGTAAGAGGTAAGAGTGGAAAAGGTTATTCGGCGCTGACGCGCGATATTCGGCATCTGCAATGCGGTTAATGTATTGATTATCAAGAAAATGTAGGGTCGCGCCTCGGTGCGACCTACCAGGCGATAGTGGTTTCGCCACCTCTAATATCTTACATCTTACATCTTACATCTTACCTCTTACCTAAGGATCTTACTAACAGCGACATTGCCTTCGCGGTCGATTGCGCGGACGATGTAGACGCCACGGCTAAGAAGTGACACGTTTAGCGTGTTTTCGCCGCGGACGTCGGCTACCATTGCGCCGGAGGTCGAGTATACGCTAATGCGTGCTGCATCGGCGCCTACAAGGCTTACTTCGCGTCCGTTGTAGCGCAATGCTGATGCGCCTGCCGCAATTGCCTCAACTGCCGATTGACCTTCGCCGTTGTAAGTATAGTAGGCAACGCCTTGCAGGGTCACTGCAACCCAGATATCGAGCACGTGACCATCGTTGCGCGTTGCGTAGCAGAGCGACGTGGTGCGCTGAACGTTCGAAGCAGCTCCAAGTCCGGCTTCCGGATAGAAGAACAAGTTGCTCGACGCCGATTCGATGCCGTCGGTAATGCTGGTCAACGTAAATCCACCATTATT
>JAQXVL010000091.1 GCA_029224905.1 Bacteroidales bacterium
GTGGCAACGTCGAAAGCACTTACGACTGTCTCCGGAGTTGTGAAAGACGAGGCGGGTCAACCGATTATCGGTGCCAGCGTCGTCGAAAAAGGAACAACTCGAGGCATCTCAACAGACTTAGACGGTAAGTTCACATTCAAAGCCGAGCCCGGCTCAACTCTGATGATTTCTTATCTTGGCTACTCAACCAAGGTTGTAAAAGCCGGAGCTAATCTTGACGTGGTTCTGAAAGAAGACAAAGCACTTTTGGACGAACTTGTAGTTGTCGGTTACGGACAACAGAAGAAAGTAAACCTTACGGGTGCGGTTGCCACAGTCGATATGGACAAGGCAATCGGTTCGCGTCCGGAGGCAGACGTAACGAAGGCTTTGCAAGGCTCAGTGCCGGGTCTTACAGTGCTTTCCAACAGTGGTGACCTTTCGTCGGAATCGTCAATCTCGATTCGCGGTTTAGGTACGCTGAGCAACAACCAAAATTCATCGCCGCTTATCATCGTTGACGGTGTGCCCGTCGACGACCTTTCGCAAGTTAACGGTTCCGACATTGCTTCGATTTCGGTGTTGAAAGACGCCGCATCGTCGTCGATCTACGGTTCGCGCGCTGCGTTCGGTGTGATTTTGGTAACAACCAAGGAAGGTAAGAAGGGCGACAAAGTGAAAGTGCAATACAATGCCAACTTCGCATGGGACCACGCAACTTACTTGCCCGACTATCCCGACGTTCCGACGCAACTCAAGTCGGCTATGATGGCGAAAGAGCGTGCCGGCTCGGGTTCAGTTGAACTCTTCGGTATGTATTTCGACCAACTTTTGCCGTATGCAGAGGCTTGGAAGGAACAAAATCACGGTAAGAAAATCGGTTACGGCGAAATGCGTCCGTACGTCGACGAAAACAACGTGGGCGACTATCGCTTCATCGGCAACCAAGCAATGTACTATGCCGACTACGATATCCAAGACATTTGGTACAAAAATGCAGCACCGTCGCAGACTCACAACGTGTCGTTGAGCGGTTCGAGCGGCAGAACGACCTACTATGCATCGTTCGGCTTCAACACCAAAGACGACTTGATGACCTTCAACACGGGCAACCGCAAGAAATGGAACGCACAGTTCAACATGCAAACCGACATCACCGACTGGTTGACAGCAGGAACACGCGTATCGTTTGCTCGCAAAGAGGTTTCGAGAGCCGACACATGGTATAACATCTATCAATACTTGTGGCGCTGGGGTTCGTTCTTCCTCCCGTCGGGCACAATCGACGGCTACGACCCGATGGTAATCTCTATGCAGAAACAAGCTGCTCGCAAGAAAACAACTACCGACATCGCTCGCTTCAACGTGTTTGCTAAAGCCAACATCACAAAAGACCTCTCTTTGAATGCTGACTTTACATACGAAATCAACAACATGAACAGCGGTAGTTCGGACTACACCGTATTCGGCTACGACTGGATGGGCACATATCCGAAATACAAAGTATCGCCGTCGAACACAGGCACATGGCGCGACAACTCGAAAGCCAACAAGTGGACAGTAAACGCATACGCCAACTACAACAAGACGTGGAGCGAGAAGCACAACCTCAACGTGATGGTCGGTGTCAATGCAGAATCGTGGAAGTTTGACTACTTCTATGCATATCGCCCGGAACTTTACTCTATGGACCTTCCGGAACTCAGCCTTACCTATGGCGACCGCGCAAAATGGGATATCTCGTCTGACGCCAACGACCGCTCATCGGCAGGTTACTTCGGACGTATCAACTACGACTATCAGGGCAAATACCTCTTGGAACTCAACGGACGCTACGACGGTTCGTCGCGCTTCCCGTCGAACGACCACTGGGCATTCTTCCCGTCGGGTTCTGTAGGCTATCGCATCAGCGAAGAGAAATTCTTCGAGCCTATCAAGGACGTTGTCGACAACATGAAGATTCGCGCATCTTACGGCGAAATCGGTAACGAGGCAGTCGGCGACTGGATGTTTGTCGAAAAGATTAATCCTATTTCGACAGGCTACGTTTATTGGCTTGACGCATCAGGCAATAAGGTTAACCAATTCTCGATGCCGGAATGGGTATCGTCGTCGCTCACTTGGGAACGCATCTCAACCCTCGACGTAGGTCTCGACCTCGGCTTGTTTAACGACCAAATCACTCTCGGCTTCGACTGGTATCAACGCGACACGAAAGACATGTTGGCACCGGGTAAAGCACTTCCGTCGGCAATCGGCGCAGCAAGTCCTTACACCAACGCCGGTCAACTTCGCTCACGCGGTTGGGAACTCACATTGGCACTCCGCCGTCAGTTCACCAAAGACCTTAACCTCTACGCAAACTTCAGCATCGGCGATGCAAAAGTTACTGTAGAGAAATGGAACAACGACACGCACTTCATCGGCCACCCGGGCAGCACCTCTTACGCATATGCAGGACAAACTTGGGGTGACATTTGGGGATTCGAAACCGAACGCTACTTCACCGAAGCCGACTTCACAGGCAAGAATGCCGACGGCAGCTGGATTTACGCTCCCGGCGTAGCCGACCAAACAGGCATCCAAACGCAACAATTCGTTTACGGCCCCGGCGACATTAAGTTTAAGGACCTCAACGGCGACGGCGTCATCAACGGCGGCGACCCGAACATGAAGGACGAAAACGGCAACCCGATTCCTGTCGGCACAGCAGAGAACCATGGCGACTTGAAGGTTATCGGTAACCAACTTCCGCGCTACGAATACAGCTTCCACATCGGTGGTTCGTACAAAGGTCTCGACCTCGACTTGTTCTTCCAAGGCGTAGGCAAACGCGACATGTGGACACAATCTGCATTCGTATTCCCGATGATGCGCGAAGCCGACTTGGCAATCTATGCACATCAGACGAACTACAACGTATACGACCCCGAAAACGGTATCGTAAACATCAGCCAGAGCAACGACTTCCCGTGCCTCTACCCGGGTAATGAATATTCAGGTAACGTAGTCGGTGTTGCCGGCGAAGGCGGCTGCCACAACTACTATCCGCAATCGAAGTACTTGGTAGATATGTCTTATCTCCGCTTGAAGAATATTACACTTGGCTATACAATTCCCGAAGAATTGACGAAGAAAGCTTACATTCAGAAGCTTCGCTTCTATGCAAGTGTCGACAACGTATGCTGTCTCCACAAAGGTAGCGGTGACCTCCCCATCGACCCGGAAATGAACGCCGGTCAAGGTAGCCTCGGCTATGGTACTTGGGGTCGTACATATCCTATCACAAGGAGCTGGTCATTCGGTTTGCAATTAACATTCTAAAACGATTAAAATCATTAGCATTATGAAAAAATCAATTATATATGCGTTAGCCGCATCAGCATTGGTTCTTACCGGATGTGATGACTTCCTCGACAAAGATATGCGTAGTGGATTTACCAACAATCCGGCATTCTGGAACAACGCAAACAACGTTCAGACCTATCTGAACTCGATGTATGGAGATTTTTCGGGCTACGGACAAGGCGGCTCCGGCGGTTGGTTCTACTTCAAGAGCTTAAGCGACGACCAAGCCAACCCGAACTTCGACAACTGGGAATTTACCACAATTCCGCAGAAATCGTCCTACTGGAGCTCATCGTTCGAAGAAGTACGCCGCGCCAACTATATGATTTCGGGCGTTGAGGGTTCGACCCTTACCGACGACGAAAAGGCTAACTACCTCGGCATCGCTCGCCTCTATCGCGCCTGGGAATACTGGCAACTCGTTCGCTACTACGGCGACGTTCAATGGATGGATAAAGTTGTGACTTCGCCCGACGACGAAGCAGTCTACGGCGAACGCCTCGACCGCGACCAGGTGATGGATAAGATTGTCGAAGACCTCGACTTCGCTATTGCCAACATCGCTGCCGAAACAAGCGACAACGCATTCTCGAAAGACTTGGCACGCGCCATCAAATCGGACGTTTGCCTCTTCGAAGGTACGTTCTGCAAATATCGCACAAAAGCAGAAAACAACCTTGAGCCCAATATGGACCGCGCTAAGAAGTATCTCAACCTCTGCGTTGCTACCAATGCGGAACTCATGGGCAGATACTCGTTGAGCGAAAACTACGGCGATATCTATAACTCGATTGACCTTTCCGGCAACAGCGAAGTTATCTTCTATCGCAACTACAAGAAAGACGTACAAGGTCATAGCACAGTGGACTATACCACCGGTTCAACAGCACAACGCGGCATCACTCGCGACGCTGTCGAAGCATTCCTCTTCCGCGACGGTAAGCCGCTTGCTACAACAACTCTCGACAAGAGCGACAAGCCCGAACTCGTCGACGGCAAACTCTCTATCGCAAAAATGTTGAGCAACCGCGACAAACGTCTTAGCGTAATCATCGACCCGTATGTATGCCTCGCAGGCTACGGATGGTCGCGCGACGCAAGCGTAGGTTTGGCAGAAATGACTTCGTCGACAGGCTACACCGTTGCAAAGTACTACTCTGACCAACTCGGCGATGCTGCGACAGCCGTTTACTACCGTCAAAACATCGGTACCGGCTACACCGACGCTCCGCTCTTCTGGCTCGCAGTGATTTACCTCAACGACGCTGAAGCACGCGCCGAACTCGGCACAATCACGCAAAGCGACCTCGACGCTACCATCAACAAACTTATGGCTCGCGCCGACCTGCCCGATCTGACAACATCTCCCGCTGCCGACCCGGCTAACAACCACGGCGTAAGCAACCTCCTTTGGGAAATCCGTCGTTGCCGTCGTTGCGAACTTATGACCGACAACTGGTATCGCTACTGGGACCTCGTTCGTTGGCATCAACTCGACAAACTCGACAGCAGCAAGTATCCGAACATCAACCTCGGTGCAAACATGGAAGGCATCACCTACGAAGGCACGCTCCAAGGCGGTTATGTTGTGGCTACAGGCGCTACTCGTAAGTTCGACCCCAAATATTATTTGTTCCCTGTTCCGGCTAATGAAACCGGTTTGAACATTAACTGCTCTCAAAACCCCGGCTGGAAATAATATTTTCTCATAATTAAAACGAGAGCCGCATCCCGTCCGGGTGCGGCTCTTTTGTGCGTGATGAGGAAATGTAAGGGTACGATAAAAAGATACGAATGTTTGCTAATATGGAAACAAAACACTAACTTTGCGGACGTAAGAGAAAAACTATGAACGGACAGCCGATAACGATAATGCTAAGCGAAGAGGCGAAAGCATTTATAAAGCAGCAGCCCCTTAAGGCTCAACAGAAGATATACTACAATATCTTCAAGGTAGAGGGTGGCGTTATGGATAAGGAGCTTTTCAAGAAATTGGAGAACTCCGAAATATGGGAATTGCGTACTCTATTCTCCGGCATCAGTTACCGCTTGTTTGCCTTTTGGGATGATGAAAAAAAGGCAATGGTAATTGTTACACATGGGATAGTTAAAAAGACTCAGAAAACGCCCAAGAAAGAGATAGCAAAGGCAGAGAGGATAAGACAGGAATATTACAACGAAAAAAATCAATGACGATGGCAAAGATGAAATTTACACCGGCGGACGAGATGAAAGACGAACTTTGGGGACCGATAGGAACACCGGAGCGTGAGGCGATGGAAGCGCAGCTAAAAGAGGACATACAAGCCTACTTTGTCGGTGAAGCAATAAAGAAAGCGCGCCTCAAGCAGAACTTGACACAAGAAGAGTTAGGCGAAAGAGTAGGCGTAAAACGCTCGCAAATATGCAAGTTGGAGAGCGGTAAAAGTTCAATAACCTTATCCACTATGAGTAAAGTGTTCAAGGCATTGGGCATTGCTACGGCAACGCTTGATTTGGGTATAGGCGGGAAAGTTGCTTTGTGGTAGTTGGTAAGAGGTGTGAGCGAGTATTGCGCTAAGGCGTTGTCAGTTAGTCCTTGCAGTAGGAATAGTGTGAATAATGTAGGTTATAATTATTTAGCATTTTTTTGACGATTTTTGGCGGGGAAATTGTATAACTTTGCAGCGTTTTTGTCGCGTGAGGCTATGCAAGGTTAATATTTTGTTAAATTTTGCAGCGCCGTTAACTTTCGGCGGCTTCGCGTGTCTACAGTTTGTAAAACGACTCAAGAAAACGAATGAAACGAATTTTGATACTCTTAGCGGTGGCTGTAAGTTGTGTTATAGCGGTTCAGGCTGCCGAGATTTACGGATATGTTGTCGACAAGGCAGACAAAAGTCCACTTATAAATGCATCAATACGCGTGCTGAATCAACGCGACAGCGCATACGTCAACGGCTGCGTTACTGACGTCGACGGCCGCTTTTCGCTCAAAGGACTTGCGCGCGGTCGCTACATCGTCGAAGCGTCCTACCTGGGCTATCGTACAGCGGGCGTCAACGTTCGCATGGCTGATTCGCGCCTTCGCGTCGACACTATTGCGTTGGCAGCCAATACGATAGTGCTCCGAGAGGCGGAAGTTGTCGGTGTAAAAACCGAGGTGAAAGTGGCGCAAGACACTGTGGAATATAATGCCGACTCCTACAAGACGCAGCCTAACGCAGTGGTTGAAGACCTGCTGAAGCGACTTCCCGGCGTGGAAGTGGGCAGCGACGGCAAGATTACCGCTCAAGGAAAAACGATAACCAAGATTCTTGTCGACGGTGAAGACTTCTTTACCGACGATGCTAAAGTTGCGTCGAAGAACATCCCCGTCGATTTGGTCGACAAATTGCAAGTCATTGACCGCAAGAGCGACCTGGCGCGGCTTACCGGCGTCGATGATGGCGAAGACGAGACCGTCATCAACCTTACGGTGAAAAAAGGTATGAAACGCGGCTGGTTCGGCAACGCTTTGGCGGGCTACGGCACCGATGACCGATATATGGGCAACTTTATGGTAAACCGTTTCGTCGACAAAAACCAATTCAGCCTGTTGGGCAACCTTAACAACATCAACGACCCCGGCTTTACCAACCCGGGAGCAGGGCGCTTCCGCCGTTTCGGGGGCATCAACGGCGTCAACTCAGCACAAAGTCTCGGCATAAACTTCAACGTCGGCAAGTCGAACATCTTCCGTGTGGGCGGCGACGTAATGTATTCACATTCAAATCAAAAGACCGTAAGTTCGTCGAGCAAACAATACATCCTGCAAGACGCCACGTCGCTCGAAGCAGCCAGCAAGGCGGCGCGCGACCGTACGCACAACTACATCGGCAACTTCCGCATGAAGTGGGAGCGCGACTCGTTTAACATCTTCGAATTTCGCCCCAACTTCAAGGTCAGCGTCAACGACTCCTACAGCAACGAATCGTCGGCACTCTACGGCTATATCGACCGCACAAAGCAAGTCAACGAAAGCCAAACCTACTCGTCGAGCGATGGCACAAGTTACGACCTCGGCGCACAAATCGTGTATAACCGCAACTTCAAGCGCCGTCGCGGTCGCTCGTTCAGCACGCAGGTTCATTACCGCTTTAGCAACACCGTCGAAGACGAAACGTCGGAAGCCGTCAACCGTTTCTTCGACGAACTCACCGGCGACGTTGCCGACGAAGACAACTACGACCAATATACCGACAACCACCAATGGTCGAGCCGCGTCGGTGCTCGTCTGACCTGGAAAGAGCCTATCGGCAACCTTAAGAAAGCACTCTTCTGGACACTTTCTTACCGCATGAACTACTACTTCAACAACGCCGACAAGCTCGTCTACGACCTCACCACCGTCTACGACCCCGACGAAACAACCAAGGCTCTCGCCGCTCGCGGCGTCCTGACAAATCCCGTCGTGGCACGCACACTTGCCGACGACCTCTCCGCCGACTTCGAGCTTAACGACGAACTCAGCAACCGCTTCCGCAACGACCAGTTCGACCAGCAAGTTCGCGTCGGCATCCAGCAGTCGAACAAAAAATATCGTCTCAACGTGGGCTTTAGCGTCGACCCCGTGATGATGCGCAGCGAAGACCTCTACAACCCCGAGCGCAACATCCCCTCCAACTGGACGTGGAACTATTCGCCCTATATGCGCTTCCGCTATATGTTCTCCAAGCAGAACAGCCTCGGCGTGGACTATCGCGGAATGTCGACATCGCCGACGATTTCGCAATTGCAACCCGTCATCGACAAGTCCGACCCGATGAAACTCGTTCAAGGTAATCCCTCGCTCGTGCCGTCGTTCACCCATCGCTTCCACATCCGCTACAACAACTACAACCAAGAGTCGCAGCGCAGCATAATGGCAATGGCAGGCTTTACGGTGGTGCAAAACAGCATCGTGTCGCGCACCGTCTTCGACGACAAAGGCGTGCAGACCACAACCTACGAAAACGTCAACGGCGCCTGGTCGGCACACGCAATGTCGATGTTCACCACGCCGTTCAAAAACCGCAACTGGCACTTCTCGAACAACCTGTTCTTCCGCTATAACCGCACCGTCGGCTACAACAACGGCTTGATAAACCACAGCGGTTCGACAATGCTCAGCGAAACCCCGAGCATCGCATTCCGCAACGGACTCGTCGACATCGAGCTTCGCCCGTACTACAACCTGCAAGTGGCGCGCAACTCCGTACAAAAAACAGCCGACCGCAACATCCACACCTACGGCTCGACGTTCAACGCCAACTACTATGCGCCGTTCGGGCTCGTCCTCTCGTCGGACCTCTCCTATAGCGGCACCAGCGGCTACTCCGAAGGCTACGACAACGAGCAATGGCTCTGGAACGCATCCATCGGCTACCAATTCCTCAAAAACAAATGCGCAACGCTCACCGTTAAGGCTTACGACCTTCTGCGTCAGAAACTTAACATATCGCGCACCGTCACCGCAAACTACATCACCGATAACGAATACAACACCGTTACGCGCTACTTTATGCTCACCTTCGCCTACAAATTTTCCATCTTTGGCAAAGGTTCGTCGGAAAAAGACTTCGACTACGGCGGCTTCGGTCCCGGTCCGGGACGCGGCCCCGGCCCCGGTGGACCGACAAGAGCGCCGATGGGCATGCCCGGCCCCCCGCCGAGATTCTAAGCGTTGTCGAGCAATTTCGTCGGCGTGCGGCGATTTTTAGCCGCGAAACTTTGGCGCACCGAAAAAATATATTACTTTTGCCAACGCATAAGGCGCAAGCCCGTTCGGCAAAAGTCGTGCGAAGCGATTTTTCGAAGGCGACAGCCGTCGGGGCGTAATAATTGCGGTAGTGGCTCAGTTGGTAGAGCATTGGCTTCCCAAGCCGAGGGTCGCGGGTTCGAGTCCCGTCTACCGCTCAAGTTTTTTAGGGATAATTAAAATTTGCTTCTCGAGCGTAATAGACCATAACAATCTCCAGCAAGGTCTTTAATCAGTGCTTTCGCGCGGTTATTAGAAGTCTTCGATGTAATCCTATTAGTCATCCTATCTTCCACTTTCACATAGCTTCTATTTCCTATTTTTGTATTTTTTGCTGAATTTGTTTGTGAATAGTAGAAAAATTACTACCTTTGTGGTGTCGAATATGGACAAACATGAAAAAGTACAAAGTAAAAGAAGTAATCAAAATGCTTAAAGAAGATGGTTGGATTGAGATGTACACCAAAGGCGACCACCGACAATTTAAGCATCCGACTAAAAAAGGAAAAGTTACAGTAAGAGGAAAGCCAAGTGAAACATTAGACCAATTCTTACTAAATTGTATATGGAAACAGGCTGGGTGGCGATAAGCTGTCAGTCTATACATAAATCTAAATATTAAAACTAATGGCAGAACATAAATTAAAAATTGATGTTAGTTGGAGCGGCAAGAATTTCTGCTGTGCCTGGAGCGATGAGGAAGCAGGTTCTGTCGTTGCTACGGCAAAGACTCTTGATGAACTTAAAGATGGCTTTGCGGAATCGCTTAAATTGCATATTGATGGTTGTGTTGCCGATGGCGATGTCCTTCCACAATACCTTGTTGATGGCGATTATGAACTTGAATATGTACTTGACACGGCAGCTCTGCTTCGCGACGCTGAGTCGTACACTACAATGGCTGCACTTAGTAGGGCGTGTGGTATCAATCAAAAGCAACTATCTCACTACGCAAACGGGCAAAAACAACCTCGCAAGGAGCAACGCCAGCGCATTATTAAAGGATTGCAGATTATAGGGTCAAGAATACTTGCTTTGTGTTAGTTATTGTGAGGAATTAGTATTGTGTAAGCAGTATATCTACAAGAAAACCGAGCGTTGGCGGTTGTTGCCACGCTCGGTTTTTTCGTTTCTGCGTTGTCCGGATTAAGCGGCTGCTTCTTGTGCTACGCGGTTGTCTACGTAGACTGCGCTACCGAAGGCAATGATGGGGATGAAAATCACCGGAAGTAATGTTAAACCGACGCCGAATCCTGCATCTTTACCGTAATTCTTTGCAACGTTGATGTAAATCATGAATGCAATCACGATGTTTACAACAGGAATGAGCAACAAAAGGATATTCCACCAGCTCATTTTTGCAACGTTGAGGAGCACCAAAACGTTGTAGATTGGAATGAAAATTGCCCAGCCCGGTTGGTTTGCTTTCGAGAATAATTTCCATTCAGCTGCAATGATAAACACTGCAAAAGCGATAGCTAAAATAATTAAGATAGCTGCCATAATAAATAAGTTAAATAAGTGTGAAACAAAAAACCCACAAAGGGATTATCAGTTACAAATGTATAATAAATTTTTATTTGTGCAAAATTTTTGTCTATTATTCCGCTTTTGTGGTGTTTTTTTTAGTCAACTTCGATGGTTTGGTCGGTCGAGAGGATGTAGACTGAATGTTGGTTGTTTTTGCGCGCCCATTCGATTGCGTCGCTGAGTGCTGATTCTTCGAAGATTGTGTCGCTGTCGAAGTAGTATAGCCGGTTGTCGGGGTTAAGCCAGCCGCCGACGATTTTGTTGTGCGCAAGAGCGTGGACGACGGCGCGTCGCAGCCCGTCTTTGCCGAAACTGTTTTGTGTGGCGGCGTACGACACAACAATGCCTTCGGCGGGTGCGCTCATATCGGTAAGCCGGAGGGTAAATCCGTCGGGGTGATTTTGTGCGTATAGCCAGCAGTAGTCGACGATTTGGTCGGTGGAGTCGGGTGCGTCGGATTGGCTACACGAAAGCGAGGCAACGACGAGCGTCAGAGCCGTAAGGAGTGATGCGTATGTTGCCGGTAGTTTCATTTTGTGTGCCCGGTGATGCTATTCTTTTGTTTCTTTCTTTTCGGGTGCGGGATTATGCGTCACGCGGTCGACGGCGAGTGCTTCGTAGACCACGGTTTTGGTTTCGCCGCGCCAGGGCATTGCGGCGCGATAGCGGCGGTAGGAGAGTAGTAGCACGCTGTCGGTTTGCATAATTCGGTAGATGTATTTTCCGACTTTTGCGTCGGTCACGGAGAAACGTATGAGGCTGTCTGGGGTATTTTCGTAGGCGAATTCGCCTTCGTAGGAGTCGAAAATCAAGCCTTTTTTCTCGAGCGAGATGGCGAAAGCGCGGACGTTACCTTCGTCGACTGTTCGTCCGAGCATAACGATTTTGACGAATGCAAAGACAATCACGGCAGCGGCGGTTGCCCAAAGGGCGATGCGCAGGCGACGGCGGCGAATCTGCGAGGGTGGGGTGATGTAGTCGTCATCGTCGTCGAAGTCGTCGTCGTTGTTGTTGCCCGTGCGTTTCGGGTCTTTGTTGGCGTCGGCGGGTGTATCGGTGTCGTCAATGTCGTCGAATTCGTCGTCGATGATTTCGTTATCGTTTTCGAAGTTTTTGTCGATTTTCAGTCCCATAACACTTAGTCTTTATCGTTTTATTAATCGTTTTTGATTTGATGCTTTTTGCCGGTTACTAATATATAGATGTACGAATATATGCCGAGGAGGATTAGCAACAGGGTTTGCGAGCCCCAGACGAGCATAGCGAAAGCTGATGCGTTGGCGTCGGGAGCGGCGGTCGAAAACTTGCCCACACCGTAGAGCGAGAGCCCGAAGATGATGGCAATATGCCAAGCGCCGAGTCCGCCGTTGGTTGGAATGCCCATGCTGATGCTGCTGAGCGTGAAGCAGACGAGGGCGCAGACGATGCCCAGGTTGGCGGTAAATTCGAAGGCGAAAAATGCTACGTAGAGTTGCGTGAAGTAGCAGCCCCAAATGAGTGCGGTAAAGAGGAGGAAGCGCCATTTGTGCTGCATTTTTGCAATTCCGGCGAATCCTTGCCAGAGGTTGGAGATGAATTCGCAAATCTTGCCGACGAGGCGGTTACTGCGACCGAAGCGGAACACGGCATAGACCGCTGCTGCGCCTGCGACGACGGCTATCCACAGCCATGGCGAATTAATCATATTCCAAATTCCGTCTTTGACTTGCGGGAAGGTTGTGAAAAATTTGTCGAAAGCGGGCCCGGCGAGCAGCACTGCAAGCACGGTGATTAGCAGCACGGTAGCGGTGTCGGAGAGTCGGTCGGCGACCATCGAGCCGACGACCTTGGTGAACGGGGCGTTTTCGCGGCGAGCGATGTATCCGCAGCGCCACACTTCGCCAAGTCGGGGAAAGATGAGGTTGACGGCGTAGGTGCCGAAAATCGACACGATGAGCGCACCGATAGGCGCATCAATGCCCAGTGCGCGCAACTGCAAGCGCCAGCGATAGGCGCGGAAGATGTGGCTAAACGTGCTGATTATCAGCATGACGCCAATCCAAGTATAGTCGACGTTGTAGCGCAAAATTTTACGCATTTCGTTCATATCGACATTCTCGTAGAGCCAATAGAAGAGGCAAACGCCGATGGCAATAGGCACGCCGATTTTGATGACGTAGCCTAATATCTTTTTTAGAGTTGCTTTCAATGTTGTAGTCGTTTTAAATGTCGTTTTGTTTGATGTATTAGGCAAAAGTACGCAAAAAGCGTGGAAAAATCAACGTTCGCCCTTGTTTTCTGCAAAAGTTTGTGGCTAAGATGGGCGAAGGACTGCCGAAAAACGACCCAAAAGCGGATGCCGTTGCAAAAACTCGCTGTCGATTGTTCGTTTTTCCAACCTTTTTGATTACCTTTGCCTAAGTTTTTGTCAGGAAAAATGACAAAACGGTGAAATAATGAAGAAATGACCAATTTAAGTGTAAATATCAACAAAGTAGCCACTATCCGCAATGCGCGGGGAGGTAATGTGCCCGACGTAGAGAAGTTTGCCCTCGACTGTGAGCGTTTCGGCGCCGACGGCATCACGGTTCATCCGCGACCCGACGAGCGTCATATCAAGCAAAACGACGTGTTTGCGCTCAAACCGGTGCTGAAGACGGAGTTTAACATTGAAGGCTATCCTTCGGAAGCGTTTATGGACTTGGTGTGCAAAATCAAGCCGGCGCAAGTTACGCTCGTTCCCGATGCGCCCGACACGGTGACTTCGAATCACGGGTGGGACGTTGAGCCGAATATCGAGTTTCTGACGCAAATCGTCGACCGACTGAAGGAGAAGGGCATTCGCACAAGCATTTTCGTCAATCCCGACGAGAAAGACATCTTGTTGGCATCGCGCACCGGCGCCGACCGCGTAGAGCTCTATACCGAGCCGTATGCCAAGATGTACGCCGCCGACCGCGAAGCCGCCGTTGCTCCTTATGTCAAAGCGTCGACCGTGGCTCACAACTGCGGCTTGGGCGTTAATGCCGGACACGACCTCAGCCTCGAAAACCTGGCGTTTTTCCGCGAACGCTTGCCGTATCTCAACGAGGTGTCGATTGGTCATGCACTCATCTCCGACGCTCTCTATCTGGGCATTGAAGAAACTATCAAGCAATACAAAAACTGTCTGAAATAAACTCGTAAACGTATGATTAACAATATTTTGTCAGCCATTATGCTGCAGGCCGCAGTCGCCGAACCCGTTGCAGAGCAAGAACTTTCGGTGTGGGATTTGTGCCTCAAGGGAGGTTTCATAATGATTCCGCTATTGATATTGTCGCTGGTGAGCATCTACATCTTTGTGGAGCGTTACTTGGCGTTGCGCAAAGCTGCAGCCGACGACGCTACGTTTATGAAGCGCATCAAAGACTACATCCACGACGGCGAAGTGGAAAGCGCCGAAAACTTGTGCAAGAAGACCGACACACCGTATGCGCGGCTTATCGGTAAAGGCATTTCGCGCATCGGACGCCCGATGAACGACGTGCTCGTTGCCATCGAAAACGTCGGCAATATCGAGATTGCACGCCTCGGCAAGGGCTTCACTTGGTTGGCAACGACGGCAGCCGGCGCCCCGATGCTCGGCTTCCTCGGCACGGTTACCGGTATGGTCAAAGCGTTCTTCTCGCTCGCCAGTGCCGGCAATAGCGCCAACATCTCAATCCTCGCAGGAGGTATCTACGAGGCTCTCGTGACAACTGTAGCCGGTCTTGTCGTTGGCATCATCGCGCTGTTTGCCTACAACTATCTTACGGCGCGCGTCAACCACATCATGAACCAACTCGAAAACAAAACAATGGAATTTATGGACCTGCTCAACGAGCCGGCATCTAAATAGTTCTGCGAAATGGCTTTAAAACGACAACACGGCATACTTGACTCGTTCAGCATGGCTTCGATGACCGATGTCATTTTCTTGCTCCTTATATTCTTTATGGTGACTTCCACCTTTGTCTTCCCGACAGCCTTGGAGGTAAAGTTGCCGCAAAGTTCGGAGCAGACCGTCATCAAGCCCGGCACGAAAGTCTATATCGACAAAGACCAACAACTCTTTGCCTCGTTTGGCGACACCGAGCCGCAACCCATCGAAGGCGACCAACTCTTGGCGTTCTTGCAACTCACTCAGCAGCAAGACTCCACCCAGTTTATCGCCCTCTATGCAGACGAGGCTGTGCCTTACGGCAAAATCGTTGAAGTGCTCGACCTTACGGCGCGCCATAATCTGAAGATGGTGCTTGCCACCAAGCCTGCCGCAGTCAACGACGCGCGTATGGCAGCCAAAGAATCGGAACAACCTACGACAGCCGACAACTAACAAACTAAAGCAATGGACGATAACAAGCGCAAAATCATAGCCGGAACGGTTGCCCTGCTACTCCACGTGGCGGTGGCACTGCTGCTTGTGCTCTGCTATCTCCACTATCCGCCCACCGACGAGCCGCTCCCCGAGCCGGCTCAGCAGACCGACATCACGTTCGGCGGCGAATTTGTTGCCCTGGGCAACGTCGATGTGCCGGCAGCCAACGACCAACCGTCGCCGAGCCAATCGCCCGACGACAACACTTCAGCCGACGCCGACGAACTCGCCGACCACGGTCCCGCAGGCGAAGGCACTGCTCTGGCGTCGTCGACCGTCGAGTCGCCTATGCAGACCAAGCCGAAGGCTTCCGGACCGACGAAAGAGCAACTCGAAGAAGAGGCGCGTCGCGCAGAGGCTAAGCGCGAACAAGAGCGTCAGCAAAACGAAAGTAACAAAATCAATAGCGACATAAAGAACGCCTTCAAAGGGTCGGGCAGCGGTCAGAGCGGCTCGCCCAACGGCAATGCGTCGACCGGCGCACTCAAAGGACAGCCGGGGCACACCCTCGGACCGGGCTACACCCTCGCTTCGTGGGGCAAACCCTCGAGCGGCTACGACGGCGAAATCGTCATAAAAGTCCGCGTTAACAACGCCGGACAAGTCATCGAAGCAACCTATCTGCGAGGAACGGGCGCCGCTGCGGCGAACCGACAAGTCCGACGCTCGTGCGAGCAAGCATCGCTTAGTTCGCGCTTCTCCGTGCCGAAAAATGCAACCGGCGACAAGGTCGGAACGATTATTTGGCGATTCGAGTAACAGTTTGTTACTTCCCTACGGAAATTCCTTTAAATTCCTGTGTTTTTATTAATCCTTTTTAGAAAAATTCTAATTTTGAGGCTCATTTTTGTGCAAAATAGCTATTAGTATAAAAATAATTCGTATATTTGCATAAAAATACTCAAAACTGCGAAATAACTTATAAACCCTATCGAAATGAAGAATAAGAAGAATCGTTTGCAACTGATTTTGGAACTGATTAAGACGCAGCGCGTGGGCTGCCAGGAAGATTTGGTAAAACTCTTGGCGGAACGCGATTTCAAGGTGACGCAAGCCACACTGTCGCGCGACCTTAAGAAGTTGCGCGTTACGAAAGTGGCAACCGACAGCGGCGAATATATCTACATCGTGCCCAACAGCAACGATGTAAAAGACACAATGTTGACGGTCAATCAAGGTCCGTCGAATCCTAACAACTCTGTAGGATTCGTGTCGCTGACATTCTCGGGACGCATGGCGGTCATCAAGACGCGTAACGGTTATGCCGGCGGTTTGGCGTACGACATCGACATGAGCCGTCCGCCCGAAATCTTAGGCACGATAGCCGGCGCCGATACCATCTTTGCCGTGCTTCGCGAAGACGTCAGCCACGACCAGGCTATGCAAGTGTTGCAGCGCTTCATCCCGGTCAATAGCGTTATTATCTAACGATATATATAATTTTTTAAGTAAGGAATGATTGATATAGACAAAATCGAAATTGTCATCGCCGGCGAGGAACATGTCAAATACGTCGACGAGATTCTCGACACCATCACGCGTGCCGCCAAGGTGCGTGGCACCGGTATTGCAAAACGCAGTACGGAATATGTTAAGCAGAAGATGCTTGAGCACAAGGCGGTAGTTGCCCTCTATGAAGGTCGTTTTGCCGGATTTAGTTACATCGAAAGTTGGAGCAACAAGCAGTTTGTTGCCAATTCCGGTCTGATTGTCGGCGACGATTTTCGCGGCATCGGGCTGGCAAAGCGCATCAAACGACGAATTTTCGAGTTGTCGCGTGAGCGATTCCCCAAGGCAAAGATTTTCAGTCTGACCACCGGCGCCGCCGTGATGAAGATGAACAACGAGTTGGGCTACCGACCCGTGACGTTCAACCAGCTCACCGACGACGAAGCGTTCTGGAAAGGCTGCGAAAGTTGTGTTAATTTCGATATTTTGCAACGTAACGGTCGGAGCATGTGCCTCTGCACGGGTATGCTCTACGACCCTGAAGAACATCTAAACGATTAAACAATGGAAACAAAAAAGAAAAAAGTAGTAGTAGCATATAGCGGCGGACTCGACACGTCGTACAACGTGATGTACCTCACCCGCGAACTCGGTTATGAGGTCTATGCCGCATGTGCCGACACCGGCGGTTTCAGCCCCGAACAACTCAAGAAAAACGAAGAAAACGCCTACCTGTTGGGCGCCAAGCAGTATGTGACGCTCGACGTTACGCGCGAATATTACGAAAAGAGCTTGAAATACATGATTTTCGGCAACGTATTGCGCCAGGGCACATATCCC
Organism: Bacteroidales bacterium; assembly: GCA_029224905.1. GTDB lineage: Bacteria > Bacteroidota > Bacteroidia > Bacteroidales > Muribaculaceae > Limisoma. The sequence goes on from JAQXVL010000091.1 coordinate 17,283, forward strand.
ATTTCGGTAAGCTCGGAGCGTATCTTCCAAGCGCTTGCCATTGCGCGCTACGCCAACGAGATAGGCGCCGACGCCATTGCACACGGCTCGACGGGTGCCGGCAACGACCAGGTGCGTTTCGACATGACCTTCCTCGTTATGGCACCGGGCGTCGAAATCATTACGCTCACGCGCGACAAAGCGCTCAGCCGCGAAGAAGAAATCGAATATCTGCGCAGTCACGGCTTCGTTGCCGACTTTACGAAGATGAAATATTCTTACAACGTGGGCATTTGGGGCACGTCGATTTGCGGCGGCGAGATTCTCGACTCGCGTCAGGGCTTGCCCGAAGATGCTTACCTCAAGCAAGTGGAAAAGCACGGCACGGAGGAGATTCGCATCGAGTTTCGTAACGGCGAAATCGCCGCAGTCAACGGCAAGGAGTATGCCGACAAGATAGAAGCCATTCAAGCCGTAGAAGCCATTGCCGCGCCTTATGGCATCGGTCGCGATATGCACGTCGGCGACACGATTATCGGCATCAAAGGCCGCGTCGGGTTTGAGGCTGCCGCACCGATGCTCATTATCAACGCTCACAAATTCCTCGAAAAGTATACCCTAAGCAAGTGGCAACAATACTGGAAAGACCAAGTTGCCAACTGGTATGGAATGTTCTTGCACGAGAGTCAATATCTCGAGCCGGTGATGCGCGACATCGAAGCCATGCTCAGCTCGTCGCAGCGCAACGTCAACGGTACGGTCATTGCGCAACTGCGTCCGCAGGGATTCTCGATGGTCGGCGTCGACTCGCCCGACGACCTCGTTAAGTCGAAATTCGGCGAATACGGCGAAATGCAAAAAGGCTGGACCGCCGAAGATGCCAAAGGATTTATCAAGGTGCTCTCGACTCCGCTGAGAGTATATTACGCAAACCATAAAGACGAATTGTTAGATGATTAAAGCCGGAATAATCGGTGGTGCAGGCTATACGGCGGGCGAACTCATTCGCCTGCTGCTCAACCACCCTGACGTTGAACTTGTATGGGTAAACAGCAAGAGCAATGCGGGCAACCGCTTGTCGTCGGTCCATCAGGGACTTATCGGCGAGACCGACTTGTTTTTTACCGCCGACACGCCTTTCGACGAAATCGATGTGGCGTTCTTCTGCACGCCCCACGGCGAGTCGCGTAAGTTTATGGAGGAGCACACCATCCCCGACGATTTGAAGATAGTCGACCTGTCGCAGGACTTCCGCATTGCCGACGGCGAGCACGACTTCATCTACGGACTGCCCGAGGTGAACCGCAAATACATCATCCGCGGCCGCCACGTTGCCAATCCGGGATGCTTCGCCACCGCTATCCAACTCGCTTTGCTCCCGCTGGCGAAGAACCTGTTGCTCAATTCCGACATCAACATAACCGCCATAACCGGTTCGACGGGCGCCGGCGTTAAACCTTCGGCAACGTCGCACTACTCTTGGCGCAACGACAATATCTCGGTCTACAAGCCGTTCAAGCATCAGCATTTGGCGGAAATCCGTCAGACCCTTTCGTCGATGCAGAACAGTTTCAACTCGGACATCAACCTGATTCCGGTGCGCGGATGCTTCTCGCGCGGAATTTTCGTGGCTGCTTACCTCGATTGTCCGGTCGAGCTCGCCGAAATTCGCCGTCTCTATGAGGAATACTACGACGACCATCGCTTTACCTTCATCAGCGACACGATGCCCGACCTCAAAGACGTTGTCAACACAAACAAGTGCATCCTTCACCTCGAAAAAGAGGGCAACAAGTTGCTCGTCATTTCGGTTATCGACAACCTCCTCAAAGGAGCGTCGGGTCAAGCCGTGCACAACATGAACCTGCTGTTCGGACTCCACGAGCGTGTGGGTCTGCAACTCAAGGCTTCAGCATTTTAACCCGGGGCGCAAGTCCGTGTAAATTAACAGATTATGAAACTTTTCGACGTTTATCCGCTGTTCGACATCGAAATCGTTCGCGGCAAGGGCTGCTACGTTTTCGACACCAACGGCACAGAATATCTTGACCTTTACGGCGGTCACGCAGTGATTTCCGTGGGTCACTCACATCCGCACTATCTTGAAGCAATACGCAAGCAGTCGGAACGCCTTGTGTTCTATTCAAATTCGGTAGTCAACTCGTTGCAGAGCCGCTTTGCCGAGCGCCTTGGTCGCATCTGCGGCTACGACGACTATCAGCTGTTTTTGGTCAATTCGGGTGCCGAAGCCAACGAAAACGCTATGAAACTTGCGTCGTTCCACACGGGACGTCCGCGCATTGTGGCGTTCAGCAAGGCATTCCACGGGCGTACGTCGCTCGCCGTTGAGGCTACCGACAATCCGCGCATCGTGGCGCCTGTCAATGCCAACGGACGCGTTACGTTCGTGCCTTTCGGCGATGCTGCGGCTGCCGAAGCCGAACTTGCCAAGGGCGACGTGGCGGCAGTGATTGTGGAAGGCATCCAGGGCGTCGGCGGCGTCAACATCCCGAGTGCGGCATTCCTTCGCGCTCTTCGTTATGCTTGCGACAAGCACGGCGCAGTGCTCATCGCCGACGAAATTCAGTCGGGCTACGGCCGTAGCGGCAAATTTTTCGCACATCAGCATAGCGGCGTCCATGCCGACATCATTACGGTGGCTAAAGGCATCGCCAACGGCTTCCCGATGAGCGGCGTGCTGATTGGTCCGCAGTTTAAGCCGGTCTACGGTATGCTCGGCACGACGTTCGGCGGCAATCACCTTGCTTGCGCCGCTGCAATTGCCGTTCTTGACATTTTCGAGCAGGAAAACCTTGTCGACAACGCAGCCGAGGTCGGTGCTTATTTGATGGACAAACTCAGCCAATTCCCGCAGATTAAGGAAGTGCGCGGCAAAGGATTGATGATAGGTCTCGAATTCGGCGAACCGGTCAAGGAGCTGCGTAGCCGCTTGTTGAAAGAGCAACACGTCTTCACCGGCGCATCGGGCACAAACGTGTTGCGCTTGTTGCCGCCGTTGTGCCTCACCCGCGAAGATGCCGACAAATTCATCGAGCGCCTCTCCGCCGTGATTTAGTAACGACTCAGGTCATACCACAAAAGATATTTCTTTAAAAGCAAAAGCGTGAGTAGCCGTTGCGGTGCGAAGCAGAATCGTACCCGACGGCTCTACGTCTATTATGGAGGCATGGAAATGTTGTCCGGGAAGGAGCGTTTCGGCGCCGTCGCGGGCGTTCGAGCGCACGTTGGCGATGTATTCGTGACGTCCCGTTGAGCGGTAGAGCGCGCGCTTGAAGCGGTGGTGCATCGCGTCGGCGTCGTCGGGTAGGGTGTCGACGAGGGCGAGCAGTCGCTCGGCGATTTCTTCGACGATTTGCCGTACGGGCATTTCGCTGCCGACGATTTGATACATCGAAATCGGGTTTGGCGCGTCGGAGAGGAATTGTCGTTGGTTGACGTTCAGCCCGATTCCGACGATTGTGTGCTTGATGCTTCCGCCGGCGAGAGCGTGCTCGATGAGTATGCCGCAGAGCTTGCTGTCGCCTCGGTAGATGTCGTTAGGCCATTTGATGGTCGTTTCGCCGATGTAGGGGCGCATGGTGTCGACGATGGCGAGCGCGCAAGCCTCGGAGAGCAGAAATTGTCGTGCAGGCGCAACGCCGGTGTCGCGCAGCAGTAGGCTCATTGTTACGTTTTTGCCCGGCTCCGATTCCCAAGTGTTTCCGCGCTGTCCGCGTCCTTCCGTCTGTCGGTCGGTGTAGACAACCGTGCCGTGCGGTGCGCTGTCGGCTATCGCTGCCAAGTGGCTGTTGGTCGACGGTGTTTCGTCGAGGTGTATGTAGTTAATTTGCAGATTCTTCATTTTGTGCGGGTCCTTCATTTTCCGGGTTGAGCCCGAAAATTTGTTTTACTGTTCGTTTTATTTCTTCGGCTTCATTGCCGCCGCGGCGAAGTATGGTAAGCACCATTTTTATGTATTCGTCCTTACTGCGCAGACCGCAGCGCTGCGCCACGTCGGTGTTGGTGAGCATCGATTTTTCGTTGTAGACGCGCAGGATTGAGTTGTAGTCGTAGTCTTGGAGGTATTTGTTGAACTCGCGGCAGTATCGCTCGTAGATTTGTCGCGGCTTGATGTCGTCGACCAGCCCGGACAGGTGCTCTTCGAGTTGGTTGATGTTCTGGAAGCGGCGGTCGGCAATGAGTTCGAGCGTGTGCTTCACTCTGTGGCGCGTGTGCATTAGCGCTTGCTTGCGAGCGTCGGCTTTGAACATATCGAACACGATGCGGCGCACTTGGTTGAACACGGCGGTGTCGGGCTTGTTGCAATGTCGAGCCACGGCGCGTACTACGCCTTCGAGCAGCATAATGTTTTCGACCTCGGCAACTTCGGGCACGAGAATCTTTTTCTGCCGCAAGTAGTTGATTTCCTGAGCGGTGCGGCGGTCGCGGTCGACGATACCCCACGAGTCGAGGTGGTGGAACGCATTCATGTCGTTGAACGAGCGCACCGTTTCGATAACCTTGTCGCAACTGCCCATGGCGCGTATCGTGTAGTCGGGGAAGATGAGCGAATAGAGCTTATAGTCGATGCTGTGCGTGTCGTCGCCCTCGACGAAGAACACCGGCTTGCGAGCGCCGACGATGTCGAGGATGAGTTGCTCCGACAGGGCGGCATGCGGTTGCAGAATCTCGTAGTCCCAGGCTTTTGCTTGGATGTCGACCGAGCGAATCCACACCGTTATGTTATCCGTTCGCGACTGCGGGAAGGCGAGGTCGTGAGTTTGGTAGACGAACGTGCAGTCGCGGCGAAGGTCTTCGATGGTGTTCCATAGGCTTTGCGAAATCGAAATGTGTAGAAACAGCGTCGGCGAGTCGACAAAGATTATGCTGCCTTTCGGCGCATAGAGGCACGCTCCGATGTAGTAGAGCACGGCTTTTTCGCCGTGAGAGAGTCGCAGCAGGCTGATGGGGTCGTCGTTCTCCGGCGTGAGAAACTCAAAACTGTCGGGATGACGAATGACGGCATGCTTGGTGAAGATGTTTTTCCACAGACGAATGAGCGTGTCGACTTTCGTTGTCGGAATCTTCTCGGGCGTCTCATCACCCATGACAGAGCGCAGACGGAACGTGAGCGATTCCGACAAGTCGTCGTAGATGAGCAGGCAGAGGAGTTTGTCAAGTTCGGTTTCGCCCGACGGCTTGACGTATTTTGCGCGGCTTTTCAGCTCCTCGTAGATGCTGTTTATGCTGTTCACTTTGAAATCGCGCACCACGGGGTAGAGAGCATCGATTGCCGACACGTAGAAGGCGCGTTCGCCCAAGTCGCGTATCATTTGGTTGATGAAACGAGTTTTACCGCTGCCGTTGGCACCCACAACTGTGATTTGCCTATGGCTATCTTTTACGGTGAAATTTTGTCCGTTGATGTGGCGAGGTAGAGTGATTTCCATAACTCATCGGTTTTGTGGTTCTTCTATCACAAAGTTAGCACGTCGGGCGGAATGTTCAAAACATTCGGTCGTTAATAAATGCCAAAACGCGCCACGCTGCCATTTAGCCCTTTCGTGACGGAATAGTATGAATAATGTAGGTTAAATCATTCACCTTTACTTTCGATTTCGGCTATTGTGCGTTCAACTATCTGTTGTAATTGATATGTAGCAATGCCCAAAGGCTTTTGAATATCTTGCAGCGACCATTCTACTATGGTCCTATCGGTTGATTTACAAATAAGTAAACCAATAGTAGGGCTATCCGCTTCACCTTTGAGTAGCTTGTCAACTGCCGTAACATAAAAATTTAGTTTGCCGACAAATTCCGGAATAAATTTGATTGCTTTGAGCTCGACAACTACGAATCGGTGCTGGGGGATGTGGTAAAACACTAGGTCGGGGAAGAATACCTGGCCGCCAGGCATTTGTAATTCCATTTGCCGCCCCACGTAAGAAAAACCACTGCCCAATTCTAAAAGGAATTGGGTGATATTGTTAGCTAAAGCATTCTCTAAATCCTTTTCTTTCTTGATTTCTTCGGCAGATATAAAGCTGAGATCATACTCCTTTTTGAGCAATTGATTAGCGGAGCTTATTTGAGCCGATGGCAAAGTATGGTTGAAGTTAGTAATGGCTGCGCCTTGTGTCTCAAAAAGTTTTGCATCCACATGGTGTTCTAACACAGCTCTGCTCCAACCTTCCGTCACAACCTTGTCTATATAGAAAAGTGCTTCTTCAAGTGTCTTACATTTGGAAATAATATACACGTGATGCTTCCAAGGGACTATGCCAAATGTTTCAGGCATATCTAATTGGTCACCAAGTTGGTGACCAATTGTAAGATACTGATAATAAAAGAGATACCAGCGTTTCATATACTTGATATTGGTATGTGAAAACCCTGTTTGATCCGGGAATGCTTGACGCATGTCTAAGGCAAATTGCTTCACAATTCCGGAGCCCCAGCGCTCTTCCGCATGCAAATCAACCAAATCACGGCCAATGCTCCAGTATAATTGGAGCATCGAAGTATTGACGCGGATAGCCGCTTTAATTTGGCTTTGGGAAATGCGAGCTTTTACCTCCGATAGCCATTCAACATATTTTTTGTCGGCACTTACACCATCACGACTTACGAACGATGGTAGGCTTTTGCCTTTTTCTTTATTGTTTCTTTCTTCCATTTTCGAGAGAATAGTTCAATAAACTTATTTTTATAGAATCAAATTTTAACCCTTGCCGCCGATTGTCTTTTACGGTGAAATTTTGTCCGTTGATGTGGCGAGGTAGAGTGATTTCCATAACTCATCGGTTTTGTGGTTCTTCTATCACAAAGTTAGCACGTCGGGCGGAATGTTCAAAACATTTGCTCGTTAATAAATGCCAAAACGCGCCATGTCGCCATTTTCAGCCATTTTTGGGGAAAATCGGGACAAGGCTATTCCGCAAAAAGTTGTCATCTTTGCAAGCGAAAAAAAGCACATTAAGACATGGTATGAAGCAGCCTCTAAGATACTTTTTCTTTTTATCTATATCTATATCAATTTCGACTCTTGTTTCCTGTGATATGGTGGAGTATCATCCCTACGATCTCCACATATCCGGGGAAACAAGTATCAACGCGAAAAACATTGCGCGAATCGAATCGTCGCTTGCCGGACGGAGCGAGTTTGCGTTTGCCGTAATTAGCGACACTCAGCGCTGGTACGACGAGACGGAGGCGTGCGTTGCGGCAATCAATGCACGCTCGGACGTCGATTTCGTTGTGCATACGGGCGACTTGAGCGACTTCGGTGCACGTCACGAAATCGAGATGCAGCGCGACATCCTTAACCGTCTGCGCGTGCCCTACGTCTGCGTGCTCGGCAATCATGACTGCATTGCAACCGGCGAACACGTGTTCAACAAAATCTTCGGCGACAACGATTTCGCCTTTACCGCCGGCGATGTGCGCTTTATCTGTCTCAACACCAACGCTTTGGAGTTCGACCGCTCCGAGCCGGTGCCCGACTTCTCGTACATGCGCCGGCAAGTCGAGACCTTTCCCGCCGAGGCGCGTCGCACGGTTGTTGCCATGCACGCCGGACCATTTTCGGAGCAGTTCGACAACAATACCGCCACGATGTTTCAATACTACGTGCACCGTTTCCCCGAGCCGATGTTCTGCGTCTACGGGCACAACCACCAGGTGGCTGTCGACGACTTTTTCGACGATGGAATGCTCTACTATCAATGTCCGTGCGCCAAAAAGCGCATTTTCTTAATGTTTAAAATAACCGACGAAGGCTATGAATATGAAACGGTTGATTATTAGCATATTAGTAGCCTTTGTGGGTGCGCTGACAGTGTCGGCGTTAGAGGCCGATTCGACGTCGACGAAGCGCTTCGACCGGCGCGTGCGGTGGCATTACGACGGCTGGGAGCGGCTCAAGCCCAAGACCGTCGCCGCTCAGTATGCCGGAGGAATGGGAATGGCAGCCGCCGGCGTAGGGTGGCAGTACGGACGTCGCGACCGAGCGTCGACCGAACTGCTTGTCGGCTTTCTGCCACGCCATTACGGCAACGAATTCCGCCTTACGTTTACCCTCAAAGAAACGTTTGCGCCGTGGAGCATCAGTTGCTGCCCGTGGCTCTCCGTGGAGCCGCTCACCTGTGGCGCCTACGTCACGACAATCACCGGCGAAGAGTTCTGGGGCAGTCGCGAGCCCAAGCGCTATCCCAAACACTACTACAACTTCGCCTCGCGGTTGAGGCTGAGCATCTGCCTCGGTCAGCAAGTTACGTTCACGACGCGCAACGACGTGCTGCGCTGCGTCTCGGCATACTACGAGTTGAGCACCAACGAAATCTACCTGCTCAGCCGCGCCACCAACAGCTACCTCCGCCCCCGCGACTACCTGCGCCTTTCCTTCGGCATCCGCCTCCAAATCTGCAAGCCTATAGAGAGGTAAGAGGTTATAAGGTTAATCGGCATCTTGCGCTGCGTGGAAGGGGGCTAATGGGGCTGATGGATTGGCTGATGTGTAGCGAAATCCCGGAAAATATGTCGGCAGGTGTGGTGCTTTCGGTATTTATTGCTAAATTTGCCATCTGAAAGGAATCAAATAAGGCAGGTCTGAAAGGAATCAATAAGGCAAGTCTGGAAAGGAATTGAATATGGCAAGTCTGAAATCTCTACTGAAAGATACGGCTATATATGGCATAAGCAGCATTGTGGGGCGTTTTCTCAACTATATGCTTGTGCCGATTTATACGCATGCGATGTCGGCGGCGCAGGGTGGCTACGGCGTTATCACTGAGGTGTACGCGTGGGTGGCTCTTCTGCTGGTGATTCTTACTTACGGCATGGAGACTACGTTCTTCCGCTTTATCAACAAGGAAACGGAAAACCCGCGGCGAATCTATTCGACAGTGCTCATTATGGTGGGCTCGACGACGGTTGCATTTTTGGCGCTGTCGCTGGCGTTGCTCGGTCCGATTGCCGATTGGATGGGCTACGGCGAGCATCCGTGGTATATCGGCATGATGTTTACTGTTGTCGCTATGGATGCGTTCCAGAGCATTCCGTTCGCTTATCTGCGCTACAAGCGGCGTGCATGGCATTTTGCGGGGCTCAAACTGCTCTTTATCGTGCTCAACATCGTTGCGAACATCGTCTACTACGTTGTGCTCGGCGGCAGTGACGTTGTCTACGCGTTCGTCATCAATCTCGGTTGCACGAGCGTGATTATGCTGATGCTGTTGCCGGTGCTTGACTTCCGCGGCGGGTTCGACCGCACGGCGTGTCGCAGCATGTTGCGCTACACTTATCCGCTGATGATTCTGGGCATTGCGGGAATTCTCAACCAGGTAGCCGACAAGATTCTGTTCTGCCACATCTACCCGGGAACGCCTGCTGAGGCGAAGACGCAACTTGCCATCTACGGAGCGGCGAGCAAGATTGCTATGATTATGGCGATGCTGACGCAAGCGTTTCGCTATGCGTATGAGCCGTTTGTGTTTGCCGGCAGTGCCGACCGCAATTCGCGCCCGATGCTCGCCAAGGCGATGAAATATTTCATTGTATTTACGCTTTTGGCATTCCTTGCCGTCGAATTTTATATCGACATTCTCAAATATCTCATCAATTCCGACAATTGGGAAGGACTTCGCGTTGTGCCCATTGTGATGGCTGCCGAAATCTTTATGGGCATCTATTTCAACCTGTCGTTCTGGTACAAACTCATCGACGACACCAAGTGGGGCGCGATTTTCTCGTTTGCGGGTTGCGCGGTGCTCATTGCGGTCAACGTTGCGTTTGTGCCGGTGTTCGGATATACGGCGTGCGCGTGGGCGGGATTTGCCGGCTATGGCGTGGCGATGGTGCTCAGCTACTTCGTCGGGCAGCGGCGCAACCCGATCGACTACGACTTGCGCTCGATTGCGTTCTACGTCGTTGTTGCGGGCGCGCTCTTTGCCGCCGACCGATTTATTGTGTATCCGAGTATGGCGGTCAGCCTGCCGGTACGCACACTGTTGCTGCTCGCTTTTGTGGCGGTCATTATGCGCAAAGAAGGTATTAATCCACGCAAATTGTTACGCCGATGAAAATCGTTTTGCTCTGCAAGTCGGACAGCCTCGGTGGCGCCGCCATCGTAACCTATCGCTTGATGGATGCGCTTTGTCGTGAGGGGCACGATGCTCGTATGCTCGTGGTCGACCGTCGAACCGACGACCCGCGGGTCGACCTTGCCGGGACGCCGGAGCACTATCGTTGGGCATTCTACAGCGAGCGCATCAAGATTTTTGCCGCCAACGGGCTAAATCGCCGCGATTTGTTTAAGGTGTCGACGGCAAGCCACGGCGTCGACGTGCTCGCCCATCCTTGGCTGAAATCCGCCGACGTGGTGTGCCTCAATTGGATAAATCAAGGACTGCTGTCGCTCGGCGAACTGCGCCGACTTGCCGCTATGGGCAAAAAGTTGGTGTGGACGATGCACGACATGTGGTGCTTCACCGGAATCTGTCATCACGCATACGACTGCCGCGGTTACACGGGCAGTTGCGGGCGCTGTCCGTTCGTGCGACTGCGTCATCGCAACGACTTATCGCACCGCATCTGGCAGCGCAAACGCGACATCTATGCCGAGGCGCGGATTCATTTCGTAGCCGTAAGCAGTTGGCTTGCCGAACGCGCTCGCGAGAGTCTGTTGCTGCATCGCGCCGACGTGACGGTGATTCCTAACGCTTTGCCCGTTGAGCAGTTTGCTTGGCAGCGCATCGGCGACGAGTCGAAAACGGTAGTCGCTATGGGAGCGGCGCGCCTCGACGACCCCGTAAAGGGCTTTCCGCTGATGATTGAGGCGGCGAACATCATTGCCGACAACGCTCCCGACGCAGCCGCACGCATCGAGTTGGTGCTTTTCGGCAATCTGCGCAATCCCGAGGTGCTCAACACGTTGCGGTTGCCGCATCGCTGGCTCGGGCCCGTTGCGCCCGACCGCATACATAGCATCTACCAAGGCGCCGACATCGTGCTTTCGTCGTCGCACTTCGAAACCAGTGGCGCCACGCTCGCCGAAGGGCTTGCCGCAGGGTGTATGCCTGTGGCTTTCGACCACGGCGGTCAGGGCGACATCATCGACCACCTCCGGACGGGCTACCTGGCAAAACATCCCGACGCAGCCGACCTCGCCGACGGAATTCTTTGGGCGGCAAGTCATCGCGCCGACCGCGAGAGCCTGCACGCGATTGCCGACGAACGCTTCGGCGACCGTCAAGTGGCTCGCCGCTATGTAGAACTCTTTAACTCCTTGAAATAATGGTAACTATACTCTTTCACGATACGATTTTCGGACCGATACACAGCCGCCGTCTCGGCACGTCGCTCGGCATCAACCTAATGCCCAACGACGGCAAAATTTGCTCGTTCGACTGCCTCTACTGCGAAGCCGGCTTCAACGCACAAGGCGCCGGAACGACGGGCGTGAGCCGTCGCGCGGAGGTGGCAGACGCACTGCGCGCCAAACTTCAAGCGATGCACGACCGGGGCGAACGCCTCGACGTAATCACCTTCTCGGGCAACGGTGAGCCGACGCTGTGTCCCGACTTCCCCGAGATTGTCGACGACGTGATTGCTCTTCGCGACGAGTTTTACCCCGACGTGAAAATCAGCGTGCTCTCGAATTCGACGATGATAGGCAAGCCGCGAGTTGTTGCTGCGCTTCGGAAGGTTGACAATAACATCCTCAAACTCGACAGCGCCGTCGAATCGACCATGCGAGCCATCGACCGTCCCGCCTATTCCGGCTTTACCGTCGAGCGCGTCGTCGACCTACTCTGCCAATTCAGCGGCGAATGCATCGTCCAAACAATGATGCTCCGCGGCACGCACTGCGGCACCGCCATCGACAACACTACCGATGCCGAAATCGACGCACTAATTGAGGCTTATCGCAAAATCAACCCGCGCGAAGTGATGCTCTATTCGCTCGACCGTCCGACGCCCGAGAGCAACCTCCAACGCGTTGAGCGCGACGAACTCGAAGCCATTGCCGACCGTATGCGTCGCGCAGGTATTAAAATTCAAGTTAACTGATTATGATTTATCCCAAACCACTCAATCCCGGCGACGTCGTTGCAATAGTATCGCCGGCAAGTAAGATAAAACCCGAATATGTCGAAGGCGCATGCGCCACGCTTCGCCGTTGGGGCTATGAGCCTCGCGTTGCCGAACACTGTCTCGGCGAACATGGCTCATTCAGCGGAACGCGCGACGAGCGTCTCGGCGACCTTCGCAACGCCTTGACCGACCCGTCGGTGCGCGCCGTGCTCTGCAGTCGCGGCGGATATGGCGTCGTTCACCTGTTGGAAGGACTGCGCGACTCCGATTTCACCGACGACCCGAAGTGGATTATCGGTTTTAGCGACATTTCGTTGCTCCACGCCGCCGCCCATAGCGCCGGAGTGGCAAGCATCCACTCGTCGATGGCGAAGCATTTGACCGAACGTCCCGACGACGACTGCTCCGCCTCGCTGCGCGCCATCCTCGCCGGCGAATTCCCCTCCTACAGCGAACCCGGTCGTGCCGACAACCGCCTCGGCGTTGCCCAAGGAACAATCGTCGGCGGCAATCTTGCCGTGCTCGCCGCCATCATCGACTCGAAGTGGGACCTGTTTACGCGCGACAACATCCTCTTTATCGAAGACATCGCCGAGCCAATCTATAACGTTGAACGTCAACTCTATAACCTGCGACTCAACGGCACGCTCGCCCATACGCGCGGCATCGTCTTCGGACAATTTACCGACTATAAGCCCGACCGCGACCATCAGACGATGGAAGAAATGCTTGCCCGGTTTGTCAGCGACCTCGACATCCCCGTGGCGCTCCATTTCCCCATAGGTCACGTCGACCGCAATCTGCCAATCGTCGAGGGCGCTCAGGCTACGCTCGAAGTAGGTGAACAACGTGTTAATCTTAC
>JAQXVL010000092.1 GCA_029224905.1 Bacteroidales bacterium
AAAAAACAGAGCACCTGCGCTTTGCAGATGCTCTGTTTTTTTGGTATGGTTTGAGGGTCGAGGGGGGAGGCGCGGAAGAAACTCTTACCTCTTACCCATTACCTCTTACCTAAGATTATCTCATAATCTTGCTTGTTACTACATTACCTTGGCGGTCGAGGGCGCGGACGATGTAGACGCCACGGCTAAGAAGCGATACGTTGAGCGTGTTTTCACCGCGTACGTCGGCTACCATTGCGCCGGAGGTCGAGTATACGCTAATGCATGCTGCGTCGGCGCCTACAAGGCTTACTTCGCGTCCGTTGTAGCGCAATGCTGATGCGCCTGCCGCGATTGCCTCAACTGCCGATTTCTTCTCGCCGTTGTAGTACCAATAGCCGATGCCTTGATAGCCACTTAATGCCCAAATATGAAGGGACTTATCTTCGACAGCATAAACAATCGGGCAATAGTGGCGCGTGTTGCGAGTTGAGCCGAGACCCAAAGCAGTACCATTGGAGTCTTGCGGATAGATTTGCGGCGTGTTGATGTTAATACCATCGGTAATGTCGGTAAATGTCAATGCACCGTCGGCAAGAGTCGTCGTTCCGCCTGCCTTATTAAGATAGGTCATAGCAGCCATATACTTACGAGTACCGAAGTCGATGAATTCTGCACCGGTTGCATAGCCGTTAGCATAACTTGCGTCGACAGTTTCCAAGACTGTACCATCAGCAGAAATGTGGGTAGGAGGCGTATCTTTAGCAGTTACCCAATAAGAGCCGTCAGCATTTGCAGTGATGTCGACCATTGCACGGTGCGAGCCAAGCGTTTTGCCGAATGTAACGGTTTGATAGGTCGTCGATGCGGTTCCATTTGTCACAGGATAAATAAGCATCATTGAGCTATTCGATACCATAATTTTGCCGTTCGTCATATCGCCCGCAACGTTGAGACGGTCACCGACGTCAATACTACCGTGACCTGCGCCGTCGACGTTAAGGAATTCGCGAGGTGCCGAATTATCATCGTCCCAAATATAGATTTTGAAGTTATCAGTATTGCGAGCAGCATTCGAGAGCAGAAGTTTACCGCCAAGAATTGCCAATCCTGCCGAATAATTCCAACCGCCGCTGACGCCTGTCATATCGAGGTCTTTGATTTTGGCACCTGTCTTAGCATCAAGAACAGCAATCGTACCCGTTGCAAATGGCTTGCCGTTAAGCACGTATAGTTTGCCGCCGTTGTAAGCAATGTCGGACGAAGCCGGGTCGGCGAGCGAGAGCCACGAAGCATCGGCTGTGTTGCCCTTAGTAGCGCTGTAAACCCAGCCTTCGGTGAGCATTGATACGTTGTCGTCGAAGTCAACTTTTGCTGTAGCCGAGCCTGTAAGAGCGACAGTAGCACCGGTAGCGTTAGCGCTTGTAGCCGTCAAAGTTGCGGTGTGAGTACCTGCGTCTTCGGGGCTGTAAGTGATGGTAACGGTAGCCGAGCCTGCACTTTTAGCGATGGTCGAAGTGCTGAGCGAGAAGAGACCGGCATTTGCACCGGACAGAGCGAGGTTGATGTCGCCTTCAAGGTTCGAGCCGCTGATTGTCACAGTCTTGGTTACAGGAGTGTAAGCCTCAGTGTTGAAGTTCAACGACGAAGCCGAAACCGAAACCGTCGGACCGGGAATCGCGCCGTAGCGATAGTAGGCAACGCCCTGGTTGTTAACGAGCACCCACATTTCGACACAGTCGTCACCGGTTACGTTGACAGAAATATTACTGCTGTACGTCGTGTTACGGGTAGTGCCAAGACCTGCAGCAGGATATTCACCGATATTTTCGGCACTTGCCCAACCGTTAGTACCATCGAACAGGATAGCACGGCCGGCAGTAATTGTTTCTCCTGTCGCAGATTGGTCAGCCGGGAGGTAGGTCAGAGCCGCACCATATGAAGAACCGCGGAAGTCGAAAGTTGTAAACGAGTTACCTTGGTAAACGTTCTTGAGTTCGGCACTATTGAGAGTCGATTCGAGCATACCTTCGGCAGAGACGAGCGAAGCATAGTAGTTCTGTCCGTTAACCCAATATTTATTGGATTTGCTGTCAGCCACAACGCGAGGCGACGAACCAAGTTTGATACCTTCTGTACCTTCCGTAATGACAATCGTTGTCGGAGTGGCGCTTGCAACGCCATTAGAGACCGCATATTTGACGATTTTGTTCTCCTCCGAAGTCGAGCCGGCAGCGTAAAGGAGTTCGCCGCTTGTCAAGTCGCCTTTCACCGAGAATGTGTCGCCGATACGTGAAAAGCCCGCCAAATCGGTAGTGTTGAGCAATACCGAGGGAGCGGCATCGTAACCGTCGTTCCAAACATAGACTTTCAATACCGGAGAGGTTGCCGTTGCCAAGTTGGTTGCCAACAATTTTCCGTTGACGAATTGAACGTCCATAACCTTGAAAGTACCACCATCGATGCCTGTCGTGTTGACAGTACCAACTTGTTGAGCAGTGCGAGCGTCGACAACGAGGATTTCGGCTGCTGAAGGCTTAACAACGAAGAGTTTTCCGTTGCCGTAGCACATGTTACGGATAGCCGCTTTGTCGGAAGTCCACGAAGCATTTTTACCCGACGTTTCGCTATAGTTCCAGATTTCAGTAAGTTTCAACGGCGGGTTAACAGCATTTGCGTTAACGAGCACGGTTTTTGTGAATGAGCCGCTTTTGAGAGTAAGAGTTGCTGACTTAGCACCTGCCGAAGAGGGAGAGCAAGTGATAGTCAATTTACCGCCCGAAGCAGCAAGCGATGAGGTCGAGAGGCTGAATTCAGAGTTGTTAATGCTTGCCGAGATAGCGGAAGAAAGGCCGTTACCGGTCACAGTGACAGATGCCGAAGCAGGAGCACCGATGGTAACTTTACCGAAGTCGACAGCCGCCGGACTTACCGCGATGCCTTCGTCTGCACCCTCAGTAAGGTCGAATGTGCACATTTGTTGAGTGCTGAGAGCGGAAACGTTGACGGTTTTTGTAGCCGTTTTGTAGCCCGATTTAGAGACCTTAATGGTGTAAGTGCCGGTCGAATCAATAAAGAAAGCGTAGAAACCGTTCTCGCAGTTGTCGGTAGTCATTGAGCTAACTACAGCACCCGACGAGTTGAGCAATTGAACGGTAGCACCGTTAACGGCTTTATACTGGTCGCGACCGCGAGTTGTGTAGTTTGTGTAGCCGCACGACTTCGACAAGTCGCGGATATCGCCTTGAACAACGGCTTGGAGCGTACCGCTACCGCCGGGGCTTTGAAGGGATGCGCGAGCGATTTGCCAAGCCAACACTTTGTTGTAGACGGTGCTCTTCATGCGAAGCGCTTCCGGACGATAGTCGTGGAACCAAGACTCGATAAGATAACCGGGACGGTTGTTCGTACGAAGCACGCCCAGGTGATAGCCGTAGAAAGGATAATCGGCAAAAGTACGCGGAGTCTCGTAAGTTTGGTTCGATAGTGTAACGGCATCTTGCCAGTTTACCGCAGCCGTTGCCATCGCCTTCGACCCGGCGATAGCCTCGTTGGAGTTCGACGTTGAGTTGCCTTCCGAACGGAACATTGCGCAAATATAGTTGGCACTTGCGTTGGCGCCGTTACTGTGCAGCGAAATAAAATAGCCGCCGTAAGAGTTTGCTTGTGAAGCGATTGTCGACAGAGCCAAGTCGTCGCTTGAGTTATTGGTGGTACGCGACATTTTCGCTGCGCCACCGTTACCGGTGATAAAGTTGTAAAGGTGCAATCCGCGGTCGAGGTTACCATCCGACTCGTAGAACATAGGCACGTTCAGAGGGAGAGCCGTTGGGCGGTCGTCGCTGTCGTGACCGCCGTGACCGGGGTTGATATAGAATTTCTTGCCGCCGTAGTTGGCTGAATTTGCGCAGAGCGACAGACCGAGCACACAGAGTGCCAATATACTAAGTTTCTTCATAGCCTATTCCTCCTGAATTGTCATAACGTAAATCTTTCCGTCGACGTTGTGATAAGCAATCTTGCTGCCATCGGGCGAAACACTCGGGAACATGTTGATTTCGCCTTTAACGCCTTCGAGTTTCTGATAGTTTGCGCCGTCAACTCTGACAATAACGATGTCGCTTGAGGTGAAAACGTGACCGTCGTCATGGTCTTCCATGCCGACTACATAGTCGTTGCCGCGCCATACGGGAGCGTGAATTGCGCCAAGACGTACCAAGCCGGAACCATCGAGGTTGCTCGTATAAGCGTCGTTGCCGCTGACGAAGAGAAGTTTCTTCTTGTTTGGCGAAAGGCTTGTCCACGTGTATTGCGCATCGCGCTCGGGAGTGCTCATCGGGTCGACCACGGTGCGCACACCGTCTTTGTATACCACCATCTTGAGGTCTTCTTCGGTCACGAAAACGTCGCCGGCGGGCACAGACTTGTGTTGGCGAGTGGCGATGCTGCGGCGCACAATCGTGCCGTTGTTGTTGATTTCAACGTCGCCGGCTTCAACTTTCACGGCATTGATGTGTTCGATGTCGTCGGCGAGCACTGTCGTTTGACGAGTAACAACGTCGAGGGTGTAGAGCGACTCGCGCATCGTGTTGAAATTGAATTGGCGAGTAACGATAGTTTTGCCGTCATCGCAGATAGCGGCTTTGTAGCCCGCACCTACCATGTCGGTCAAATGGTTATAACTACCCGTTTTGATGTCAATCAGTCCAAGTCCGCTATAGCTTTCGGAGCTGACCAACAAGGTCTCTCCATCGGGCATAAAGCGAGGATGGAATGTCGGCTTTTCGGTTTTGACGTCGACAGACTTCAACGCCGTCACCTTGAATTGCCCTGCTGATGCCACTGTGGCGACGCATACGGCAATAGTAAAAAGTAATTTTCTCATATGGTTGTTTTATATTAAGGTTGTTATTTACTCTGATTCAGAATAAGACGGATTGCAGACTTATTGGTTTAACATACATATCTTTGCAAATGTATCACAAAAAATATGAAAAACATACTAATTCGAATACAAAAAAGAAACGCTTTAACCTTTATTTGCACATTTTTTATTTCACAAACAAGGTTAAGAGCGCGCTCTAAAACTATTATACTACTACAGCGAGCCGATTTGGTAGACAATGAAGGCAATAATCCAAGCCACAGCGGT
>JAQXVL010000093.1 GCA_029224905.1 Bacteroidales bacterium
GTCGGGACGTGTGGAAATGCTTTACGGCGATGTGCCGACGGAGACGTTCTACGTGTCGCCGACGGAAGACTACTTGTTGTTGCTCAACAAGCAGGAGGGTCCGAAGAAAGAGGACGGTGTCTACGAAATCGTTCATCCCGACGACCGAATACCGGGCTGGCGCACGCGCTACTCGCTGTCGCGTCTCGATTTGAAGAGCGGGCTCGTGCAGCCGTTGACCTATACCTATCGGCAGACCTATTGTGCCGACATCAGCAGCGACGGCAATCACCTGTTGGTCTTTGTCAATACCGACAGCTTGACGCAACGTCCCACAACGCGTCAGTCGGTCTACGACCTCGACATAAAGACGCTCAAGATGCGTCAACTCGTTGACCGCGATGGCTTTATCAACGATGCCGTATGGGTTCGCGGCACGGATTATGTGGCATTTGCCGGTAGTCCGGAGGCTTTCGGCGGCATCGGCAATCGCGTGCCCGAAGGACGTGTGCCGAGTATGTACGACATTCACTTATATCTTATGAACGTTCGCACGGGAGAAGTTGTGCCCGTTACCGCCGACGACCCGACGAGCATCGAGGATGTGTGCTACAGCGAGGCAGACGATTGCCTATACTATACGGCAAATCGCGGCGACAAAGTGTTGCTCTATCGCATGGATATCGATAGCGGAAAGTCGACCGAAGTGGCGCAACCGCTGGAATGTCTCGCCGGAATGTCGGTGCCTCGCCGCGGAACGAATGTTGTGGTCTACGGCTCGTCGGCGTGCGTGCCCTACGAGGCGTACAACATCGAGAAAGCGGCGTCGAAGCCGCGTGCCGTGCGACTTTTGGCGCCCAATGACGAACGTATGGCGGATTTGCAGTTGGGCAAGTGCTTGCCGTGGAGTTTCACCACCGAGCGAGGCTATGACGTCACCGGTTTCTATTATTTGCCGGCTGATTTCGATGAATCGAAGAAATATCCCGTCATTGTGTTCTACTATGGCGGCTGCTCGCCGACGTCGCGCCGTTTCGGTTGCGGGTCGCACTATCCGGCGCACTATTGGAATGCGTTGGGCTACATCGTGTTTGTCGTCAATCCGTCGGGAGCTGCAGGCTTCGGACAGGAATGGGCGTCGCGCCACGTCAATACCATGGGCGAAGGTCCGGCACAAGACATCATCGAAGCCACCGAGCGCTTTGCCGCCGACGTGGCACAAGTCGATGCTTCGCGAATCGGCTGTGTGTCGGCGTCGTATGGCGGTTTTATGACTCAGTATATGCTGACCAAGTCGAACCCGTTCGCGTGCGGTGTGTCGCATGCCGGCATTTCAGACCATACAAGTTATTGGGGCGAAGGCTATTGGGGATATTCCTACAGCGAGACGTCGGCGGCAGGCAGCTATCCGTGGACGCGCAAAGACCTCTACGTCGACCGTTCGCCGCTCTATAATGCCGACAAGATTCACAAGCCGTTGCTCTTTACGCACGGAACAGCCGATACGAACGTGCCGATAGGCGAGTCGATGCAGATGTACACGGCGTTGCGACTGTTGGGCACACCGACGGCTTTTGTCGAAGTCGAGGGCGAAAACCACGGCATTATGAATCCGACGAAGCGTGCGCAGTGGATTGACACCATCGTGGCATGGTTCAACCGCTGGCTGAAAGACGACGATTCGTGGTGGAACGCCATCTACGAGCCGAAGAAGTTGTAGATTAGCGGTTTTAAGATATAAAACAAAGCGGAGCAATGCGTCGGTGCGACTTGGATATCCACAGCGTGCCGAAGGTGCGATGTGGATGGGAGCGTCGGAGACGCGCCGATTGTGGTCTCAGATTTGCACGCCACAGCATTGCTGGTTCTCATATTCACTATCACAACCGAGCATCTCCGAAGCTCGCGTCTAATATGCTGAATTTCACCAGGTTGAACCTCTTCGAGGTTAAACCTGGTGTTACCCACGACTGCTGTACCTCCGGCACAGCTACTCCTGCCGTATCTTCGACACGGTAGGGGTGGCAAGTGTCTTCGAGTTTTCTTATTTCTCAAGATTCTCCTCGATAACAATACTTCAATTTGTAGCATCAAACAAAAAAGAGCATATCAATAGTGATACACTCTCTTTGTGCGTATATTATAGACGATTCGTTAGAGTTGCTTAGCGATAGCGTCGGCGATTGCCTGCATTTCTTCGGCGGGAAGGGTTAGCTTCTGCTTGTCGAAATACATGTCTTTCTCTTCGACGATGGGGATGAGGTGGATGTGTGCGTGAGGCACTTCCAAACCGATAACAGCCACGCCGATGCGCTTGCACGGGAGCGCTTTGTCCATCGCTTTTGCAATACGGCGGGCAAAGGCTGTCAGCGATGCGTAGTCGTCGTCGCTAAGGTTGAAGATGTAGTCGTTTTCGGTTTTGGGCACAACAAGAACGTGTCCTTTGTTGACGGGATTGATGTCGAGGAATGCGAAGTTTTTTTCGTCCTCGGCAACTTTGTAACAAGGAATCTCGCCTGCAATGATTTTGCTGAAGATTGTTGCCATAATTAAATTATTTCGATTTTAACGATTTCGAAAGTCATCAAGCCTTGCGGCACTTTGATTTCGGCAATGTCGCCGACGTGTTTGCCGAGCAAGCCTTTCGCGATGGGCGTGCTCGATGCAATTTTTTTCTCTTTGAGGTTAGCCTCCGAGTCGGCAACGATGGTGTAAGTCATTGTGGCACCGTTCTTTGTGTTTTTGATAGTTACGGTGTTCATGATTTGCACTTCGTCGGTGTTGAGTTTAGCCTCGTCGATGATGCGTGCGCTTGCGAGCATGTCTTTGAGTTGCGAAATTTTCATCTCAAGCATGCCTTGTGCTTCTTTTGCCGCGTCGTATTCCGAGTTTTCCGACAAGTCGCCTTTGTCGCGTGCTTCGGCGATAGCCGCAGATATTCTTGGACGCTCAACTGATTCCAGATAAGCGATTTCTTTCATTTTTTTGTCGTAACCTTCTTTGGTCATGTAGGTGATAGCCATGGTCGTTTTTTTAGTTTATTTGGTAAAAAATAAAAGAATCTCTATCACAAAAGGTGATTGAGACCCCCGTTAGTATTTCGTATTTCGCTTGCAAAGATATGCCTTTGTTTTTGCAAAAGCAAGTATTTACATAATTTTAACCAATTTGTCGACTGCCCGTTTGTCGGCTGTTGTCCCGGCGTTTTTGCTATTGCCGGTCGGTGATTGACTGTTCTGCCAGGCGCAGCGTTTCGAGTTTGCCGATGTCGAACCAACGATAATCTTCTGCGGGCATGAATCCATTGATGTTCAGGCGGTTGCAGTTGTCGACGTAGAACGGTGTGATGGAGAATTTCCGTTGGTCGCTGTAGCTGCCGAGCGTGTCGAATATCGACGGCGAAATCACGTGGATGCCACCGAAAGCGAGCGGGCGGAGTTCGTGCGTCGGGATGCCTTCGGGACGGGTTTCGCCGGTTTTGATGTTTGTCCAACCTTTTAATGTTTGGCTGTCGTCGAAGAGCAGATAGCGCGACGTTGTTCGCCGGGCAACGAGCAGGGTTGCGTCGGCGTGGCTGTCGAGGTGATGCCGATAGAGTTCGCTCAGGTTGAGGTCGGTCAAAATGTCGGCGTTGTGCACCAAAAACGGTTCGCCGTCGTCGAGCAGGCAGCGTGCATGGAGGATGCCGCCACCGGTGTCGAGCAGCTCGTCGCGCTCGTCGCTGATGGCGATGTTGATGCCGAAACGGTTGTGCGATTCAACGAAGTCGATGATTTGCTCGCCGAAATGGTGTACGTTGATAACGATGTCGGTAAAGCCGTGGCGTTTGAGGTTTTCGATGACGCGTTGGAGCATCGGCACTCCGGCAACCTCGACGAGTGCTTTCGGACGATTGTCGGTCAGCGGACGCAGCCGTGTGCCCAGCCCGGCGGCGAAAATCATTGCTTTCATCGGCTAAAAACGTGCTTTAAAAGTTTGCTCGATGTTTTGCTCGCGGTGGACGAGTTCGACCTTGACGTTGAACGTCTTGTTGATATGTTCAGCCATGTGCTGAGCGGAGTAGACCGAGCGATGTTGCCCGCCGGTGCAGCCGAAGCACACCATCAGGTTGGTGAATCCGCGCTCCATATAGCGTTTCACGGAGGCGTCGACGAGAGCGTATGCGTGGTTGAGGAATTCGATGATTTCGCCGTCGTCTTCCAAGAATTTTATCACCTGTTGGTCGAGGCCGGTGTATGGCTTATATCGCTCGTATTTGCCGGGGTTGTTTACGGCGCGGCAGTCGAAAACGAAGCCGCCGCCGTTGCCCGTTGTGTCGTTGGGGATGCCTTTTTTGTAGGCGAAACTCATCACTTTGACGGTGAGCGTGCGTCGGCTCAGGTCGTCGGTGAATTGCTTCATGTTGACCAACTCGCGGAGCATTTTGTCGAGGTAGGGATATTCCGGATAGGGCTCGGTGAGCAGGTTGCGGAGGTTTTCGATGGCAAACGGCACGCTTTGGATGAAGTGCGGTTTTTTCTCAAAATATCCGCGAAAACCGTAAGCGCCAAGCACTTGCAAAGTGCGGAAGAGCACGAAGTGGCGCAGCCGCGCGTAGAACGTGTCGCGGTCGATGTCGACATAGCGGCGAAGAGCGTCGAGATATTCTTCGATAAGCTCGTGGCGCAGGCTGTCGGGGAAATTTGCTTTCGCTTGCCAGAGGAACGACGCCACGTCGTAGTAGAACGGGCCGCGTCTGCCGCCTTGGAAGTCGATGAAGCAAGGCTCTCCGTCGCGAATCATCACGTTGCGCGATTGGAAGTCGCGATACATAAATGCGTTGCAGTCGCCACTCAGCAGTACGTCGGTCATCGTTTGGAAGTCGTCTTCGAGGCGGTCTTCCAAAAATTCGAGTCCGGTGGCTTTCAGGAAGCAATATTTAAAGTAGTTGAGGTCCCAGTGAATCGAGCGAGCGTCGAACTGCGCAGCCGGGTAGCATTTTGAGAAGTCGAAATCGTCGGTTGCGCGGAATTGGATTTCCGGAAGTTGGCGAATCGTTTTTTTAAGAATCACCTTTTCTTCTTCGCTGAACACGCTGGTTTTGCGACCTTTTTCGATAGCGTTAAATAGGAGC
Source organism: Bacteroidales bacterium (assembly GCA_029224905.1). Classification (GTDB taxonomy): domain Bacteria; phylum Bacteroidota; class Bacteroidia; order Bacteroidales; family Muribaculaceae; genus Limisoma. The sequence goes on from JAQXVL010000093.1 coordinate 5,093, forward strand.
GTGTCGCCGAGGTCTTCCTGGATGTATGCCATGCCGTCGGCAGACTGTGCAAAAACTTTCGGCACGGGCAAGCCATTGTTGTAGAAGTGGCGAGCCATATAGAGAAACGCTTCGTTTTCTTCGCGGCAAGTGCCTATCACTCCGATAATCGAGACGGAGCCGCTTAGGCGGAAATAGCGACGGTTAGAGCCGGAGGAGGGGAGTTCGACAACGTCGGAAGGACGTTGCCCTGTGTATTGTTGATAGAGGTCTTCTAAAACTTTAGTCATAGTTGTTGAGGATTGAGACAGCAAAATTAATGCAAATAGGGCGAAAAACAAAGCGAAAACGGAAAAAGTGGCGCGTTTGGAGTTTATGGTAAAGCGTTTGTGGTTTATTGGTTTTCGTTTATAGTTTGTCGGGTTCGATGCCATCCGTCCCTCGTGCCGTTTATCGGGTCATTTATCGGGTCATTTATCGGGTCATGATTTTGACCCGATAAATCAGGACGCATAAAATGCTCGATTACTCCACTGTAGTACATTACGCGGGCGATAAACAAAAAACGACTGCAGTGTTGCAGTCGTCTTGTGACCCCGGAGAGGCTCGAACTCTCGACCCAATGATTAAGAGTCATTTGCTCTACCAACTGAGCTACGGAGTCAATTCTTTGTCGAATTCGGTTGCAAAGGTAAAGCGAATTTTGAAACTGACCAAATCTTTCGCGAAAAAAAATCAAATTTTTTCGCAGAAAATTTATAAAATAACGGGAAAACGCGTCGGTGGGGCGTGTTCTCCCGTTCTGAGATTCAATGTATGCGATTAGCGTACAACGACTTTTCTGCCGTCGACGATGTAGATGCCGCGGGCGAGCGAGACGAACGTGTTGCCGTCTGCCTCTACCGTGCGCACTGCCGAGCCGGTGATGTTGAAGAACGTCACGCTGCAACGACTGTCTGTGCGAATCCAAGCGCCGCCGACGGTGCCGATAACGGTCGCGCCGCTGCGGTGCAACGTGTCGACGCTGCTGACCGGCTCATCACCGTTGTAGATGGTCAGGTAGCGCACGTTGATGGTGTTGCCCTTCGTTGTGCCGAAGTCGAGGCGCAAGCGGTTGCCTGCCAAGCCCCATCCGTAGGTGTTGCGCAGGTTGGTCAGGTCGATGGTTACGGGTGTCCATTCGCTTGTGGCGGGCATAATGCCGTAGAAGCATTGCGAACGTTGTGCCGTTTCCGGGTCGGGCAGGTATATTTCGAACGGCGAAACGTCGGCGGTTGCCTTATACTCGAAGTAGAGCTTCGTGGCGTCGTCGTTGAGGTTCTTGTCGAGACGTGTCGTGTTGAGATACGGGTCGGTACCGGTGGTGCAAAGTGTCCAATAGTAGTATGCCGGAACGGAGCCGTAGTCGACGTCGGCATCCCAAGGCGTCGGATTTGCGCTGCGCGAGAGCGACAGCCAGTTGGTGTTGGCATTATCGAGCAAAATGTTGTGGTCGGAGGTGTATTCGCCTGTGTTGACCGACAGGTTGCGAATCTTGAAGGTTATGCCCGAACTGCTGGCGGGGTCGATGCGCAAGTAGTCGCCTTCGAAGCCCCAACCGTGGTCTCTGCGAATCGATGCGATGTCGATGGTTTTGCGAGTCCATGTCGATGCTGCGGGTAGAGAAACCTTTGTCGAGCGCACTTCGCCGGCGTAGTCGAGGAAGTAGATTTGCAACGTCGATGCCGTCGAAAGTTGGTAGTCGAATATGAGTTTTGTTGCCGATTCTGTAAGGTTTGTCGACAGTTTTGTGGTGTAGAAATACGGGTCACTTCCCGATGTGGTAGCGGTAGCCGCGCCGCTCTGACCGTCGATGTTCAGGGTGCAGTTGTTGGCACCCGACGACGAAATGCCGAGCAATGCGGCGTCTTCAATCTGTCCGCTATTGACGCAGATGTGACGAATCTGCATGGTGTAGCCCGATGCGCGGCATGGGTCGAAGCGCAGGAAGCTGCCGGCGCCGCCCCAGCCGTAGACTGAGCGGAAGTTGGTAATGTCGATGTAGACGCGACGCCATTCCGTCGTTGCCGGCAGAGCGGTCATAAACGAGCGCACTTCTTCAGCCATCGGCGAGAAGAACACTTGGAAGTCGCTGACGTCCTTGTCTAACTTATACTCGAACGACAGTACGTTCGAATTGGTCGAAAGCGCTGTCGAGCACGCCTCGGTTTGGAATTGCGGGTCGGTGCCGGTGGTCTTGAACGTGTATGATTGGTAGTCGTTGTTTTTGATTCCCGTCAAGCCGTTGCAGGTCGACAAATTTGGCTCGAAGCGTTGCGACTCGTTGCCGACAACCGATACGCCGCTGTGGATTTGGTCCCAGCTGCTGATGCCGATGGTCGACAGATATTTGTCGAACACTGCCGACTCTTGGTCGGTTCCGGCGGCTTGCCAAACGTACCATACAGGCTTGGGGTTAAGGTCGCTGTCGCGCAGACCGAGGTGCAAGCCGTCTTCGCCGGGATTGTCGAACCAGTTATGCCACATCACGGCGTCGATGCCTTGGCTGCGTTGCACTTTCTTCCACGCCCAAGCGGCACCCGCGGCTTGCACGTTGAGTTGCGCCTGAGTGTCTTGAAGCGAGTTGACGCCGTTTTCGGTGAAGAAGAGTATGCGCTTTTCTTTACCTTTATAATAATGTTCGGGGCGCAAAATCCAGTCGGAAATCACCTCCACGTTTTTAAACGTGCAGAATCCGGCGTTTTCGGTGTAGGTCGCGTCGGTGTCGGCGCTCCAGAAAGCCGGTTTAAAGAAACTTTGCGGGTAGGGGTGGTCGGCGATGCCCCAGCGGAAGTCGCCTTCGACGTTGCTGAACGTCACCATCAAGTCCATCATCTGCTTCGGCGAGTAGCCGCCGTTGCCGTTAGTGCTTGTCCAAGCCGACGTGTATGAGCCCAAAACGTAGGCATTCGGGTCGTATTGGCGCACGATGTTCGACACGAGTCGCATCGACCGCTCATAATGCTCCATAAAGCGTAACAACGGTTGTCCTTCGCCCATGTCGGTCCAGTATTTGTTTTGGTCGACTTCGTTATGCATAATCCAATGATGAATGCGGCCTTGACCTTTCACCGAGTAGCGGTTCGCCAGATAGTCGATAGTTGCCGCATAAGCGTTGATGCCGTCCATATCGGTCACGTTGGGCATTGTGTAAGGCGCCGTGCCGCCGTATTCGGGGTGACACATCGTCGCCGCATATTCCGGTTCGCCTTCTTTAGGATTGGCGAGCAAGATTGCCGCGATTACCACGCCGTTGTTTTCGCACGTCTTTATCACGTTGTCGTAGTACTGTTGACGCTCTTTGTCGATGTAATAAGTTCGTCCGTTGTAGACATACTCAACGTCGTCCGACTTGGTGCGATTCATGCGCATAAACTCGTTGAAAAACACGTTGAGCGTCACGCTGTGGAGACCCAACTGCTGAATGTCGCCAAGGTTGACATTGAAGATGCCGCCCAAGCCTTTTTTGCTCTTCAGCACGCCCGGCTCAGCCTGGCGAATCGACGCAACATGGTCGGCGTAGTGCGCGTGCGAATTGAGGCTACCCGAAGCGTCGATGATAGCCCATTTCGACAGCAATCGGTCGTACTGAACACCGTCGTAGACCGCATAACGAGCCGTTTCGACCTTGAATGCGCCTTGCGGCAGGGTGGCAATCGTGAAATAGTTCGACAGCCGCGATGCCGAGCCGTTGACGCGCACGTCAATCAACTTGCAGCCCGCCGACGCCGTCGTGCCTTCGATGATAATCTTGTCGGCGGTAACCTCCACGTTGGTTACAGCCGAAGGATATTGAGTGCTCAGATAGCGCGCAATGGCATTCGCTTCGGCGTTGCGCTCGGTGGTGCTAATAGTGTGCTGTCCGTTGATGCCGAGATAGCGAATCTTGATAGTTACGCCGCTCTTGTTGCCGAAATCCATGCGCAGATAGTTGCCGGAATTACCCCAGCCGAACGACTTCTTCTGTGCGGCAATGTTGACTGTCGCCGTTGTCCACGACGAAGTCTTCTTAAGCAGATTGCTAACGTGCACCGAGCGCGCTTCCGTTTCCGGCGAGCCGAAAAACAACTGCACGTCGCTGACGTCTTCGCTGCATTGATATTGGAAAGCAAGTTTTGCTTCGGCGATGCCAAGAGTTGCCGACAAAGTGTTGGTCGCAATGTGCGGGTCCGTTCCGGTGGTGGTTATAGTATAAATGCCATCAGCATAACTGACGTTCAAATCGTTCTTAGTGCTTGTGTTGAACGACAAGCCCGTATTGGCAAAAGCCAACAACGAAACGGTACAGAAAATTAAGGTAATTAGGTTTCTTCGCATAAGTAATTAAAGTTAGACGATTATCATAACTTGCAAATGTATAAACAATTTAAAACAAAACCAAATGAATATTAGTAAATATAAAAACGTTGTTCACGCCGTGCCGTGCTGTTGGACTCTACAAGTATGAATAATGCAGGTTAAATCGCAAGAATTCTTTCTTTTTTTGAGGTTTTGTCGGAATTACTTTATATCTTTGTAATTAATTTAATGTGTATTAATTTAATGGCGGTTACATTATGAAGTTTTACGATAGAGAAAAGGAGCTCGAAATCTTGCGCAAGAACTGGGCGAAATCAGCCGAGAAGTCGCTGTTTACAGTGCTGATAGGCAGACGACGCATCGGTAAGACGGCGCTTTTGCTAAAAATGGAGCAAGAGCAAAATATGCTATATCTTTATGTGTCAAAAGATAATGAGCGTGTCTTGGTGGAGAAATTTCAAAAGGCGGCAGAAGTGACTTTGGGGCTTCGTATATTTGGCAAGCTCGAAACATTTGCCCAATTTTTTGAGCAAATTATGGAATACGGTAAGGAGCATCATTTCACGATAGTCTTCGACGAGTTTCAAAATTTCCTCAAAGTGAATCCTGCCATCCCGAGTCATATTCAAGACATTTGGGACCGCTACCATGAGCAGACGACCGTCAATTTTGTGGCTTGTGGCAGTATTTACAGCATGATGCACAAAATATTCGACAACAACGATGAGCCTCTCTATGGTCGCAAAGACTGTGAAATAAGGCTTAAGCCGTTCCGCATCAGTGTGATTAAGAGAATATTGCAAGACCATAATCCGAATTACACGCCCGACGATTTGCTCTGCCTCTATATGCTTACCGGTGGCGTTGCAAAATATGTCGCCCAACTGATGGACTCCGGAGCAACGAACAAGAACTTGATGTTGAAATGGGTAACCGATATCGGAAGTCCGTTCCTCAGCGAGGGCAAGGAGCTGGTTATCTCTGAGTTTGGAAAAGACTATAGCAATTATCTCAGTATTCTCCAACTTATCGCCGGTGGGATGACCGTACAAAGTCAAATCGACGATATCATTGGAAAAAATACGGGTACTTATCTGAAGAACTTGGACGAAGACTATAATTTTGTGAGCAAGCTGCATCCCATGTTCAGCAAGCCGGGCAGTCGGAATGTGCGATGGTGCATAGAAGATTGTTTCCTTCGCTTTTGGTTTCGTTTCATTCTTCCCAACTGGAATTTGGTGGAAATGGAGCGCAACGAGCTATTGCTTGAAATCGTAGAACGCTACTATAACGACTATACTGGCTTGATTTTGGAACAGTATTTTCGCCAAAAGATAAGCGAGGAAGAGCGGGTTACTTTTGTCGGGCATTATTGGGACCGCAAAGGGGAAAATGAGATAGACGTTATCGCGCTCAACGACATTGACCGTACCGCCTTGGTTGCCGAAGTGAAGCGCAATGCTGCAAGATATGACGAGCGTTTGCTTCAAGAAAAATTTGACAGCATCAAAAGTAACTTCGGGAAATATAAAGAGGTAAAGTTGATGGGTCTGTCGATGGATGATATGTAAACGCTTTTTGCGTTTTCGCTTTGTTTTTCACGAGGGGTGCTGTAACTTTGCAATATTAAACAGTAACAATGAAACAAAAGAACGACAAGTTTAGTTGGGCGGCGAGGGGACGGAGTTTTCGCTATGCAGCAAAGGGTATCGCGGGGCTGTTTCGCGAGGAGCATAACGCGCGGATTCATGCCGTGGCTGCCGTTGTGGCTGTTGGCTTGGGCTGTTGGCTCGACTTGAGTGCGGGCGAATGGTGCGCCGTTGTGATGTGTATCGGCGCTGTCATTGCTGCTGAGGCGCTCAACTCTGCCGTTGAGGCACTTGCCGACCGCATTACTACCGACCGCGACCCGTTGATTGGCAAGGCGAAAGATTTCGCTGCCGCAGCGGTGCTCATTACGGCAATTGCCGCCGCTACGGTCGGATGTATTATTTTCATTCCTAAGCTATTAAATCTGATATGAGATTTTTGTCATTAATATTAATTGCTGTCTTTGCACTGTCGGCGTCGGCGCAAACGTCGTCGGAGTTGAGCGACTCACGCAAGGCGGTGAAGACGTCGGGCGACGTGCTGCTTGTGGCTATGCCGGTTGCAACGCTGACGGGTGTGCTCGTCGAACGTGATTGGACCGGGCTCAAGCAAGCTGCATTTACGACGGCAACGACCCTCGGCGCAACATATTTGTTAAAATATACCGTCAAAAAGACGCGTCCCGACGGCAGCGACCGCCATTCGTTCCCGTCGGCGCATACGTCGATACTGTTTGCCAATGCGGGATTCGTTGAACGCCGCTACGGGTGGAAACTCGGTGTGCCGGCTTTCGCCGTTGCCACTTACGTCGGTTGGAGCCGCACGTATGCACGCAAACACGATTGGTGGGACGTCGTAACGGGGGCTGCTATCGGCGCCGGAAGTGCTTATATTTTTACTCGACCGTGGTCGCGCAATCACAACCTGAGCATTGCTCCCGTGAGTGACGGAGAGCATTTCGGCTTGGTTGCTTCGTTTACTCTTTAACTCATCCACACATCCACTGCAATATGACCACCATACGACCTGCTACACCTTCCGACATTCCGTTGATACGCTCGTTGGCATATCCAACTTTCAGCCACACCTATCGCTCGATACTGTCAGCCGAGCAACTCGACTATATGCTCGAGATGATGTACAGCGAAGACAGTCTGCGCCGACAATTTGCCGACGGACATCATTATCTTTTGGCTTACGCCGACGGCGAAGCGGTTGGCTATGCGTCGTACAACCGTGAAGGCGAGAGTCTTTATCATCTGCAGAAACTCTACGTGTTGCCGACGCGCCAAGGCGAGGGCATCGGCAAACGCTTGTTTGAGGCGGTCTGCGCTGCCGTCGGCGAAGAGTGCCCTGGGGCGGCTATAGAACTCAACGTCAACCGCAACAATTCGGCGCTGCATTTCTACGAGCGGATGGGCATGACGCGTCTTCGCTCGGGCGATTTCGACATCGGTAACGGATTCTATATGAACGACTATATAATGGGACTTCAACTATGATAGTTTACAACACAACATATCACGCACATACGAGCGTGAACGACGATTTTCTCGACTGGCTTCGCCGTGAATACATTCCGGCGGCAACTCGCGACGGACGTCTTACCGAGCCGCGGCTGACGGTGGTTCTCAACGCTGAAGCCGACGATGGCACTAACTATTCGTTGCAGTTTCGCGCACGTTCGCTCGACACGTTGCGCGCCTGGTATGAATCGGTGGGCGACGACCTCGTTGTGGCTATGTCGCAGCGTTTCGGACACCGCGTTGCGGGTTTTTCAACACTTTTAGAGGAGGTGGAATTGTGATACGCAAAGAACTTGAATGGGATAAGATAATCATCGGCATCGACCCCGGTACGAACGTGATGGGTTACGGACTTCTCGGCGTCAAAGCCGGTAAGCCGAGTGCGATTGCCATGGGTGTGCTCGTGCTCAATAAGTTCGACGACCACTATCTGCGGCTTCGTCGCATCTGCGAGCGCATCACCGGCGTAATCGAGCAATATCTGCCCGACGAGATGGCACTCGAAGCGCCTTTTTACGGCAAGAACGTGCAGTCGATGCTCAAACTCGGGCGTGCTCAAGGTGTGGCGATGGTCAGTGCGCTCATGCGCGACATCCCCATTGCCGAATATGCACCACTGCGCGTCAAGCAAGCCATTACCGGCAACGGCGGCGCCTCGAAGGAGCAGGTTGCCGAGATGCTTCGTCGCATCCTCAACATTCCGCGCGAGATGATTGACCCACACCTCGACGCAACCGATGCACTTGCCGTTGCGCTGTGTCATTTCTACGAGTCGCAGCGACCCAAGACCGCCCCGGCGTTTAAGTCGTGGAAAGACTTCGTGGCACGCAATCCCGATAAAGTAAAAAAATAGCGCCGGATAGGAATCGAGCTGTGAGTATCTTTGATTTCCGTTTTCGCCGTGCCGAGCGCTGAATAATGGTATAAAGCGATGTAATTAGCAACTTTGGTATTAATTGGAAAATGTCTTTCTCTGAAAATGAGGTTTTTCAATTATATGCTATATGAAGTGTTATAAAAATCAACCTATAAGTTGCATATTCCAGTTTCCATAATTAACTTTGCAAATGAATAAGTGCATATCGTATGGAGTTTGTAAGGATAATCGACGGATTTGACCATCTTTGGGCTGTTAAAGATCAAGAAAAGGAGGCTGACGAACTCACTATGTTGTTTCGCAATTGGACTAATGGTGAGTATTTGCTTGACTTTTTTATGGAAAACATAGAGGATCTAAAACGTTATTTCCATATTGAACGGCTCGATGTGGCTGTTAATGATACTTTTGAGGATGCAGAGGCATTACAGGAACTTGTTTTTGAAATACCTTACACTGAACACCTTGACGATCTTTTTAAACCTCTTGACATCACTGATGCAAGTACGCACGAGTTAAGCAGAGAGAAAGCTCGTAACTGGAATAGAGGGCGTCATGCAAGTTGGCTACGTATTTATGCCATAAGGCTTGAGCCGAATGTTTATGTAGTAACCGGTGGGGCTATCAAGCTAACTCGGACGATGCAAGAACGAGAACATACTGCATTGGAACTGCAAAAACTTAATCGATGCAAAGCTTTTCTTAGAGCCAATGGCGTTTTTGATCAAGATAGTTTTGTTGAACTTACTAATGAATAGTATTATGGCAAGTAAGGCAATTTTATTTTTGGAGGGACATAAGAGTGAAACTCCGTCGCGTTTTGCAGAAGAAGCTGCATGGCGAAAGGAAAATGCAAGTTGGTTACGCTGGTCACGTCAGCTTGCCATTATCCTTATTGGCTATATGCAGGACAACGGTCTCAAGAGAGCAGACCTTGCCGCCCGCCTCGGTGTGAGCCCGCAATATGTTAGCAAATTATTGTCGGGTACAGAAAATCTTAGCTTTAAGAGCATAGCTAATATCGAGGAAAAACTTGGTATAACTTGTCTCGCTATGGTCTGAATTTCTTATTTTTGATTCCGAGTAGACAGTCTTACATATTTATTGATGAAACTCAATCGTATCGAAGAAGAAAAGGTGGTAGTTGAGCAGATGGTACGTCTGTACTGCCGAAAGCGAGAAGGCAATGCCGAACTGTGTCCGAGTTGCCGAGAGTTGTTAGCCTATGCTCACAGCCGACTCGCGGCGTGCCGTTTCGGCGAACGCAAGTCCACGTGCAAGAAGTGCCCCGTCCATTGCTATCGCCCGGCGATGAAAGAGCGTATACGGGCGGTGATGCGTTGGTCCGGTCCGAGAATGATGCTCTACCATCCCATTGCCGCCGTCAAGCATCTGCTTCGCGAAACGATTTTATAAGTGATGAACATCAGAATAGACCATATCGCCGTTTACTGTCTCGACTTGGAGGCAATGCGTTCATTCTTCGTCAATCATTTCGGTTGCCGAGCTAATGACCTCTACCATAATCCGAAGACCGGATTACTGACGTATTTTCTAACCTTCCCGGACGGAGAAACTCGACTGGAAATTATGTCGCGTCCCGAGCGCGATGCGATAGCCGACAACGTGTTCAAATCCGCATGTATGCACATCGCTATCGCTGTGGGAAGCAGAGATAACGTCGTGGAGAAAACTCGCGAACTGACAGACTGTGGATATAAGTGCGTAAGTGGTCCGCGAGTAACCGGCGACGGCTACTTCGAGAGTGTTGTGGCAGGCCCCGAAGACATAGTCTTGGAGATTACCGTGTAAAAATACGCCGGCTTGGCTATTTCACGACTTTCTTGTTGCCGATGATGTAGATGCCGCGGCGCAGGCGGTTGTATGCATCGCGCGGCGATACTTGTCGCATTATCAGGCAGCCGTCGATTGTGTAGACGTCGACCGGATGGTCGGTGTCGGCATCGATGCTCTCTACTGCACCCGACGACGGCTCGTAGGCTGCGAGCAGGCTTTTGGCTTGCATGGCGTAGTACATTCCCGTTTCGGTGTGTCGCTTTCCTCTGATTTCTTTGACTTCGAAACTCGCGTAGCCTTTGTCTGTCAAAAATTGCTGCATACTTTCCATATTGACGTAGGGCACTACTTCGTCGTCGTGAGAGTGGAAAAACACGATTTTGTCGGTGGCGATGGGCGACCAATCGTCGTAGACGAGCGAATTTTCTTTCAGCCATTCGGCGGCGGCTTTCTGCGCTGCACTTTCGGGGTTGATAAATTCGTCGGTAAGAATTGCGCTCATCTGTATTCCCGTCTCGGCGCTGCCGCCGAAAGTTTCGTAGATAAGGTTGTTAATTTCCGGACTTTTATATTTCTTGGAGTCGAACCATTCGGGGATTTTTTCGACAAACTCGGGGCGGAACACGTCGTTGTAGGTGAGTGTTTCGTTGTCGTCGATAATGCTGTTGAGGATTAGCGGGATGGCTACGGGATAGAGCGAAACGCCGTCGCCGAACATTCCGTTTAGCTGCGAATACATGTCGTAGGGGCCGCCGCCGAGGATGCAATAGTCGATTTTCGGAAGTTCGTCGCTTCTATAACCCTCAGCCACGAGTCGGTTTACCCACATACCGCCGTGTCCGCCTTGCGAGTAACCCAGGTTGGCAACCACGTTGCCGAAGCCGATGCCCTCTTGTCGGAGCAATTCGCGTCCGGCGATGAATGCGTCGATGTCGATGCGAGCCGTAGCGCGACCTTTCAGATAATTCTGGCTGCGGTCAACGGTCAGTCCGAAGCCGATTCCGTCCGACTCGATGATGATAAAGCCCGAGCCTTGGATGAATCCTTCGAGCGTAAACTGCCCGGTTACGTTGGTCGGACGTTCGTCGTCGGTAGTTATCGTGTAGTGGTTCATCAGGGCAAGACCTTTAGCCTCGGCGGTTTTTTCGTGGAATTTCGTCGACAGGAATATAGCCGCCGAAAGCACGATGGGCGTTTTGCCGTCGGTGTCGGTAGTTTGGTAGTTAAAGTCGTAACGCCAAAATCCCGTGCACTGCGTGCGGTTGACAATTCCGAGTTGAGGTTGCTCCTGCGCGGCACAAAGAATAGTCGCTAACGTAAGAACAACAAATGAGATAAGAATACGCTTCATAATAATTGTTGTTTGTTGCAGCAAAGATACAAAACGTTTTGTATCAACGCAATAGAAATGGTGTTGTATTTACAAAATCTCGAGGGCGATGGCGGCGCAGGCTTCGGCGTCGGCTAAGGCGTGATGGTGGTTTTCCATAAAGTAGCCGCAACGGGCTGCTGCGGCGTCGAGTGTGTTCGACATTCCGTGCCAACGTCGGCGTGAGGCTATGCAGGTGCAATGGAACTCGTAGTCGGGGTAGTCCATCTGATAGACGCGGAACACCGCTTTCAGGCAACTTTCATCGAACGCTTTGTTGTGTGCCACCAAGGGTAGTCCCTCGATGAGCGGCTCTATCTGCTTCCACACGTCGGGGAAGGTCGGCGCGTCTTCGGTGTCGGCGGCGCTGAGCCCGTGGACGCGGCTGCACTGATAGGTGTAGTATTCCGGCTCGGGCTTGATGAGCGAGTAGAATCTGTCGGCTATCTCACCGCCGCGCACTGTCACTACGCCAACTGAGCATACTGATGAACGCTGGAAGTTGGCTGTCTCAAAGTCGATTGCTGCGAAATCTTGCATAATTGTTGTGTGGTTTTTATTCTACAAAGGTACGAATGTTCGCTCGAAATGTCAAAATAAAAATTGGTGTGCAATTTTGCGTTTCGTCTAAAAGTTTGTAACTTTGTGACTTGTGAAAAACTAAGCATATGGCAGAAAATAAGAAAATAGATACACACGAAGACGTGCGCTACGACAGTAACGACATTATGACGCTCGACTGGAACGAGCACGTTCGGTTGCGCCCGGGTATGTACATTGGTAAACTTGGCGACGGCACTCACGACGATGACGGTATCTACGTGATTCTCAAGGAAGTGCTCGATAATAGCATCGACGAGTATGCGATGGGCTACGGCAAGCAAATCGACGTGACGATAACCGAGGCGGGCGAGGTGACGGTGCGCGACTACGGGCGCGGTATTCCGTTGGACAAGGTGTTCGACGTGTCGTCGAAGATGAACACGAGCGGCAAGTTTGATTCGTCGGCGTTCAAGAAGTCGGTCGGACTTAACGGTGTGGGCATCAAGGCTACGAATGCGCTGTCGTCGGCGTTTGTCATTTCGTCGTTTCGCAACGGCGAGGGCAAGACGGTGAAGTATGAGCGCGGCTTTGTGGTCGAAAACGGCGATGTCTATGCTACCGACGAGCCGAACGGCACGTATGTGCGTTTTCTGCCCGACGGCGACCTCTTCAAGGGCTTCCGGTTCCGCGAAGAGTATGTCGACAGTATGATGCGCAACTATTCGTTTCTCAACACGGGCTTGACTATCAACTTCAACGGCAAGAAATTTCATTCGCGCAACGGTTTGCTCGACTTGCTGAAGGAGAATATGACCAACGAGCCGCTTTACCCGATAATCCACTTTGTGGGGACCGACATCGAGGTGGTAATCACTCACGCCTCGCAGTATGGCGAAGAGTTTTACTCGTTTGTCAACGGTCAGCACACTACGCAAGGCGGCACGCACCTGTCGGCGTTTCGCGAGGCGGTAGGGCGCACGATTAAGGAATTTTACAACAAAGGATTCGAATATTCCGACATTCGCAACGGTATGGTTGCGGCGATAAGCGTGAAGGTCGAGGAGCCGATTTTCGAGTCGCAGACGAAGGTTAAACTGGGCTCGCGCGACATGAGTCCCGGCGGTCCGACCGTGGCGAAATTTATCGGCGATTTCTTGAAAAAAGAGCTCGACAACTACCTGCACATCAACGGCGAAACGGCGGAGATTATGCTCCGACAAATCCAGGAGTCGGAGAAGGAACGCAAAGAGATTGCCGGAGTGGCGAAAAAGGCTCGCGAGCGCGCCAAGAAGGTGAGCCTGCACAACCGCAAACTTCGCGACTGCCGCATTCACTATAATGACGCAAAGGGCGAACGACGCGACGAGTCGATGATATTCATCACCGAGGGCGACTCGGCGAGCGGCTCGATTACGAAGATTCGCGACGTCGAAACGCAGGCGGTGTTCTCGCTTCGCGGTAAGCCGTTGAACACCTTTGGCAAGACGCAGAAGGTGGTCTACGAAAACGACGAGTTCAACCTGCTTCAGGCGGCGCTCAATATCGAAGAAGGCATCGACGGACTGCGCTACAACAAGGTGATAATCGCAACCGATGCCGATGTCGACGGTATGCACATCCGTCTGCTGATGATTACGTTCTTGATACAATTTTTCCCCGACTTGATTAAGAAAGGTCACGTCTACATCTTGCAGACGCCGCTCTTCCGCGTGCGCAACAAGAAGACGTCGCGCCGCAGCGGTCGACGTCGCAACGGTGCCGACGAAGCCGTCAACGACACGTTCTACTGCTACAACGACGACGAGCGCGTGGCAGCCATCGAGCGACTCGGCGCAAATGCCGAAATTACTCGATTCAAAGGTCTCGGCGAGATTTCGCCTGAGGAGTTTAAGGACTTTATCGGTCCGAATATCCGCCTCGACCGCGTGCAGTGGCGCAAAGACGACTCGGTGAAAGATATGCTCGAATTCTATATGGGTAAAAACACGATGGAACGCCAGTTGTTTATCATCAACAACCTCGTTGTGGAAGACGACGGCAACCTCGATATGACACATTAACAGCAGATGAAGATAGCATTATTTCCCGGCACATTCGACCCGTTTACGCTCGGACATTATTCAATCGTTGAGCGCGCCTTGCCGCTGTTCGACCGCATCGTCGTAGCCGTCGGCGTCAACAACCAAAAACGCACGCTCTTCAGCGAGGAGGAGCGCCTCGACTGCATCCGCTCGCTCTACTGCGGCAACGACCGCGTCGACGTTATTTCCTACAGCGGTTTGACTGTCGATGCCGCTCGCAACTGCGGTGCGCAGTTCATTGTCCGCGGCGTGAGAATGATTCAAGATTTCGAATACGAGAAAAATTTGGCGGTGGTCAACCGTGAACTTTCGGGCATCGAAACCGTTTTCCTATATACTTTACCCGAACTTGGGCACGTCAGCTCGTCGATTGTTCGCGAACTTATCAGTTACGGCAAAGACGTAACCGACCTGTTACCTCGAGGAATGGTTTTGCCCAAACGATAAACTACAGAAAATGAACAAGAAAGGATTCTTAATTGCAGTCGCTGCATTCTTGGCGGTGACTATATTTGCGCAAACGCAACAAACGGAATCGGCAGCCCAACAAGAGGAAATGTCGAAGAAAAACGAGCGTGCATGGACGTCAATCACACCGCGCCAGAAACTCGTCGGTGCTGAAAGTACGATAGTGAAATACTATGTCGACAGCGTCGACGAAAACAAAATCGTCGAAAGCGCCATCCGCAGTATGCTCGAAACGCTCGACCCGCACTCGTCGTATTCCGACATCGAAGAGACGAAAGAACTTACCGAGCCGCTCGACGGCAACTTCAGCGGCGTCGGCATCGAGTTCAGCATTCGTCGCGACACTCTCGTGGTGATGCAGACCATTTCCGGCGGGCCGTCGGAGAAAGTCGGTCTGCGCGCCGGCGACCGCATTGTGGCGGTCAACGACACGTCGGTTGCCGGAGTGAAACTGACGAACACCGAAGTGCGCAAACGTCTACGCGGTCCGAAAGGCTCGATTGTCGAAGTTGAAGTGTTGCGCCGTGGCGAATCGGAACCGCTGCATTTTGTCATCAAGCGCGACGACATACCCATCCACAGCATCGACGCTGCATATATGGTCGACGAGCAAACCGGATATATTCGCCTCAGCCGCTTCTCGCGCACTTCGCACGACGAATTTATCGATGCCGTAAAGCGCCTCAAACGTCAAGGTATGAAGCAACTTATCTTCGATCTCACCGGCAACGGCGGCGGCTACCTCGACGTGGCGGGACTCCTCGCCGACGAATTCCTGCAACGCGAGCAACTCATCGTCTACACGCAGGGACGTCAGCAGCCGCGGCGCGACATCGCTGCTACCGGCGGCGGTCGCCTGAAAAATCTGAAAGTGGTGGTGATGGTCAACGAACTGTCGGCGTCGGCAAGCGAAATCGTCAGCGGTGCGCTTCAAGATTGGGACCGCGCACTCGTCGTCGGTCGTCGCACGTTCGGCAAAGGTCTTGTGCAGATGCCCATCCCGTTCCCCGACGGCTCGATGGTACGCCTCACCATAGCGCGCTACTACACTCCCTCGGGACGTTGCATCCAGAAGCCTTATAAACTCGGCGAAGGCGACAAGTATAGCCACGACCTCGCAAATCGATATGAAGGCGGCGAACTCTATCACGCCGACAGCGTTCGCCTCGACAGCACTCTCGTCTATAAGACGCTCCGCCTCGGCAGAACAGTTTACGGCGGCGGTGGCATTATGCCCGACCGTTTCGTGCCGCTCGACACTATGGCTTATTCGAAGTATTTCAATCGACTCGTAGCAAAGTCGGTCATCGAAAACTACACCTATAACTACACGGACGCTCACCGCGACCGAATCAAGGCTGACTATACCGACGCTGCCGACTTCGTGGCACGTTTTGTCGTTACCGACGATATGTTGCAGACGATTCTCGACAATGCTGCGGCTGCCAAAATCGAATTCAACGAGCCGGAATATCTTCGCTGCCGTAAGTTAGTTGCCGACGTGGTGAAAGCCGGAATCGGGCGCAATCTCTTCGGCGACGACACATATTATATGGTAATGAATCCCTCGAACGCCATCTTCAGCGCCGCCTACTCGGCAATAAATTCCGCTGAGAGCGATTTGTAGCCGTGTGCGTGGAGCGTATGTGATTGATTAATAACAAGGTATGTAGCCAGCGTAGGGTCGCGCCTCGGTGCGACCTGGCAGGCTTGCGGAGTCTTCTCGCCATCATCCTATTTTACAAAAGTGTCAAAAATGCCAATTTTGTAAAATAGGATTTGCTAATTTGTGGTGAAAAATCGCTTTCCTATTTTACAAAAGTGTCAAAAATGCCGGTTTTGTAAAGTGGGGGATGATGACGTAACGTGGACTTTTTGTCGTTTTTGATTGAAAATTTGTATGTTAAACCTAATATGTGTATCTTCGCACAAATCGAATCTTTTACTAATCATGAAAATTATAAAGAGTTTAACGCTGTTTCTTTTTCTTGTAGTATGTTTTTCCGCGAGGTCGGAAGTCTACCTGATCGACGCCGGTGCAACCACTTCCGGCGCTCAGATAACCTATCGTAACCAAACATTTACTGTGGGCACTACAGCGTTTTCGTCGTTTGCCAAACTTGCCAACGTGTCGGTGCCGTCGAATTCGACAGTCTACGTTGCTCCCGGTACTTACGACGGCGGTACGCTCTCGACGTTCGGCCTGAAAGTGCTCGGCGCAAACGCCTACTGCGATTGGACAGCCACTCGTTCGGCAGAGTCGACCATCACCGGCACGCTTAACCTCAACGCAAGCAAGATTGAGGTTAACGGTCTTGCTTTCACCGGAGCCGGGCGCATCGTTGCAAATTCGGCAACCAACGCATCGCCTATCTACTCACTGAAGGTACGATATAACGTGTTCATCGGCTCGACCGTTGCGCGCAACGACAATACACACCTCATCGCCATCGGCTCGCGCTATGCCGATGCTCAAGCCAACGCCGACGTGTCGCAACGTCGCTACTGCGATACGGAAGTGTCGCACAACCGTTTTACCGGAAGCTCGACTCACTTGGCAAACTCGATTGGCGTTATGGGCGTGTTCGGCACAACAACCGTCACCGACAACTATATGTACGACGGCGGTACCGGTGTGCACGTCTGCAACGCTCAAGGCACTATCAATATCAGCCACAACAAGTTCCACTACGTCGGCGTGTCGACTTCCGCCAACACCGACGGCAACGGCGTAGGCAGCTTCTCGGTCTATGCAGAGCGCACCGCTTATGCCAACTCTACGACGCTCAACATCACCGACAACGAATTTGACCATTGCTACGGACGCACTTCCTATATGGCTCTTCTTCGCATCTATCCGGGAAGTTCGGGCTCAACAAACTGCGTAGCGCCGGTCAATATGAGTGTCAACATCAATCGTAACACTTTCACCAACAAGACTTCGACGGCGACCAACGCCAACCAACTCGGCGAAAATGTGTTGCTCTACTCCGACGCAGGCACAACATCCGGCGTGCGTTTCAGCATTGCCGACAACCATTACGACAATCGTTTCTACAAATACAGCTACGTTACGCTTAGCGACGGTTGGGAACAGCGCGAGATTTACTCGAGTTGCGCCGACCAATTCGTTATTGCCGGAAAGTATTCCACGATGGGTACGTCAACCCGCTACGGCAGCGACATAAGTAATCACCTCGTTAAGGCATCAACGCCGGAGAAAACCGTAATCCAAAGTATGGACATCGACCCCGTGACCGGCGACATATATGTGCTACAACTCAAAGGCTCATCGAACAAGTCGTCGTTCTGCTCCGCCAACGGACTCTCTACCGAATGCGACCCGCTGACGATTACGCGAATTCCCTGTACTGCAAAAGCCTCGAAAACGTCGGGTTCGTATACTTATAGCACGTCTGTTCAGAAAATGAGCATTGCCAAAACCGGGCACGGCGTAAAATTGTCGGTCTACCGCGACGCTAACGGTCAACTTTGGCTCATCACCGGAGCGAAAGGCTCCGACAACGGCACGAGCAACGACCTATCGGGTAAGGCAATCTGTCGATTTAAGTTCGTCAGCGGGCAAACCATCATTGCCGACGGTCGCGAAAATTCAACCGTCAGCCTTACATATCACGACCATCCCAAAGGATATAGCAACGCATATGCCGACATCGACCCGCTAAACCGATACATTTGCTTCAGCTCGTCGGGTGGGGGTGTGCGTCGCTACTGTGTCTACGACCTCGACGACTACTTCAACGGCGTAGTTACCGAAATCAAGGAGGTTGCTGTTGCAAAAGGTGCCTCGGCTATCTCCGGCTCGGGCATTTCCGGCGATACGGGTTTTGAATATAAATCGTATCAGAGTTTCAGCATCAACGGCGACTACCTCTATCTCTTCGAAGGCGTCGGCGCATCGAGTGCCACTTCTACCTTTATTATGAGCACCTACAACTGGCGCACTCAGCAATATCTGCAACGCAAATCGCTCACCTACGACCGACTCGTAAGTTCGTCGGCATGGAATGAGCCCGAAGCCGTTTCGGTTCGTCCCGACATATTCGGCAACCCCGCGATGTATATCGGTATGTCGCCTTCTTCCGGCTATATTTCGGTCTACAAACTCCATGTCGACCGCTACGTCGACTCGACCGGTGCCGTGCTGGGTGACGATACAAGCAGCGATGCCAAGCATTTCAACACCTCACAATATTCAGGCATCAAGATGTCGAAAAGCGCTAACGCATACTCGCTTACGGCAGCTGCTCTTACCGATGCGCCGTCGCAGACCATCACCATCACTCGCACAAGCGAATATATGTATGGCAAGTGGACGGGCTGCGTTACAGGTGCAGATGGCGGCGTATTCTCCGTAGCGATTTCCGACCATAACGAGTATTCCGGCTCTTTCAGTGCCACAGTGACGTTTACTCCCGACGGTTTGAAGAACAGCTATAGTGCAAACTTGCGCCTTTCGTCGCCGCATGCCGACGATATCATCATCCCGATTAATGCGACCTATACGGGAACTGTCGAGCCCGACCCGACTCCCGACCCGACTCCCGACCCAACTCCGTTCGACGACAACATCACTGCAATGACTGAAATCTGGAACTACTCGGGCAACACGACGCTCGGTCCGTGGTTGGACATCTCCGACGACTACATCCGCACGATTGCATACAAAGACGGCAAAATCTACGCCCTCCACTGCAAAAACGGCGGCACTCCGGCTATTAAGATTATCGACGCCTACACGGGTGTGCAAACGGGTTCGTTGAGCGTTAACGGTATCCAAAATGCACTATTCAAACTTTCGGGTATCGCCGTCATTGGCGGAAAAATCGTTGCTTCGAGCATCTCGTC
The DNA here is from genome assembly GCA_029224905.1 of Bacteroidales bacterium. GTDB lineage: Bacteria > Bacteroidota > Bacteroidia > Bacteroidales > Muribaculaceae > Limisoma. The sequence continues at coordinate 24,530 of JAQXVL010000093.1, forward strand.
GGCAAGCACGAACTTCTACATCTACATTTGGGACGACGATTCGTCTGACCCGCGCATTCTCGTGACCGACGCAACGCACGATGGCGAAGTTGTCGGCGCACAACTCTCAGTGAGCGGCGACTTGAACAACGGTCGCTTGTGGATTAACAACGACGGCACATCGAAGTTGCTCTACTACACCGTGACCAACGGAACGGCATCGCAAACTCCGACCGTCATCAACCTCACCAAGAACGGCGCTGCATTCGCAGGCGGTAACGGCCGCGGCTCTGCCGAAGTGGTTTACAACAGCGACGGCACAATCTGGCTTGCACCGAAAGACGCAGTTCCGACGCTCTTCGACGCATCGGGTGCTTACAAATCGTCGTTGAATTCGGGCGTTGTTGCCGGCAACCAATATGGTACGGCAATGAAGTTCATCCCCTTCGGCGAAAAGCAATACCTTGCGACAACA
>JAQXVL010000094.1 GCA_029224905.1 Bacteroidales bacterium
AACTTCATCCACGGTAATACCACAAACGGCAGCAAACTGCTCTTGCATACTGATGTTATTCAGGTTGTTCAGTTCGCTGAAAATGCTGAGTTGCGAAAACTTGGTGATTCCGGTGATAAAAACGAATTTCAAATATTTGTCGCAAGCCTTTAGCGGTGAATAGAAATTACGCATAATCTGCCGTAAATCATCAAGTTGCGTCTTTTCGTGAGCAACATCAAGCAGTGGCGCATCGTACTCGTCGATGAGGACAACGACTTGCTTTCCGGTTTGCTCATAAGCGCGCTTAATCAAGTTTGTCAGGCGTAAATTAGGGTCGGTTATGTCCGATGTCAATCCGAATTTCTTCTCATTACTTTCGATAATGTAAAGAAGGTATCTCGGCAAATCTTCTTTGTTTTGATGCTTGGCTAACGACATGTCGAACCGCAACACCGGATATTCCGTCCAGTCTTTTTCAACGCCGTCGATGTACGTTCCTTTGAAAAGATGCCGTTTACCCTCAAAATAAGCTGCGAGAGTAGAAACAAGAAGCGACTTTCCGAACCGCCTCGGACGACTCAGAAAGATATATTTACTAAGATTTTTCATCTTGTAAACATATTCTGTCTTATCAATATAAAGCCAGTTATTATTCACAATTTCGTCGTAGGTCTGAATACCTACCGGCAATCGCTTAAGTTCTTTAGCTTCCATCGTTCAGCATCTTTTAGTCTACAAATATACGCAAGTTATTCGATTTTAGAAAAACGAACAGCAATTTTTTCGAAATACAACAAAACCATCTTATTTTGGAACAATATATTAGACGAATCGGTCACACCTCATTCCTCGCACATTTGCATTTTTGCTTAATTTGCATTACTTTTGCAACGTGCAAGGGGGTGCCGAAAGGCTGAGATTATACCCTGAGAACCTGAAGCGGATAATGCCGCCGGAGGGATTGCCGAATTCTCGTCTACAAGTATGCCCCGATTGCACCATATTATATAGGAGGCATAATGAACTACAAAATTGCTTTAACTATCGCAGGTTCCGACTCGTGCGGAGGCGCAGGCATTCAGGCTGACATCAAAACCATGTCGGCGCTGGGCGTCTATGCTGCGAGTGCCATCACGGCGGTAACCGCACAAAACACCTGCGGAGTCGATGCCGTCGAAGGCATCTCGCCATGCGTCGTCGCCGGTCAAATCGACGCGGTTTTCGCTGATATGCGCCCCGATGCCGTCAAATTGGGTATGCTCTTCAGCGAAGAAATCGTCAATGCCGTTGCCGACCGCCTGTCGGCACACCATGCAACGAACGTCGTTGTCGACCCGGTAATGGTGTCTACCTCCGGCTGCAAACTCATTGCCGACGGAGCGATTGAAGCCGTCAAACGCCGACTCTTCCCCCTCGCCGACATCGTCACGCCGAATCGGCAGGAAGCAGAACTCATTGCCGACATCCGTTTGACCGACAGCGAAAGCGTCGACCGTGCGGCGCGAGTGATGCTCGACATGGGATGCCGCTACGTGCTCATCAAAGGCGGACACTTCGACGACAACCACATGACCGACCGCCTTTACGGCGCCGACGGTAGCGCGGTGAGCATCGCCGGAGCACGCATCTCGACAGCCAACACTCACGGCACCGGTTGCACGCTTTCGTCGGCGATTGCCTCGTTTCTGGCTTTAGGATGCAGCGTTACCGAAGCCGTTGCCGAGGCTAAGCAATACGTGCAGGCAGCCATCGAAGCCGGCGCACAAGTTGCAATCGGCAAAGGTCACGGACCACTTAACCATTTTCACGACCCTAAGAAACTCAAAATAGTATGATTACGCTAAAAATAAACGGCGAAGAGCATCAATACGACGCAACGCCGACCATCGAACAAGTCATCACCGAACGCGGTGCTGCACTGACCAACGTGGCAGTAGCCGTTGGCGGTAAAATGGTTCCGCGCACCGAGTGGCAAAGCACGGAGTTGCACAACGGCGACAATATAATCGTCATCAAAGCATCGTATGGTGGATAGGTTTCGACTGATAGCCATCACGCCCGAACGCACCATCCCCGACGAGCCGAAGTTGGTCGAAATGCTCATCGATTCCGGCTTCGACTTCGTGCACGTACGCAAGCCCTACGCCGACGAGTCCGCCTTTCGCGCCTATTTGGAGTCGATTGGCGAGGCATACCATGCGCAACTTACGCTACACGACCGCCACGAACTCGCCGAAGAGTACGGCGTCGGCGGCATTCACCTGAATCGGCGCAATCCCGAGCCACCAAAAGGCTACCGGGGTCGCGTTTCGCGCTCATTGCACGGCATCGACGAACTTACCGACTCTATCATCGGCATCGACTACTGCACTCTCAGCCCCATCTACGACAGCATCAGCAAGGCGGGCTATAGGGCGCACTTCTCTGCCGACGAGCTTCGCCGAGCGCTCTCCGACAAGCATCTACGCGTACCCATCATCGCCCTCGGAGGCGTTACGCCCGACCGAATCGACGAACTTCGGCAACTCGGTTTCTCCGGAGCCGCATTCCTGGGTTACCTCTTTGCCGACGCCGATGCCGACACGCTCAGCCAACGCATAAAAACAATCAAACAATATTTATAATATGCTACAATTCATCACACATCCGCATCCGGAAATGACCATTCTCGACGAGATACGCGCCGCCGTAGCAGGCGGTTGCCGTTGGGTACAACTGCGCATGAAAGATGCCACGGTCGACGAAATCATCGAAGTGGCGCGACAAGCCAAGCCAATTTGCGCCGACAACGACTGCATCTTTGTCGTCGACGACCATGTCGAGATTGCCAAAGAATTGCAACTCGACGGCGTTCACCTCGGTCGCAACGATATGGACCCCGTTGAAGCGCGCGAGATGCTCGGCATGGAAGCCATCATCGGCGTGACAGCCAACACGTTCGACGACGTTGAACGCGTGCGACATCTCGACATCGACTATATCGGCGTCGGTCCGTTCCGATTTACCACAACGAAAAAGCAACTGAGCCCCGTGCTCGGCATCGAAGGCTACGCCGAAATCATCCGACGCATGAAAGAGTCGAGCATCCGCCTGCCCATCGTGGCTATCGGCGGAATAACCTACAACGACATCGACGCGATTATGGCTACCGGCGTAAACGGCATAGCCATGTCGGGGGCAATCGTCGGCGCCGACGACATCACGGCAGAAACCGCTCGAGTCGTCGACCGTCTGCAACAAATCATTGACAAACGATTAAACAACATATAATTATGGACAAACTAATCATCGGAGGACGCGAATTTTCGTCGCGCCTATTTGTCGGCACCGGCAAGTTTTCGTCGAACGAACTGATGCTACAAGCCATACTCGCTTCCGAAAGCGAAATGATAACCGTCGCCATGAAGCGCCTGCATCCCGACGATGCCGCCGGCGACGACATGCTGCAACACATCAACCGCGATAAGGTGCAGTTTCTGCCCAACACCTCGGGCGCACGCAATGCCGAAGAGGCTGTGCTCGCCGCTCAACTCTCGCGCGAATGTTTCGGCACGAATTTCATAAAACTCGAGATTCATCCCGACCCGCGTTACCTTCTGCCCGACCCCATCGAAACGCTTCGCGCAACCGAAACGCTTGCTGCCGACGGATTCGTCGTGCTCCCCTACATCCAAGCCGATCCCGTGCTCTGCAAGCGACTCGAAGAAGTCGGCACGGCTGCCGTAATGCCCCTCGGCGCACCTATCGGCACCAATAAAGGTCTGAAAACAAAGGAAATGCTCGAAATAATCATTGCGCAGTCGACCGTGCCCGTCGTGGTCGACGCCGGACTGGGCGCACCCTCTCACGCCGCCGAGGCTATGGAAATGGGCGCCGACGCCGTGCTGGTCAACACCGCAATCGCCGTGGCTCACGACCCCGTCGCTATGGCTCGCGCTTTCCGCCTCGCCACCGAAGCCGGTCGTATGGCTTACCTCGCAGGACTCGGACAAATCAGCGACTGCGCTCAAGCAAGCAGCCCCTTAACCTCATTCTTAAACGATTAATCGAAAACTCAACTCTATGGAAATCAAAGACATCAACATCAACTCATATCCCGGTTCGGAGAAAATCTACGTCGACGGAACGCTTTTCCCCATCAAAGTGGGTATGCGCAAAATCAACCTAACCCCGACAGTAACCATCGTCGACGGCGAGAAAGTGTTCAGCGACAACGGCTATGTCGTGGTTAACGACACCAGCGGCGTCTACACCGACCCCAACGTCGAAACCGACATCAACAAAGGTCTGCCGCGCATCCGCGAGCAATGGGTAAAAGACCGCGGCGACGTCGAAACACTCGATGGCATTTCGTCCGACTACGGCCGTATGCGTCTCGCCGACAAGAGCCTCGACGAAATCCGTTTTGCCACTCGTCACAACCCGATGCGCGCTCTGCCCGGCAAGAACGTCACTCAAATGGCTTACGCTCGCGCCGGCGTCGTTACCGCCGAAATGGAATACGTCGCTATCCGCGAAAACCTTAACAACAAAGAACTCGGCATCGACTCTTACATCACGCCCGAATTCGTCCGCGACGAAGTGGCTGCCGGACGTGCCGTCATTCCCGCAAACATCAACCACCCCGAAGCCGAACCGATGATTATCGGTAAAGCGTTTTCCGTAAAACTCAACACCAACATCGGCAACAGCGCACTTTCGTCGGGCATCAAAGAGGAAGTCGACAAAGCCATTTGGAGTTGCTACTGGGGCGGCGACACGCTTATGGACCTCTCAACAGGTAAAAACATCCACGAAACGCGCGAATGGATTGTCCGCAACTGCCCCGTACCCGTAGGTACAGTGCCCATCTACCAAGCACTCGAGAAAGTCGACGGCAACGTAGCAAAACTCACTTGGGAAATCTATCGCGACACGCTCATCGAGCAGTGCGAACAAGGCGTCGACTACTTTACCATCCACGCCGGTGTGCTTCGCGCTCATGCCGAACTCATCGGCTCGCGCCTGACAGGATGCGTTTCGCGCGGCGGCAGCATTATGACCGAATGGTGCGTCGTTCACAACCAAGAAAGTTTCCTCTACACTCACTTCGACGAAATTTGCGAAATTTTGTCGCAATTCGACGTTGCCGTATCGCTCGGCGACGGCATGCGCCCCGGCTCTATCCACGACGCTAACGACCGCGCTCAATTCCTCGAACTCGACGTGCTCGGCGAACTCACCGAACGCGCTTGGAAACACAACGTGCAAGTCATCATCGAAGGTCCGGGACACATCCCCATGCACAAAATCAAAGAAAACGTCGACCGCGAAGTTGCTGCATGCCACGAGGCTCCGTTCTACACTCTCGGCCCGTTGACCACCGACATCGCTCCCGGCTACGACCATATCACGTCGGCTATCGGCGCCGCACACATCGCCTGGTGGGGCACCGCTATGATTTGCTACGTTACGCCCAAAGAACACCTCAGTCTACCCGACCGCGAAGACGTGCGCAACGGCGTGATTGCCTACAAGATTGCCGCTCACGCCGCCGATTTGGCAAAAGGACTTCCCGGAGCGCAAGTGCGCGACGACGCCATGAGCAAGGCGCGTTTCGAATTCCGCTGGAAAGACCAATTCAACCTCTCACTCGACCCCGCTCGCGCTCGACAATACTACATCGAGAGCCGCGGCAACGACGACAAATTCTGCACAATGTGCGGACCGAACTTCTGCGCAATGCGTATTTCGCAAAAAATCTGCAAAGAATTGAACGACTAAATCATTTAGTAACAAATGTTTTCTGACGAATTAGAACATATCAGTTGGGACGATACTACATCGCGGATTGCCTCGAAAACGCACCGCGATGTAGAAATCGCTCTCGCTAAACCGACGCTCAACGTCGACGACTTTATGGCGCTCATCTCGCCCGCCGCCGAGCCTTATCTCGAGCAAATGGCGCAACTGTCGATGAAGTACACCCAAGAGCGCTTCGGAAAAGTTATCAGCATGTACATCCCGCTCTACCTGAGCAATGCATGCACTAACTTCTGCGTCTACTGCGGATTTAACCACAACAACAAGTTTACACGCACAACGCTCAACGACGAGCAAATCGAAGCCGAATGCCGTGCCATTCGCGAACTCGGTCCGTTCGAAAACCTGTTGATTGTCACCGGCGAAGCCCCCGCGATTGCAGGCGTCGACTATCTCGAAAAAGCCCTCCACATCGCGCGCCCCTACTTCAACAACCTGTCGATTGAGGTAATGCCACTCAAAGCCGACGACTATCTGCGACTCACTCACGCAGGGCTCAACGGCGTGGTATGCTTCCAAGAAACTTACCACAAAGACCGTTACAAACTCTACCACCCGAAGGGTATGAAGTCGATTTTCGAATGGCGTCTGAACGGTTTCGACCGCATGGGTCAAGCCGGCGTACACAAAATCGGCATGGGCGTGCTTATCGGGCTCGAAGACTGGCGAACCGACATCACGATGATGGCTTACCACCTCCGCTACCTGCAAAAGCACTATTGGCGGACGCGCTACTCGGTCAACTTCCCGCGAATGCGTCCTTCCGAGAGCGGATTTCAGCCGAACGTGACGATGACCGACCGTCAGCTTGCGCAAGTGACATTTGCATTCCGAATTTTCGACCACGACGTCGACATCTCATATTCGACGCGCGAGAATCCGCGACTGCGCGAAAATATGATGAAACTTGGCGTTACGTCGATGAGCGCCGGAAGTCGCACCGAGCCGGGTGGATACACCCACGCTCGCGAAGCCCTCGAGCAATTCCACGTCAGCGACGAACGCTCGCCCTTCGACGTGGCTAACGACATTCGCTCGCTCGGCTACGAACCCGTCTGGAAAGATTGGGACCGCGTTTTCGACTAAACGCGGATTTGATAGAAAGAATTCGACGTCGGCATCAGACCATGCCGGCGTCGCTGTTTATTTACAGAATTTGTGGTAGCAGCGCTCCACCTCGACAACGTAGTTAACCGTCTGACGACCACGAAAGTAGCCATACTTGCACACCTCGTCGTTGTAGTATTCCGGATTGGCTTTCATCAGCAGCGCATCGCTGACGTTGGCATACCACATTTGCGGATTTTTGCCGTATTTCTTCGCCAACGCGATGGCATCGTAGATGTGCGCAATGCCGCTATTGTACGCCGCAAGCACAAAACGCTGACGCTCGACCGGGTCGCCGACATACTTGGCAAGCATCTTGTCGAGGTCGGCAATCGAACGCGCGGCGGCGTGAATGCAAGCCTCCGGGTCGAGGATCTGGTCGCCTTCGAGCCCGTAGCGACGCGCCGTGCCCGGCATCATCTGCATTATGCCGCGTGCGCCCGCCCACGACACAACGTAGGGGTCGAACTTCGACTCAACATAGCCTTGTGCGGCGAGCATCCGCCAATCCCAGCCGATGAGTTTTGCCGCATCCTTGAAATAAGCATCGTAGGGCGACACCTCGCCGCGGCGATGCCGATATTTATACTCGCCTGCCTTGGTCATTCGCGACGTATAGTAGTGGTCGTAACGGTTGCGCTCGTATGCCTTGGCGGCATCAGTACTCGCCCATGCGTTAATGCTGTCGGCAAGCCAACTATGGTTCAAGCTGACCGCCCACGCCGACCGCTGCGGAAAACTCACCTCAAGGTGGATATCAATATTCGGAAAATATGAATGGTCGAGTTGCGCGATGTCGCTGTCGACGATGGTCATCGGAATTTCGCCGCCGGCAACCATTTCTATCAAGTCTTCCGACATCAGCGTATCGCGGTCGATGGTATGAATGTTGATGCCGCCGCCGACCTCGTTATTCAGGTTACGCAAACGCGACTCATATTTCGAATTCTGCTCAACGTAGACGTCTTTGCCAACGAGTTGCGTCACGTCAGTAATTTCAGCCTTACCTTTGACGAGCGGCTGTATGAGCACTTGAGTCGTCACGTTTTCGGGACCGCAGCTGAGCACGCGCGACTTATATTCGGCGGTGATTGGCACATTGTAGGCGGCTACGTCGATACGCGCCGAATCGAGTTCTTCGAGCAACGCCGACATACTCCGAAACACTTCAAACCGCACGGCAATGTGCTTATCCGTTGCAAAGCGATTCATCAAGTCGTAGTTGTAGCCCATCAAGTCGCCCTTGTAGAGGAAATAAGACGTCGGGCTATAGAGCGTGCCCACAACGATTGTGTCGGGCAAGTCGTAGCATACGCTATCGGTTTCCGGCGCATCGGAACTGTGTCGGCACGACGTCGACATTACGACCGCCGCAACGAAAAATACCAGCAATATGTCGACAAGACGCCGCATCAAGGGTTAATATTCGAACGTGCCGAATTCCGACTTGATGGTAAGTCGATTCGCCGGAGCATCGGCTACGCGACCAACCACGCGGGCTTCGATACCGAAACTTTCCGAAATCTCAATGATACGCGCCGCATGCTCCTCGGCAACGTAGAACTCCATGCGGTGTCCCATATTGAACACCTTATACATTTCGCTCCACTCCGTGCCCGATTGCTCCTTGATGATTCTAAACAGCGGCGGTATCGGGAACAGATTGTCTTTGACAACGTGCTTGTTTTCGACGAAGTGCATAACCTTGGTCTGCGCACCGCCCGAGCAATGCACCATGCCGTGGATGTCGGCGCGCATCTCGTCGAGCACGCGACGCACCACCGGCGCATAAGTTCGCGTCGGCGACAGAACCAACTTCCCGGCAGTCATCCCCACCTCGTCAATCCAATCCGTCAGGCGCAATCCGCCCGAGTAGACAAGGTCGGAAGGCACGCCGTGGTCGTAACTTTCCGGATATTTTTCAGCAAGATATTTCGCAAACACGTCGTGGCGCGCCGAAGTCAAGCCGTTGCTGCCCATGCCGCCGTTATATTCGTCTTCGTAGGTCGCTTTGCCCGACGACGACAGCCCGACAATAACGTCGCCCGCTGCAATGTTGGCATTATTAATCACATCGGCACGACGCATCCGGCATGTCACCGTACTGTCGACGATGATAGTCCGCACCAGGTCGCCCACGTCGGCTGTTTCGCCGCCCGTGCTATAGATGCCCACACCCATCGAACGCAGTTGCTCGAGCAATTCCTCCGTACCGTTGATTATTGCCGCAATCACCTCGCCCGGCACGAGCAACTTGTTGCGCCCGATTGTCGACGAAAGCAGAATGCCGTCGGTAGCGCCAACGCACAGCAAATCGTCGATATTCATTATCAGCGAATCTTGAGCAATGCCCTTCCACACACTCATGTCGCCCGTCTCTTTCCAATAGAGATAAGCCAACGACGATTTAGTGCCCGCCCCGTCGGCATGCATTATGTTGCAATAGTCAGGGTCGCCGCCGATAATGTCAGGAATAATCTTACAAAAAGCCTTCGGAAAAAGCCCTTTATCCACGTTACGGATGGCGTTGTGCACGTCCTCTTTCGATGCCGACACGCCGCGCAAATCGTACCTCTGTTTATCCATTTCGTTAGTTGTTATGGTTATATCAAGTAGAAAAATATCGTTGTTGCAACCGCTACCAACAGCAGACTGTCGATGCGGTCGAGAATACCGCCGTGCCCGGGCATAATGTTGCTACTGTCTTTCACTCCGGCATTGCGTTTGATGAGCGACTCAACTAAGTCGCCCCACGTCGAAAAGACACTTACCGCCACCGCATAAGCAGTCCATACGCCAAGGCTCAGCGTGCCGAAATAGTCGGCAAAATAAACGCTGAAGATAATGCCGCCAATGATGGCAAACACCAAACCGCCGAAAAAACCTTCCCACGACTTCTTGGGCGAAATGCGCTCAAACAGCCTGTGACGCCCTATCATCGAGCCCACGCAATATGCGCCCGTGTCGTTTATCCATATAAAAATCAGCCCCGCCAAAAGCAACTCCGGCGTAGCAACGTCGTAGCAAAGCACGTTCAGCAGAGTCATCGGCAACGCAACGTAGACCTGAGTCATCGCCGAAGCCGCAAGCGCCCTATGCCCGTCCGATTCGTGGCGATAGAGTTGAACTACCATCCGAGCCAACACATACGGAAGGTAGACAAGCAAAGGCGACACCGCCGACTCACAATTATAAAAGAAAAAAGCGGAAAGAAACATCAGGCAACCACCTACAGCGTCGAGCAACGACGTCAGAGTAACATATTTGCCACCTGTCAACAACTTGTGACACTCAATCACGCCTATGGCAGTGAGCGCCGTAAACACACATGCAAACGCCGTGCTTCCGCACACGATTGCAACTATTATCAGTAACACATAAACCAGCCCGGAAGCCGTACGTATTGCTATCTTTTTCACAAGTCCTTACAATTTTTCCACAAAAATACCCTTTTTCCGCCAATCGGCATAATTTTTATACACAAATTTTCCCCACCGCCGCGATTTTTAAAAGCTTCCCGTGAAATCATTATAAATTTTTGCAAGGTCGTATACATAAAGCAAAAGACGTAGACGGCCTGATGGCTCAACTTATGCAATACAAGAATAATATACGAAATTGAACACACATAAGATTAGAAGCCGTTTTCATTGTGATATTTTTGTTTCCTCAATGTTATGTATTTTTTCCATAACAAAAAAGCGCCGGCGGATTATCGTGGTGCGAATTCGAAACATATATCGATTTTTTTTTGAATTTTTTTCTGCTACGAAAAAAGGCTTCATTCGTGGGTTGTAACTTTGCATCGTCAACGAAAAGGAAGCATGGGTGAGTGGCTTAAACCGGCACACTGCTAACGTGCAGAACCGCATGGTTCCGAAGGTTCGAATCCTTCTGCTTCCGCAGTTTGGCGAGGTAGCTCAATTGGATTAGAGCAGGTGCCTACGAAGCATCAGGTTATGGGT
>JAQXVL010000095.1 GCA_029224905.1 Bacteroidales bacterium
ATTCGGGATGTCGGCAAAGAGCGATGTTATTTTTGCTATTGTCTCGTCGGAATCGATAACCCAGAATGTGTGACCGAAACCGTCATCTGCCACGAAGTCGTAGGTCGGAGTTTTTGCGGTCTCCTGCTTGAGAATTTGTTCCAAACTTTCGTTGTCGGGGAATGTGAAGAACACAGGCTCAACATTTGCGCGATTGTTACGCACATGCTTCATTCGGTCTTCTTCTTTGTCGCGACGCGTAAGTTCGTGCTTTTTGATTCGCCCGGTCATATAATCCGCGACCGAAGCAGCTACTACAAACCCATACTGCGTTCTGCCTGCCATCGTTTGTGCATAGATGTAGTAGCAAGGCTTTGTGTCTTGAACGAGCCAGCCGTTTTCTTGAAACTTTTGGAAGTTTTCAACAGCCTTTGCGTAGACTTTCGGGTCGTGCTCGTCAGTTCCCGGCTCGAAGTCGATTTCAGGCTTAATAATGTGGTACAACGACTTTTCATTGCCTTCGGCTTCCGCACGAGCCTCCTCCGAATTCAAAACGTCGTAGGGTTTGGATGCCACTTGTGCAACATATTCTTTTGGAGGACGTACGCCTCTAAACGGTTTTACAATTGCCATTAGTATTGATATTTGGGTTAATTTCTTACTATTGTTTGTTCGCGGTCGGGTCCTACCGATAAGATTGTGATAGGCACTTTCAATTCATTCTCCAAGAACGCGATGTAGTCTTTAAAGTTCTTTGGGAATTCCGACTCTGCTTTAATCTTAGTCATATCGGTTTTCCATCCCGGCAATTCTACGTAGACGGGGTCGATGCCTTCGTCGATAGAGAACGGGAAATCGCGAGTTTCTTCGCCGTTGATGCGATATGCCACGCAGGCTTTAATGGTTTCGAACGAGTCGAGCACGTCACTTTTCATCATAATCAGTTGTGTAACGCCGCTGAGCATGATAGCATAGCGCAATGCAACCAAATCAATCCAACCGCAACGGCGTTCGCGACCTGTCACAGCGCCGTATTCGTGGCCGATGGCGCGAATGGTTTTGCCTGTTTCGTCGAAGAGTTCCGTCGGGAAAGGTCCGCTGCCGACGCGCGTGCAGTATGCCTTAAAGATGCCGAACACCTCGCCAATACGATTGGGAGCGATTCCCAATCCGGAGCAAGCACCGGCGCATATAGTGTTGGAAGATGTCACAAACGGATACGAGCCGAAATCGACGTCGAGCATCGTGCCCTGAGCACCTTCGCACAACACGCTTTTGCCTTCGTCAAGCATTTTGTTGACGTAGAACTCGCTATCGATTATGTCGAATGTCTTAATATACTCGATAGCGTCCATCCACGCTTTTTCTTTCTCCTCAATGTCGACCGCTACGCCAAAAGCATTGAGCGTGTCGATATGTTTGGCTTTTGCTGCGGCATATTTACTTTCGAAATTGCAGAAGATGTCGCCGACGCGCAAACCGTTTCTGCTTATCTTATCCGTGTAGGTCGGACCGATACCTTTGCCGGTCGTACCGATTTTAGCATCGCCTTTACGTTGCTCGTTGGCAGCGTCAAGCAGTCGGTGAGTTGGCATTATCAAATGAGCCTTCTTCGAAATTTTAAGCACTTTCTTTATGTCAATGCCGGATGCTTCAAGAGCAACCGCTTCTTCTTTAAAAAGTACCGGGTCAAGCACAACACCGTTTCCTATAATATTGACTTGACCATGTTGAAAGATGCCGGAAGGAATCGAGCGAAGCACGTATTTCTTGCCCTCGAATTCCAAAGTATGGCCGGCGTTAGGACCTCCTTGGAAACGAGCCACCACGTCGTAGCGCGGTGTCAACACGTCTACCACCTTACCTTTTCCTTCATCACCCCATTGTAATCCCAAAAGTACATCGACTTTCATAATTCTTTCTTATTTAGTTTTTGTTAGTTGTTTTCGTTTTTTACGCTGACAAGCCGGACATATACCATATACATATAACGAAAAATAGGACGTACTGAACGCGCCATAACGACGCCCGCTGATATGCTTGAGCATCTCGGCATCTTTCACCTCGCGAATCTTGCCGCATGATGTGCAAATCAGATGGTAATGGCTCGTCGAATTTGGTCCCACTTTTTCGAAACGATTTCCGCGAGAGCCGAGAGAATGCCGCCGCACCAACCCACAATCGCACAATAGCCACATCGTATAATAGACCGTCGAACGACTTACGTGATACGAACTTTCCTCCATTTCTTTGCAGAGCGTATCTACCGAAAAATGGTCGTTATGCGAATATATCATATCAAGAATAGCAAACCTTTCCGGAGTTTTGCGCAAATGATTCTCCTCAAGATATTTTGCCAACTTGCTCCTCGCCATCGAAACAGATTTGTCGTCCGTTGTCATCATATTGCAAAGTTACAAACCAAACTAATATTTTCCAAACAAACGACTACCTTATTCCTTTTTGTTATTCAAAAAAGTTTCGTATCTTTGTGTGACCAAACCCCAAACCTAATGAAAAAACGACATCTTCCTCTTTGTATTGCAGCATTTGCTATCTATTTTGCACAAGTTGCCTCGGCGGAAACATTTAGTGTGTTAGCCGACATTCACGTTACGCCCGGAAACGCCAACGAGACAAAGTTGCGCGAGGCTGTGGCTGAAATCAATGCCAACGACTCGCAATTTGTCATCCTTGCCGGCGACCTTTCCAACGAAGGCAGCGACGAACAGTTATATAATGTCAAGTCGATTCTCGACGGCTTGACCAAGCCTATATACGTCATTCCCGGCAATCACGAAAACAACTGGTCGCAAAGCGCTTCGAAAACCTTCCCCGACATCTGGGGCGACGATCGTTTCGTTTTCGAATCGGGCGAATATATCTTTATCGGCATAAACTGCGGTCCTTACATGAAGATGGGCGACGGACATATCAAACAAGAAGACTTGATTTGGCTTAGAAATGAATTGTCGGCGCGTTGCACTGAAGGGAAAAAGGTTGTGTCTATAAACCACTACCCCATCAATGCCGACATCGACAATTGGCACGACTACATAGCCATCCTTCAAGATTTCCCGACAATCGTGCATCTCTGCGGACACTATCACACGTTCCGCCATTACACCGGCGGCGACATCGACGCATTTATGTGCCGCGCTCTTGATATGTCGTCGAAAGGTCTCGGATTCGGATATAGCAATGTAGAACTGAAGAACGATTCTATTTATCTATACAACAAAGAATTAGGCAAGAATCAAGACCTCAAATTCGCCATAGCGGCAAATACCCGTCACAAGAAGTATAAACCGACCGACGCCGAGAGTTTTGAAATGCCCAAAGGCTATAGCATTGTCAAGTTGTATCAAGACAGCGCTTCAATTTTCACCCGACTCGGCATCGACAAAAACAAAATTTATTTCGGCAATTCGCTCGGCGAAGTCAAAGCAATCGACAAAACATCCGGCAATTTGATTTGGAAATTCAAAACCAATGCATCACTCTATTCGCGCCCTGCAGTTACGCCGAAATACGTTATCGTACCGACCGCCGACAAGCGCATCATTTGGTGCGACAAAGCATCCGGACGCATCATCCGCGAAAACGAATCGGCAGGTCCTTACGTGGCTGATGGCGTCGTCAAAGGCGAATACCTATATCAAGGAGGTTATAAAAAATTTGAATGCTGGAACATCAGCACAGGCAACATCGTTTGGCGAAACGATTCATTGTACAACTATTGCCAAGCGGCACCTACTATGGACGACAAATGCATCTACTTCGGTGCTTGGGACACATATCTTCGCTGTCTTGACAAACAGACCGGCAAAACCGTTTGGCGCTGGAATAATGGCAAATCGGCAAATATGCTCGGTCCCGGCAACTGCGTTCCCGTTGTTGTCGGCGACAGAGTGTTCATCGTTGCCCCCGACCGATATATGACCGTAATCAACAAAAATACCGGCGAAACGATTTGGCGTACAAACTTCGCAACGAAATACAAAGTCAGAGAAAGTTTGGGCGTAACTTCCGACAAGCAATACGTCTTGGCAAAGACAATGGACGGACAATTACTCGCCGTCAGAAGCAATGCCGACACAGGCGAGCCGGCATTCGTAGTCGATGCCGGTATAGGTTACGAGCACACCCCGTGTATTGTGGCTGAACATAATGGCGTTGCCTATATGGGTTCTCGCACCGGACTCTTAGTTGCCGTCGACATTAAAAGTCAATCCATTTTGTGGAAATACAAATTAGGTAATTCGGCACTTAACGGTTTTGAGATTGACAAAAACGGAACAATCTATGCATCACTCATCGACGGCTCGATTTGGAGCATTAATAAGAACAAATAATATGGAGACTTTACCCAAAGACCCGATAATGCTGTTTAGCGTCATAAATACTTATCTCAGAGACAAATATGATAGCCTCGATGCTCTTTGTGAAGACTTGGCTATCGACAAGTCGGAGTTAGTCAAGACGCTTAAATTGGCGGGATTTGAATACAACCAGGCGCTGAATAAGTTCTGGTAAAAACGAAAAAGGAGGGCTTCTAAATATAGATTTGCCCTCCTTTTTCGTTACTTAATGTTTAAGATACTCCTTTAGAGTTTCCACATATTCCTCGAAGGCACGTCTGCCCTCTTCGGTCACTCGGCACTCCGTGCGCGGCTTTTTATTGACAAATTGCCGCTCCGCTTCGATATAGCCGGCATCTTTCAGCATTTCTATCTGCCTGCTCAGATTGCCCGACGTCGACGCAGTCTTCTCTTGCAAGTAGACAAAGTCGGCACTTTCGACATTCATCAATATCGACATTATTGCAAGTCGCAACTGCGAATGAATCAACGGATTTAGTGGCTTCATAACATTCGTTTGGCTTTACAACGCAATATGTGACCGGGCACGATAAACATCGCGGCGATCGACACTATAAATAGAGGAATAAACACATCGCAATGCAACGGCAAGCCGGCTGCGACCATACAAGTAACTACTATACCGCAAAACGTGCCGATATATCCGCCTATGACCATCGACCGTTCGCGCAATGTCATACCTTGTACTGCAACCCCCAAACCGACAAACACAAAGGCAAATATAAACATCGCCGCCCAACTGTCCTTGCCGAAAGCAAGCATAACCAGGCACACCGCAGTGGCTAAAATTGAGCACCAGCCCACCAACGTCCATATACCTTTGCTAAGTCGGTCGCTATAACTTATGAATCCTTTCTCCGACTTCTTTACCATACGCGGCATCGCAGTTCCGCCGATTATCCATATCAGAAACCACAGCCAATTTACCGCCGGATGTCCGGTGATGTGTAGCAGTGCCCAAACCACAATCGAAACGCTCACGCTAACATAGCCCCACAACAGCAGGACATTTCCATCGTTTATGCTCAAGCGGTTCTTTGTTGCTTCTACCATCGCTGTGATGATATCTATACCCTCACGTGCGTCAATTTCTTTTTCTTTCATTAACTTTATTTTTTAAACCACTTGCAAAAGTAAACTACTTTACGAAAACAATAAGAGTTGTCCCCTATTTTAACGCAGATTTAACATTTAGAATCTCTTAGCGCAAGAATTTGGGCGCAGTGATATAGAAGCCAAACGAGATACCGAAATTCCACTTTTGAGTTTCGTCGCTCATGTAATTGCCGTACAAACTTAGTGAGGCAAACGAAAAATTATAGACAGCCGAGAGTTCTCCCATATATTCGAAATGCGGGAACCAATCGCCGTAGCGAGCAAAGCCGAATTGGTCTGCGCCAAGTTCGCGCATGGGCACAAATCCGTAGAACTCCGAGCGAATCTGAAAATTGTCTTTCAACTTGATAATCGGAAGCACACCCAACGAAACGTACGAATTCGCACGGAATGCCGGAATGAATTCACCTTTGCAACTCTCCGTAGGCACAAATGAGGCGGAATTGACAAGCGTTGACGTCGTATTGCCAAATGGTTTCTTCGTAGAATACAACGCATCCCATTTCACTCCGAAACTGAACAACCTTGACGGATTGAGATAATATTGCCCCGACAGTTCCGCTTCGAGCCAACTCATATTTGTATACGGCGATGCATAAGGAGAATCGTCTGCCGGCGACAAATATTTGCGTTTTCCCAAATATCCCGAAACCGATGCGGCATAATAATGACCGGACGATGGGTAGAAATCATTATCGAGCGTGTTTTGTGTGTAATTCAAGCCGACTTTTCCCAACTTGAAACGGGTTTCGTCACGCTCGGCATTCGAGAAATCGACTTTGTTGTTTTGAAAGAACAAATCCTTAACATAACCGAATCCCAACGCCAAATCGAACTTACCATGACGACCCGCGGGTATAGATGTCGTAAGATTGGCATGGTAGTCATAATTTGTAATAAACGACGGCAAATCGTCGAAGAACAAGGTGTTGTCTTCGTGATATTCTTGCTCGGCAGCAACGATTTGCAATTTTTCGGTCATTGGCAACCCTTTCGGCTTGGAAATCTGCACATTTGCATATCCACCGAGATAAGACTGACCCAACCACCCCATCACAGCCGAACTGAACGAATTGAGATTCATCGTTCGATAGCCTGCCGAAAGAAACAACATACTGTTGGCGGAAGATGTTGCATAGCCGCCAATGCCGACATTGAAATCATCCTTGGCGGTAGCTTTTAATGTCATATCGACACGTCCGGTTTGCTTATTATACTTACAAATCGGCAACAAATCCTTAATCTTACCGGTCGTTACAGCCCGATAGTATGAAGTCTCGAAATCTTCGACTGTTAAAGGCTTGTCATCATGATTCGTGAACAGATGTTTTATATAGTCGTGCCCATGCTTACTCAGACCTGTTACATTTATGGAGTCGAACACCACGTCGGGCACTCTGCTCAGATAGGCATTCCGACGCAGTTCGACAGTTGCCGGCGACACACGCCCTTGTATGCGCGACTTGATGGAGTCCATATTGTCGATGGCTACTTTATATCCCTTGGCATATATTTCTTTCGCTTTCGGGAAATCAAGCAAGCCGGTGCCTTTCAAATCGACATGCAACTTGATGCCTTGCACCTCCGGCAGGTCGTAATTGTCGTCTTGGATAACCATCGTTTCCAACTGTGTGACCAAATTGCCCATGTCGACAGCCTCATGAGTGGTAACATCGACACCGATAATAATGTCGGGAGCAAAGTCTTCGCGCATAACGTCGACCGGGAAATTGTCGTAGATGCCGCCGTCGAAAATAGGCACGCCGTTGCGCTCAATCGGCTTGAACGCAACCGGGAATGTCATCGACATACGAATTGCATCTCCGAGATTTCCATCGCGAAGAACGATTTTCTGCTTGTTAAAAACGTCAGAAGCAACGCAACGAAACGGCACAAACAATCGGTCGAAATTCTCTTCGCAAGCAGCTGTATGACAAGTAAACAATTTCAAAAAGCCGAGATTCATCGG
This sequence comes from Bacteroidales bacterium, assembly GCA_029224905.1. GTDB lineage: Bacteria > Bacteroidota > Bacteroidia > Bacteroidales > Muribaculaceae > Limisoma. Next base: position 7,447 of record JAQXVL010000095.1, read on the forward strand.
CAGAGGATTGATGAAACTTCCCGGCAAGATGTTTGTCGACGTAGAAGTTGAATCGCGTCCGCCGATGTCGAACGACACCACGGCAGGAGTTTTCTCAGGTTTGAGATAGTAGAAAGTCTTTGTTTTGTCGAGTTTGCCTGTCGACCACGAAGAAAACTCCTCGGAAAGAATCAATTCAACCATCTGTTCGGGCGTAAATCCCGCAGAATAGAGTCCGCCGACAATGGCACCCATCGACGTTCCGGAAACATAATCGATAGGTATACCGTTTTCTTCCAATGCCTTTATGATGCCGATATGAGCAATGCCCTTTGCACCGCCTCCGCTAAGAACGAGTCCTACCGATTGACGCTCCGTGGCATATGCGTTAAGCACTGACACAAGGCACAATATACCTACAAACCATGTCCTAATAGTTGCCATCTGTCGGGTCGCTAATAAACGAATCTTTAAATCCCAAGAAATAGAGCACACCGTCGATGCCAATCGTAGAGATGCTTTGACGAGCCGTTTGCTTGACTTTCGGCTTTGCGTGGAAGGCAATGCCCAACCCGGCAACCGTTATCATCGGAAGGTCGTTAGCACCATCGCCTACGGCTATCGTTTGTGCAATGTTTACGTTCTCGACTTGCGCAAGCAATTTCAGCAATTCCGCCTTGCGTTGTCCGTCGACAATTTCTCCGACATATCGTCCGGTAAGTTTACCATCGGCAATCTCAAGTTCGTTAGCGTATACATAGTCAATGCCGAATTTATGCTTCAGATAGTTGCCGAAATAAGTAAATCCACCCGAAAGGATAGCAATCTTAAAGCCTACACGCTTCAAAACGGTCATCAGTCGTTCGACACCCTCGGTCATCGGCAAATTTTCGGCAATTTCGCGCATAACAGATTCGTCAAGCCCTTTCAAGAGGGCGACACGTTCCTTAAAACTTTCGCGGAAGTCGATTTCGCCGCGCATAGCTCGTTCGGTTATGGCACGCACCTTATCGCCTACACCTGCACGCTCGGCAAGTTCGTCGATTACTTCCGTTTCGATAAGAGTGGAATCCATATCGAAGCAAATCAAGCGACGACAACGGCGATACATCGTATCTTTTTGAAGCGAAATGTCGAATTCCAACTTGTTCGCAAGGCACATAAACTCCGATTGCATTTCGGCGTAGTTATGCGGATTGCCTCGAACCGAGAATTCGATACATCCTTTCGATTTGGGCTCGGTCATTCCTTCCAAGGGCATACGTCCGGTTAGTCGCTGAATGGCATCGATGTTCAACCCCTGACGAGCAATTACATCGGTTACCGAGGCAATTTGCTGCGCCGAGATGTGGCGCCCCAAAAGCGTTATCACATAACGATTCTTTCCCTGACGATGCACCCAATTGGAATACTCTTCAATAGGCACGGGCGAGAACCGTATATTAACGCCCAATTCGGAGGCTTTAAACAGCAGTTCTTTTAAGATGTTCCCGCTTTTGTCGCTATCCGTTTTAAACAAGATGCCCAGCGAGAGTGTGTGATGGATGTCCGCTTGACCAATGTCGAGCACGTCTGCTTCATGCTTTGCCAAGATGTCGGTCAAAGCAGATGTTACTCCAGGCTTATCCAATCCCGAGATATTTATCAAGATTAATTCAATGTCTTTCTCCATAAGATTCCATTTCGTGGTTCAAAATTACTGCTTTTTTGCAAACAATCCCCGATTTTGCAAAAAAAGTTGTCGCAAAATGCCAAGTTTTCCCTTTTTACAACTTGTTTATATTTGATTGCGTTTGTATATTTGCAAAAAAATAAATAATGAAGAATTATGCGATTTTTCGGTTCGTCTGCATCGTTTTGTTATGGGTTGCTCTATGTGTAATCCTTATAATCAAACGAGGAGTTGATTTTATGGCGATATTTTCAATTATTGCCTCCGGAATAATTGTATTTGTACCGCTCTATAAGAAATACAAAGAGGGGCGTTATAATAAATAGAATTACGTTTTGGACACGACATTCAAAAATAAATATCCCCTATTGTCGCAAATAGGGTCACCCGACGATTTGAAGCAAATAGATGTTCACAAGTTGCCGGAAGTGTGCGCTGAATTGCGTCGTTTTCTCATCAACAATCTCTCCACCCATCCGGGGCATTTTGCGTCGAGCATGGGTGCCATTGAGTTGACCGTAGCACTCCACTATGTGTTCAACACCCCGTACGACAGAATTGTCTGGGACGTTGGGCATCAAGCATATGCGCACAAGTTACTGACCGGGCGGATTGCCGATTTCCACACGATCCGCACACTCAATGGTCTTAGCGGATTCCCGAATCCCGAAGAAAGCGAATACGACAGTTTCATTGCAGGACACGCTTCCAACTCGATTTCGGCAGCATTAGGAATGGCTGCCGCTGCGAAAATGAAGAACGAGAATCGGCAGGTGATTGCCGTTATCGGCGATGCTTCCATCTCGGGAGGTCTCGCTTTCGAAGGCATCAATAATGCCGCTGCAAGTAAAAGCAACATTCTGATTGTGCTCAACGACAATGACATGTCAATCGACCGCAACGTCGGCTCGTTGAACAAATATCTTGTCAACATCACGACGTCGAAGAGCTACAACACGTTCCGCTACAAGACTTACAAGGCGCTGAAACGGCTACACCTTATCAACGAGAAGCATCGTGGGATTATACTCCGCTTCAACAACAGCCTCAAGTCGTTGATTTCCAAGCAGCAGAACATATTCGAAGGACTTAACATCCGTTATTTCGGCCCCTACGACGGTCACGACATAGAGCGGATTGTCAGAGTGTTTCGCGACATAAAAGACATGGAAGGCCCGAAAATACTTCACCTTCGCACCACCAAAGGAAAAGGCTACGAACCTGCTGAAGAAGACCCCTGTACATGGCATGCGCCGGGTAAGTTTAACCCCGAAACAGGTGAAATAATCAAGTCGAACAGCAACGGAATTCTGAAATATCAAGACGTTTTCGGTAAGACACTCGTAGAACTTGCCGAGAAAAACGAAAAGATTGTCGGAATAACGGCAGCAATGCCCACCGGTTGCTCGATGACATATATGCAAAAGGCTTTCCGCAAACGCACATTCGATGTGGGCATCTCCGAAGAGCATGCCGTTACGTTTAGCGGCGGACTGGCAAAAGACGGCATGATGCCGTTCTGTTGCATCTATTCATCGTTCTTGCAACGAGGTTACGACGAGATTATCCACGACGTGGCAATACAAGATTTGCCTGTAACTTTCTGCATCGACCGTGCCGGAATTGTCGGCGAAGACGGCGTTACCCATCATGGGGCATTCGATTTAAGCTATCTGCGAACCGTCCCGAATATGATTGTTTCGTCGCCGATGAACGAGCATTATTTGCGCAACTTGATGTACACTGCGCAACTACGCAGCAAGCATCCGTTTGCCATACGCTATCCTCGCGGAAATGGTGTCCTCACCGATTGGCATAACAACTTCGAAGCCGTAGAAATCGGACGCGGACGCAAGTTATCGAGCGGAACCGACATCGCAATCTTGTCAATCGGTCCGATTGGCAACACCGTTGCAAAAGCTATTGCCAAAGCCTCTGAGAAAGGCATTTCCGTAGCCCACTACGATATGATATTCCTCAAACCCATCGACGAAAGCATCCTCGAGGAAGTGTGCAAAAACTATTCGCGGATTATCACGGTCGAAGACGGCACAATCGTTGGCGGTTTAGGCTCCACGGTTGTGGAATGGATTAACGACCACGGCTACAACACCCATGTCAAACGCCTTGGCATTCCGGATCGTTTCATCAGCCAAGGTACGGTTAAGCAACTCCACTCTATTTGTGGAATCGGTTTTGACGAAATTCTCCAATCAATTTTGGATTTATCTAACGAAAAGCAATGAAGATTATTATAGCAGGAGCGGGAGAAGTAGGCACTCACTTGGCAAAACTCCTATCAAAAGAAGGTCAAGACGTAATTCTAATCGATTCGGACGAGAACAAACTTCACGTTGTCGATTCGAACTACAACCTTATGACCCAAACAGGAAGTCCTACGGCATTCAAAACGCTCAAGACAGCTAACGTCAAAGATACAGACCTCTATATTGCCGTCACCCCGTTTGAAACACGCAACATCGTGTCGTGCTCGATGGCAAAAGGTCTTGGCGCACGAAAAACGGTTGCTCGTATCGACAATTATGAGTTCCTAAAACCGGATTATATTCCTTTTTTCAAAGGAATCGGTGTCGACGAACTTATTTATCCCGAATATTTTGCGTCAGCCGAAATGGTTTCGGCAATACGCAACACGTGGGCTCGCAACTGGTTTGAGCTCTACGACGGCGAGCTGATTCTTATTGGCGTCAAGCTTCGCAGCAACGCGCAGATAATCAACATTCAACTTAAAGAGTTGGCACTTAAAAGCCATAACTTCCACATTTCGGCGATACGCCGCAAGCACGAAACTATCATCCCCCGAGGAGACGACCACCTCGAAATCGGCGATATAGCCTATTTTACGACGAAGAAGGAATTTGTTTCGCAAATCATCGAGCTTTGCGGAAAGACGGTGACCAACGTCAAGCGTGTGATGATTCTCGGAGGCAGCCGCATCGGTGTGCAACTTGCACATATGCTTGGCGACTCTTACAAAATCAAGATTATTGAATTGGACAGCAAAAAGAGTTTCAAACTTGCGGAAAGAGTTCCGGAAAACACTACCATCATCAATGGTGACGGCAGAGACATAGAACTGCTCCAAGAAGAAGGCATAGCCGACTACGACGCATTTATCGCACTCACCGACAGTTCCGAAACCAACATCCTCGCTTGCCTGACGGCGAAAGAGTTCGGCGTGTCAAAAACAATCGCCGAAGTCGAAAACATTCAATTCATACCCGAAGCCGAAAACCTTAACATCGGCACAATCATCAACAAAAAACTGTTGGCAACGAGCAAGATTTTCCAAATACTTCTCGACTTCGACTCGTCGAATGCCAAATGCTTGGCGCTGACCGACGCGGAAGTTGCCGAATTGGTTGTCAAGCCGGGTTCGAAAGTCACAAAAGCACCGGTTAAAGATTTGAAATTGGCTAAGGGAATGACCATTGCCGGACTGATACGCGATGGTAAAGGTATGCTCGTTAGCGGTAACACGCAAATCGAAGCCGGCGACCACGTCTTGATTTTCTGCTTGTCGGGAGCTATTCATAAAGTTGAGAAATTCTTCAATTAACAATTTTATGATTTATTCAAAGCGAGAACATATAAATTTCAACGTCACCCTACGACTCCTTGGGTTATTGTTGTGCATAGAAGCGGCATTTATGCTTGTACCGACAATAACCTGCGTTATCTACGGTGAATATTACGACTTGTATCGGTTTCTGATTTCTGTAGGAATCACAGCCGGAGTCGGACTACTGATGGTTGTATTTACTTCTCAGAATAATAATTCTATGGGTCGCCGCGAAGGTTTCCTTCTGACGGCACTGACCTGGATATTTTTCTCGTTGTTCGGCGCACTTCCTTTCTACTTATGCGAAATCGGACTATCCGTCCCTGAAGCCATATTCGAATCATCGTCGGGCATTACGACCACAGGAGCCAGCATAATTTCCGATGTGGAAGGTTGTTCTCACGGTGTGCTGATTTGGCGAGCAATCACGCATTTAATAGGCGGTATGGGTATCATTCTCTTCACACTTGCCGTTATTCCGATGCTCAACAAGCAAAGCGGTGTCCAGCTTTTCAACGCTGAAGTGACCGGCATTACACACGACAAGGTGCGGCCGCGCATCAGCCATACGGCAAAGTGTCTGTGGGCGGTCTATATTGTTCTCAGTGTTTCTTTGGTATTGTTGCTTTGGCTTGGCCCGATGAACTTTTTTGAAGCAATTTGCCAATCGTTGTCGACCATCTCGACCGGAGGATTTTCTACCCGTAATGCAAGCATTGAGGGCTTCAATTCGGATTACGTTAAAATCGTAATATCTATTTTTATGTTGCTTGCGGGTATCAACTTTGCACTTCTATTCAATTTGGCAATAGGCAAAGGACGTGCATTGTTCAAGAATGACACTTTTCGTTGGTATATTGCCATCGTGATCTCTGCGTTCGTATTTATTCTTATCGACTTGTTTATTAACGGCGAATATACCGACATCAAAACGCTGATTGTCGACACATTCTTCCAGGTGGGTTCTGCAATAACATCAACCGGCTTCACCGGGTCGCATTTCTCGCAGTGGCAAGGTGCCTCGATTATTGTCCTCTTGATTTTGATGCTTGTCGGTTCATGCGCAGGGTCGACAGCCGGTGGTCTCAAAATCGACAGGCTTATGATTATCATAAAAAATGCTAAAAATGAGCTATACAAAATCCTCCATCCGAATTCCATAATGCCTTTGCGTGCAAACGGCAAAATCATATCACCGGAACTAATTACCAAAACAGGTGCTTTGTTGATGATTTTCCTGATTATTAACGTGATAGGTTCCTCCATTTTGATATGCTACGGTTTTGACACGTTCGATGCTCTTTTTGCCAGCATTTCTTGCACGTGCAATAACGGTCTCGGCTATGGTGTTACAGCCTCAAATTTTACATCTATTCCGGGAATTCCGATGCTGATAATGTCATTTTTTATGATTGTCGGACGTTTGGAAGTTTTCACGATAATTATTATCTTTACAAAAGCTTTCTGGAATAAGGAATAAAAACAATAATAACAAATAAATAAATCTTTTTCATAGTGGCACTTAAAATTGATAAATTCAACCCTGTCTACAAAGGAAAAGGCAAGGATAAGAATACCGACAATGTTGTCGAAGAGGGAAATGTAGACGACGTGCAAGATGTTGCAGACGATAAAAAGCAATCTGCGCCCAAACGGCAGAAAAAAGACAAAGAAACTAACGATAAGAAACCGCTTATCCGAAAGGTTATCGGTTTCGCATTGTTGCTTATCGGCTGTTTGCTCTTAATTGCTTGCGTGTCGTATTTCAAGAACTGTACAGCCGACCAAAGTGCAGTAAGTAGTCATACGCTTTTCGACAATCTGAAAGAAGCAACGAGCATAAAGAATAAAGCCGGCATACTCGGAGCATTAATCGCTGAAATACTGATCAACGGAGGCTTTGGCTACGGCTCGTTCTTTATAATTGTCTTTTTCATTATCTTAGGACTGAAATTAATGGGTCGTTATAAACCCGGTATATTCTCGGCATTGCTTATCTGCTCGGTTGCGACAATAACGACATCTTCGATTTTGGGTCTCATATCGTTGTCGATGGAGTCAGCCCCATTCGCCATCGGAGGCAGCCACGGCTCTCAATTGGCGATGCTGATGACAAATCTTGTCGGCACTTACGGAGCCATTTTCTTCAACATCCTACTTTTATTGGTTCTTTTTGTGTTGTGCGTCAACCGAATAACAAGCATCTATTCAAGCATTAAAAAGCACGTCGACGACTATCGCAAGAAACGTGAAGAGCAACGCTTACGCGAACTCAAAGAAGCGGAAAATGCGTTTGAATCGGAGCCGATGGAGGCGGAAGAACCTGACAACGATGGCAAGCCGGATGAAAAGAATGGCGTTGAATTGGAAAGCATAATGGATTCAACCGACGAAAGCGGCTTTGTCCCGTTATCGATTGATAGCGTAGTCGACGAAGACGACGATGAATCGGCTACCATTGCACAAGCTGCCGCTCAAGAAAAAGAATCGGTCGACAAGCCCGAAACAGAGGACGAGAACGATAACAACGCACCCCAAACAGGTGCGGCTGATGAAGATAATCAGAATCACGATGACACTCCGCTTGAAATCGTGGAAAATAAGCCGATAACCCAAGCGGAAGTTCTCAGCCAAACGCCTTACGACCCGACTGCCGAACTGTCGCGATTCAAGCTGCCGCCGTCGTCGCTCTTGAATGAGTACGACCACAACGACGTAACAGTCGACAAGGCTGAACAAGAGGAAAATAAGAATCAAATTACCAAAACGCTACGCAACTATGGTATAGAGATTCGCAGCATAAAAGTGTGCGTCGGTCCAACCGTTACGCTCTATGAGATTATTCCTGCCGAAGGTGTCAGAATTGCCAAAATCAAAGGCTTGGAAGACGACATTGCGCTCAGTCTTGCCGCACTTGGCATTCGCATCATCGCCCCGATTCCCGGCAAGGGTACAATCGGCATCGAAGTGCCTAACAAAGAAAAACGTATGGTGCCGATTCGTGCAATTATCGAGTCGGAAAAATTCCAAAAATGCAACTACGAGTTGCCGATAGCAATGGGTAGCACAATTTCCAACGATGTATACGTAGCCGATTTGGCGCGCACACCCCACCTGTTGGTTGCCGGCGCTACCGGTATGGGTAAGTCGGTCGGTCTGAACACTATCATCACTTGCCTTCTTTATAAGAAGCATCCGTCGCAGTTGAAATTTGTGATGATTGACCCGAAAATGGTGGAATTCAGCATGTATGCGCCTCTTGAGTATCATTATCTCGCAAAGATGGAAGACTCCGACTCTGCCATTATTACAGATATGAACAAAGCAGTTGCAACGCTGAATTCACTCGTACAAGAAATGGAAGACCGTTTGGTGCTGCTCAACGATGCACACGAGCGCAACATCGGCGACTACAACCGCAAGTTCATTGCACGCCGACTCGACCCGGCAAAAGGTCATAAATATTTGCCCTACATCGTAGTGATTATCGACGAGCTTGCCGACTTGATTATGAACATCGGACGTAAAGAGATAGAAACCCCGATTGCTCGAATCACGCAAAAAGCACGTGCGGTGGGTATCCACATGATTCTTGCCACACAACGTCCGTCGACCGACATCATCACCGGCGTAATCAAAGCCAATTGCCCGAGCCGCATTGCCTTCCGCGTGACGCAGATGGTCGACAGCCGCACAATCTTAGACCGTTCGGGAGCACAACAATTGATAGGTCGCGGCGATATGCTTATCAACTACGAAAACGTGCTGACACGCGTTCAATGCGCCTTTGTCGACACTCCCGAAGTGGAAGCGATTGTCAACAGCATAAGTTCGCAAAACGGCTTCGACAGCGCATATCCGCTACCACGTCCCGCCGAAAGCAATGCCGATGTCGACACATCTGTAAAGAGTCTGTCGGAACGCGACAGCTTGTTTGAAGAAGCTGCCGAATTTATCATCTCTTCAGGCAGCACGGCGTCGACCTCGTCGTTGCAGCGCCGATTCTCTATTGGCTACAACCGCGCCGGTAAATTGATGGACCAAATGGAAGCCGCCGGCATCGTAGGCCCGTCGTTGGGCGGCAAGCCGCGTCAAGTACTCGTCGACCACACTCAGTTATCAATGATGCTTAATCGTTAACAAAATGAGAAAGATATTCTTTATTATAATAGCATCACTATTTGCGCTACCGACATTTGCCGGCAACGGTGAGCGTATTATTGCAAAATTGGTCGAAAACTACAAGGCGCAGAACGGCATATCAGCCAACTATGTGATTACGACCGACCAAGGCAACACCACGGGACAAATCGTAATGCAAGGCAACAAGTTCAGAATGTCGTCGGCTGATTTGATTTGCTGGTACGACGGCAAAACGCAATGGAGCTACTCGACGATGACCGATGAGGTGTGCGTGACCGAGCCGACCGACGAGGAACTGCAAATGGTGAACCCCTACTCTATCATCAGTAATTTCCGCCATGCTTTTGATGCATACTTAATGAAGTCAGGCACGGAAAGCAACCACGAAGTGCTCATGAAGCCCAAAACGCCGAAATCGTCCGACATTGCATCGGTTACCGTTTGGGTAAGCAAACAAAAGTATCTACCGATGAAGATTCTATTCAAGATGAACTATGGCACATCGATAGTAATCGTTATGAGCAACTATAAATGCAAACAATCATTTAAACCATCAACATTTACCTACGACAAGTCGCTCGTCCCCGATGGTACGAAAGTTGTTGACTTGCGATAAACAAGAATTCTTATGGAAACAATACAAACAAAATGCTTAATCATAGGCTCCGGTCCGGCGGGATATACGGCAGCCATCTATGCTTCGCGTGCAAACCTTGAGCCAATCGTTATTGAAGGTCTGCAACCGGGCGGACAATTGACAACAACTACCGAGATTGAGAACTTTCCGGGCTATCCGAACGGCATCACCGGACCTGCGATGATGGAAGAACTTCGTAGCCAAGCAAGTCGCCTGGGCGCTGACATCCGCACGGGGGTAGTTACGGAAGTCGATTTTTCGGTCTATCCGTTGATTGCAAAAACCGATTCGGGACAAGTCTACAGCGCACAATCAGTCATCATTGCCACCGGTGCAACAGCAAAATATTTGGGACTCGACGACGAAAAGAAATACGCAGGTATGGGCGTGTCGGCTTGCGCAACTTGCGACGGTTTCTTCTATCGCAAAAAGGTTGTTGCCGTAGTAGGCGGTGGCGATACGGCGTGCGAAGAGGCTTCCTACTTGAGCAATCTTGCGTCGAAAGTCTACTTGATTGTCCGCAAAGACTATCTTCGGGCATCAAAAGCCATGCAGCAACGAGTGTTCGACAATCCGAAAATAGAGATTCTTTTTAACACGAACACCGTCGGACTATTTGGCGACAACGGCGTAGAAGGTGCACATTTGGTTAAGTATAAAGGCACCGACCACGAAGAAACGCTCGACATCAATATCGACGGTTTCTTCCTCGCTATCGGACACAAACCCAACACCGACGTCTTTAAGCAGTATATCGACCTCGACGATCAAGGCTACATAAAGACCGTTGGCGTAACAACTGCCACAAATGTTCCGGGTGTGTTTGCCGCAGGCGACGTTGCCGACCCGATTTACCGTCAAGCAATCACCTCTGCCGGAATGGGTGCAAAAGCCGCTATCGACGCCGAGAAGTTTGTAATTTCTCATAAATAATAAACCCTGACCGACACCGACTCATGAAAGAATCCGCCATTATTGAACAAATACGCAGCCGCCTGGGTATTGAGAGTCTGAACAATATGCAAACGACGATGGCATCTAAAGCCAACGCCACCAACATTGTTCTGCTCTCGCCGACCGGCTCAGGTAAGACAATTGCCTACCTATTGCCATTGCTGAAGAACATCAAGGCTTCGACCGGCAGAGTTCAAGCAGTCGTAATAGCTCCTTCTCGTGAGTTGGCTGTGCAAAT
>JAQXVL010000096.1 GCA_029224905.1 Bacteroidales bacterium
ACATTCTATCGGTCAACGCGACCGGCTAAAAAGGGCATAAAATCGGACCGATACGACTTATTTGAGGTCGAAACCGATGTCGCGGCGATGATATGCGCCTTCGAAATCGATGTGGCTGATGGTGTCGAACGAGGTAGCCAACGCCGATGCTTTGTCGTCGCCGTAACTGCTCACGGCGAGTACGCGTCCGCCGGCGGTGACGATGCCTTCGTCGGTGCGACGCGTTCCGGCGTGGAACACGATGCTTCGTGTCGGCTCTGCGAGTCCGCTGATGAGTTTGCCTTTTTCGTAGCTTCCGGGGTATCCGCCCGAAACGAGCATCACGGTCACGGCGTAGCGCGGGTCGATAGCCATCGCGCGGTCGGCAAGCGTGCCGGTCGCAACGCCTTCGAGCAAGTCGACCAAGTCGGCATCGAGTCGCAGCATAACGACCTCGGTTTCGGGGTCGCCCATACGTACGTTATATTCTATCACCATCGGCTCGCCGCCTACGTTGATAAGTCCCAAGAAGATAAAGCCGCGATAGGTGATGTTCTCACGGCGAAGTCCGTCGAGAGTGGGGCGAATGATGCGGCTGTCGACTTTTGCCATAAACTCTTCGTCGGCAAAACTTACCGGCGAAACGGCACCCATACCGCCCGTGTTGAGCCCTGTGTCGCCTTCGCCTATGCGCTTATAGTCTTTGGCTACGGGCAGCACTTTGTAGCTCGTGCCGTCGGTGAGCACAAACACCGAACATTCTATGCCCGAAAGAAATTCCTCGATGACTACTCGCGACGACGAACTGCCGAACATACCGCCGAGCATCTCGTCGAGCACACGGTCTGCCTCGTCGAGCGTCGGCACAATCAGCACACCTTTGCCTGCGGCGAGCCCGTCGGCTTTGAGTACGTAGGGCGCCGACAGCGTGCGCAGAAACGCCTTGCCACTCTCTACCGTCGTTGCGTCGACGCTAAGATAGCGCGCCGTGGGGATGCCGTGGCGCTCCATAAATCCTTTGGCAAAGTCTTTACTGCCTTCGAGTTGTGCGCCTGCCTTCGACGGACCGATGACGGGCACTTTTGCCAACACGGCATCGTCGGCAAAGTAGTCATAGATGCCTGCCACCAACGGGTCTTCGTTGCCGACGAGCACCATCGTCACGTCATGGCTCACAACGAACTCCTTAATGGCTTCGAAGTCGAGCGGACTGAGCGCCACGTTTTCGCCATAACGGTCGGTACCCCCGTTGCCGGGAGCGATATAGAGTTTCTCGAGATTGGCACTTTGGCTGAGTTTCCATGCCAAGGCACATTCGCGGCCGCCTGAGCCGAGCAGTAATACGGTATGCTTCATCGTGTCAGTAGTTTATAGATGGAAATTTAATCTTCGCTTGTTTCTTTTTTATGGCGATGACGCATAGTCACTTCGCCTTTGCGGTTCACCTCTTCCTCGGAATAGAGTCGCGGTTGGCGGAAACGCACGAAGCGTTCAGCCTTGCTCGGTTCGCGGTCTTCTCCGCGTTCGTCTCGACGCTCCTTGTTTTTAAATCGTTCGCCGAAAGGCTTGCGATATTCACGTTCGAGAGCATTGCGCGGCGGCTCGCGGCGGTCGCGGCGACGTCCTCGTTCCGCACGGCGCTCGCCACTGTCGGCTTTACGCTCTTTTTTCTCGCCCTTGATGGTGCGTCCTTGCTTGCGGAATTCGGCAAACGTGCCGTCGAACATCACATACTCGCGGAATTCGCAATCCAATGCGCCGTTGTTGACCTCCAACTTTGTCGACGGCTTAAGCCCGATGGCATTGAAATGCTCCGGCTTGTGCGCGATTATCCATGCGTGATAGCCTTTGAACACGTTTTTCAACTTCGAGCCTATCATGTCGTAGAAAGCGTCGACGTCGTCGAGGCTCAACCGTTCGCCGTAGGGCGGATTGGTGATGAGCATGCCGTTGGCGGGCGCTTCGGTATAGTCTTCGAAAGGCATAACTTTCAGGTCGACGTATTTTGCCACTCCGGCACTCTTGACGTTGCGCGTCGCTATGCCGATTGCTTTGAGCGATATGTCGGAGCCGTAGATTTTATAGTCGAACGTGCGCTCTTGCGAGTCGTCGTTATAGATTTCGTCGAGCATTTCGGGCTCGAAATCTTTCCAGCGTTCGAAGGCAAACGACTTGCGGAAGATGCCCGGGTAGGTATTGGTGGCTATCAACGCCGCCTCGATGAGGAACGTTCCCGAGCCGCACATCGGGTCGACAAGGTTCTGACTGCCGTCCCAACCTGCCTTGAGCAACAATCCGGCGGCAAGCACCTCGTTGATAGGCGCTTCCGTCTGGTCGACACGATAGCCGCGCTTGTAGAGCGATTCGCCTGAACTGTCGAGCGAAATGGTCACTTCGTTGTTGTAGATGTGCACATTCAACTGCATGTCGGCACCGACCAAGCGTATCGACGGGCGGCGTCCGTACTTCTCCATATAGTAGTCGGCAATGGCATCTTTGACGCGATAGACCACAAACTTCGAGTGGCGAAACTCCTCGCTATTGACGGTCGAATCGATGGCAAACGTCTCATCGGCTCCCAACAGCGTGTCCCATTCGAAGCGTTTCGCCTCTTCATAGAGTTCGTCGGTGTCGCGTGCCTTGAACGATACTATCGGTTTGAGAATTTTCAATGCCGTACGGCAGCAGAAATTCGCCTTATAGAGCATTCGCTTGTCGCCCGTAAACGACACCATACGCGTCCCGGGCGTTACGTTGCCGGCGCCCAGTTGTCGCAGTTCTTCAGCCAATACGTCTTCAAGACCCTTAAACGTCTTGGCAACGAGTTGCATTTCCTCTTTCATTTATATATCTTGCTTAAATCGTAAAATGTTATTTGCTTTTGCTTGAATGAGTTTCTCTCCCGGCGCAATGTCTTCGGTCACCCAAATGTTACCGCCGATAACGGCTCCGTTTCCTATAGTGATACGCCCCAAAATCGACGCATTGGAGTAGATTACCACATCGTCGCCAATTATCGGGTGACGGTCGATACCCTTGATGGGATTTCCGTCGGGGTCGCAGTCGAAACTCTTGGCGCCCAGCGTGACACCCTGATAGATTTTCACATTTTTGCCGATAATTGCCGTGGCGCCGATAACCACGCCTGTGCCGTGGTCGATGGCAAAATATTCGCCGATAGTGGCTCCCGGATGGATGTCGATGCCGGTTTCGCTGTGTGCCATTTCGCTAATCATGCGCGGCAACACGGGCACGCCCATCACGTGCAATGCATGCGCTATGCGATAGTTCGTAATGGCACGTATGCTCGGATAACAATATATCACCTCCTCATGGCTCGCTGCCGCCGGGTCGCCGCGATAGATGGCACTCACGTCGGTATGGAGCACGCGACGCATCTCCGGCAGTTGACCGATTAGACGCATCGATATGTCTGCCGCCTTCTTTTCCAGACGTGGCAAGTCGATGGCTTCGCCACAGTCTTTTTGCAAAGCAAGTGCAGCAGTTATTTGGTTGGTTAAGATGTTGTTAAGTTCCTCACAGCGAATACCGATGACATATTCGAGGTTATAAGAATTGACGCCTTCCGAGCCGAAAAAGCCGGGGAAAAGAATCATGCGCGTAAGGTCGATTATGCTCCTCACCGCCTGTTGCGACGGCAATGGCTCTCCGCAGAGCCGCATGTGACACATATTGCTTATCGACTGCCTGTCGGCAAGCATCTCCACTGCTTGCTTCAGATTGTCTTCGTTGCGATACGTCTTGTTCATCAGTATGTATAGTTTTATTCAGCAAAATTACAAACATTTCAGCAGATTACCAAATAAAAGTTGAGAGCGCAGAGCGGAGAGGGGAGAGCGAACGAGGAACGGGGGACGAGGTACGAGTGGATGGGAGAAGGTAAGGGATAAGAGAGGAGAGGGGATGTTAGACGAGGAACGAGACGTCCCGATATACGATACCAACTCTTACCCTTGCCTCATCCACTCTTACCTCTCCACTTTTGTTGCGTATACACAACAAAATCAACATTTTTGCAAATTTGTTGCGTATACACAACAAAATTACTATATTTGCTCACAAATTCTTTGTAACATGAAGATTATCACTCGTAACTACTATGCCCGCAAGGTCGATGAATGGTTGGGACGCAATCAGATAATAGTGATTGTCGGTCAACGTCGCGTCGGTAAGAGCTATGTGATGAAAGATTTCATCGCTCGTCACAGCAACGAACCGGACGCCAACATTATCTACATCGACAAAGAAAAGCGCGAGTTTAAGCACATCTTGAATTGCGATGACTTGGATGCATATATCGATGCACGCATCTCCGCCGACAAACACAACTACATCCTGATTGACGAAGTGCAAGAAATCGCCGGATGGGAAAAGTCGGTACGCAGCTTTCGCTCGGAAGACAACACGGATGTAATCGTCACCGGAAGCAACTCGAAAATGCTGTCGGGCGAATTGGGCACTCTGCTGAGTGGCAGATACGAGGAGATACTAATCCAGCCTCTCAGTTATAATGAATTCCTTGAATTTCACCAACTCACAGATAGTGACGAAAGCCTATGGAAATACATGAACTACGGAGGTCTGCCGGGGCTTATCAACTTAGCATTAGACCGAGAAGATATGGTGGAAGAATATATGTCGGGGCTCTACAACACGATTATGCTGAAAGACGTCATCGAGCGGCATAATATCCGCAACATACCCTTTCTACACAATTTGCTGAAATACCTTGCCGACACGACAGGGAAACTCAACTCCGCTACAAATATTGCGAAGTATATGAAGCAAAAAAATATGGACATATCCACCAACATCGTGCTGAACTACAGTTCTTTCTTTCGCGAATCATTTCTAACGTCAGCGGTTGGTCGCTACGACATCCACGGCAAAAAGCTACTGGACACAACGGGAAAGACTTACTTCGGAGATGTCGGGTTGCGCAACTACATCGCCGGCGGAGAGAGAGACAAGGATATAGAAAAGATACTGGAAAATATTGTATATCAGCATTTGATACATCTGGGCTACAAAGTATATGTCGGACAGTTACGGGCAGGCGAAATAGACTTTGTATGCACTCGCAGCGGAGAACGAATATATGTCCAAGTGGCATGGATTATCGCCGATGAAGCGACGAGAATGAGAGAATTCGGCGCATTAGAAAAAATCGATGATTCATATCCCAAATATGTAATCTCAGCCACACCTCTCATCCACAACAGCGACTACGAAGGCATTAAGCATATACACATCCGCCGCTTCCTTACCACCGGGCTATAAGACAATATAACCTTAGCATTTGCGACGGAAACACAGCGAGGACGCACCGATTTCGATACGTCCTCTGTTTTGTTGCATGGTGTGAGGCGCGAGGCTTCTCTCACCTCTTACCTCTCCACTTTTACCTAAGATTATCTCATAATCTTTCTCGTAGCGACATTGCCTTCGCGGTCGATTGCGCGGACGATGTAGACGCCACGGCTAAGGAGCGATACGTTGAGCGTGTTTTCGCCGCGTACGTCGGCTACCATTGCGCCGGAGGTCGAGTATACGCTGATGCGTGCTGCGTCGGCGCCTACAAGGCTTACTTCACGTCCGTTGTAGCGCAATGCCGAAGCGCCTACAGCAATTGCCTCAACTGCCGATTGACCTTCGCCGTTGTAGGTGTAGTAGGCTACGCCTTGCAAGGTTACTGCAACCCAGATATCAAGCACGTGACCGTCGTTGCGCGTTGCGTAGCAGAGCGACGTGGTTCGCTGACCGTTCGAAGCACCTCCGAGTCCGGCTTCCGGATAGAAGAACAAGTTGCTCGATGCCGATTCTACGCCGTCGGTAACGTTCGTCAACGTAAATCCACCATTGTTTGTACCTGATTTATATGTAGTTGCAGCAAGATACTTCTTTTCACCGAACGGGATAATCTTCATAGCTGTACCGTATTGGTTACCGGAAACAACGCCGGAATTTACCGACGATTTGTAG
>JAQXVL010000097.1 GCA_029224905.1 Bacteroidales bacterium
ACGGCGATTTTGCCGTTTTTAGAGTCGGCGCCGAGGATGATGCGTTCGCCGCCGTATCGACTGAGCCAACGACGGAACGTGTCGGGGTCGGTCAGGGCGATGCTGCCGCCGGTCACCATGTGTGCGCCGCTTTCGAAGGCGATGTGTAGGTCTTCGTCGCTCTTCACGCCGCCGCCGAAGTCGATAACGAGGTCGGTGCGCGAGGCAATTGTTTCGATAACTCGATAGTTGACGATATGCTTCGATTTAGCGCCGTCGAGGTCAACGAGGTGAAGACGTCGGCATCCGGCATCGGCAAAGGCGAGCGCCGCTTCTAGGGGGTTCTCGTTATAGGTTTTCGCCGAAGCGTATTCGCCGCGGCTCAGACGGACGCATTTTCCGTCGATTATGTCGATTGCCGGTATGATTGTTATCATAGTTGAATGAAGTTTTTAAGAATTGTTTCGCCCACGTCGCCGCTCTTTTCGGGGTGGAATTGGGTGGCGAAGAAGTTGTCGCGTTGCATAGCAGCCGAAAAAGGCTGAATGTAGTCGGTAGTCGCTACGGTGTGACGGCACACGGGTGCATAGTAACTGTGCACGTAGTAGACGTATTTTTTGTCGACGTTGTTTCCAAGCAGGGGCGTGGGCGCAACTACGTTGATGTCGTTCCAGCCCATGTGTGGAATTTTTACCGACGGGTCGTCGGTTTTGAATCGGACCACGTCGGCGTCGAAGATTCCGAGGCAATCGACGTCGCCTTCTTCGGAGTGTCGGCAGAGTAGTTGCTGTCCGATGCAGATTCCGAGCAGGGGCTTGGTGACGCGGCGAATCAGTTCGTCGAGCCCGTGTTGTTGCAGGTATTCCATGGCGGCACGGGCTTCGCCGACACCGGGAAAAATCACTTTGTCGGCGGCGAGAATCGTTCGGCTGTCGTCGGTGATGACGGCGTCTACTCCGATTCGCCGCAGCGCGCAGTCGACCGAGAAGATATTGCCTGCGTTGTATTTTATGATTGCAACCTGCATTGCCTGTCGATGTTAGTTGAAGATTATAGTTTTATTCTTGTAGGTGAGAATCTTGCGCTGAATGTGCTTTTCGACAGCACGAGAGAGCACGATTTTCTCGAGGTCGCGACCTTTGTG
The DNA here is from genome assembly GCA_029224905.1 of Bacteroidales bacterium. GTDB lineage: Bacteria > Bacteroidota > Bacteroidia > Bacteroidales > Muribaculaceae > Limisoma. Next base: position 1,124 of record JAQXVL010000097.1, read on the forward strand.
GACGAGTTCTGCGGGCGAGTCTTTGTGTGAGATTCGTGCGATGTCTTGCTCGATAATCGGACCTGCATCGAGTTCGGCGGTTACGTAGTGGCTTGTAGCGCCGATGAGTTTTACGCCGCGTTCGTAGGCTTGGTGGTAAGGCTTTGCGCCGATGAAAGCCGGCAGGAACGAGTGGTGGATGTTGATGATGCGGTTGGGGTAGCGCGCAATGAAGTCTTCCGAGAGCACTTGCATGTAGCGAGCCAAGACGATGAAGTCGATGTTGTAGCGTTCGAGCAGCTCGAATTCTTTGGCTTCCTGTTCGGCTTTGTTTTCTTTAGTGATGGGAATAACTTCGAAAGGTATGTTGAATTGTTGTCCGATGACCGAAAGGTCGGGGTGGTTGCTGATGATGAGTGGAATTTCGACGTCCCATTCGCCGGCGGTGTAGCGAGCCAGCAGGTCGTAGATGCAGTGCGACATCTTCGAGACGAAGATAGCCATGCGCTGAACGCGTTCGGTAAAGCTGATGTGGAACGACATGTTGTAGCGCTGAGCGTAGAGGGTGTTGAAGTAGTCGCTGATTTTCTCTTTGGGGATGATGAAGTTGTCGAGTTCCCACTCGATACGCATATAGAAAATCCCGTTGTTGCGGTCGACGTATTGGTCAAGATATACGATGTTGCCGCCGTTTTCGTTAATGAAACCGGTGATAACGGTGATGATGCCCGCTTGGTCGGGACAGTGCATTCGCAGAATTGCTGTGTTGTGTTCGTTGTTGTTCACTTCTTTGAGTTTTTCTGCAAAGATAGTGATTTTTTGCCGATCTACGGCATAAAAACGGCAAATGGTGGCAAATTATAAGCGAAAATGCTATTTTAGTTTGATTTCTGAAACTAAAAAATGGGGGTAAGTGATTTTTATCAAGCCGACGGGCTGTCCGGGCTTATAATTTGTATCTGTTTCGTCGAGCGTTTGGCAAATGCGTCGAGCGGCGGAGGCGATGCCTGCAATGCCGTTCGCTTGCGCAATGTCGTGCAAACGTGCGCGGATGGCGGTGATGTCGGCTGAGCCGATAACCAAAATTCCTTCGATAAACTCCGTGTGAGCGGTTTCAGCCACGACGGGGCTGTGCGCGATGCCTTCGTGTTCGACGTCGAAGTTGTGGAGGTGGAACACGTTGCCGGCAAAAACCGTGTAGTGGGCTAATAGTCTCATTGCTTTTTGAGTCGGCGACGTGTGCCTTTGTTGGCGAAATAGATAGTTGGGTCGAGGCGCGAGCGATAGAGCGACAGGCTGTCGGCGAAGATAGCGTCTTCTGAGCCGATTGTGTAGGCAACGTAGCCGTAGACGCGCTTGACGTTGAGCGTTGAGTCGCTTTGCAGTTTCAGGCGCATAGCCTCGTCGGGACGAAGTGAGCGGCGCACATAGTCCCACGAGCCGTCGTCGTAGTCGATGGCGAGCATAGCATAACCGCCGTTTGTGGCGTTTTTCATAGCCATACGCCATTCGTACTTGTCGCCGGGCTTGGTGTTGACGTCGGCATCGATTGAGAAGTTGATTTGTGCGGTTGTTCCGCAGCGGCGACGGTCGAAGAAGTAGCAAGTAGCGGCTTGCCAGATGTCGATGCTGTCGCCCGAGGCGGTCATCTTTTCGCCGGCGCGGCGAGCCTCTTCGATGATGTCTTGCTGACGGTCTTCAAGTTTGGTGACCACTTTGTCGTACACTTCTTTGTAGACGTCGAGGTTGTGGCCATACCAGACGAGCGACGAGTCGAATTCGTCTTCCGAAATTCCGTGGCGTTTGAGCACGCTGCGGCGCACGTTCAGTCGCGCCGAGTCGTCGGCGTAGGCGTCTCTATTGATTTCGACAATTGCATCAGCCACCTGCATGTCTGCCAACAGGTCAGCCATATCGCCCTGACCGATTACTCCGTCGGGCGTCTTGCTGCATGCCGTGATGATGACCAGCAGGGCAGTTGCTATGATTGTCGAAAGGTGTTTCATTTTTCTTTGGTGTCCTTTTTGTCAGATTTCGCCCAGTAGCGTGAATAGAAAAGAATCAGCACCGCCATACCTACCGAAATTGCGGCGTCGGCGACGTTGAATACGGGTTGGAAGAACACGAAATGTTCGCCGCCAATCCAGGGCATCCATTGCGGCCAATCCCACGAGCATAGCGGGAAGTAGAACATGTCGACCACTCTGCCGTGGAGGAACGTGCCGTAGCCGCCGCCGTCGGGAAAGAGCGTTGCGATGGTGTAGGGGGTAGATTGGTCGAATGCGATGCCGTAGAACATACAGTCGATGACGTTACCGATGGCACCGGCTGTGATGAGCGACAGGCACACGAAGAAACCGCGGCTGTATTCTCGGTTGTTGCGAATCTTGAAGATGTAGTAAATCAGGGCAATCGAAGCAACGATTCTGAAGAGCGTCAGAAAGAGTTTGCTGCCGATTTCCCAACCGAAAGCCATACCGGGGTTTTCTACGAATGTAATCTTGAACCAGTCGGCGATGTCGTACGATTCGTAGAGATAGAAGTGGGTTTTTACCCATATTTTAAGCCATTGGTCAGCGATTATAATCACGAGGATTATAATCGCCGCCAACCAGCCGTTTGACAAAGTTTTACGCATTTACTTTTTGTCGTTTTTAGCCTCTATGATAAGGGTTGCGTGAGGTACGGCTTTGAGTCGTTCTTTCGGGATAAGTTTGCCGGTTTCGCGACAGATGCCGTAGGTTTTGTTTTCGATTCTCACCAATGCTGCTTGCAGATGTTGAATGAACTTCATCTGACGTTGCGCCAATCTTCCCGATTCTTCTTTGTTAAGGGTCGCAGCGCCTTCTTCGAGCACTTTGAATGTAGGAGAAGTATCGGCGGTGTCGTTGCCGTCGGCATTGGTCACTTCGTTTTTGAGCAACTCATAGTCTTTGTAGGCTTTGTCGAGTTTCTTAAGAATTAATTCTTTGAACTCTTGCAGTTCTTCGTCTGAATACCTTGTTTTTTCAGCCATAACGATAGAGTTAAAATGGTTTTATTAAGCAGGTTTTACCGAAACATAAATTTCGCCGTATTCTTCCATTTTGGGGAGTGCAATTCTGTCGGGCTCGGCAATTTCGCCAACTTTGAGCGACGTTGCGAGCACTTGACGCGAAATGTATTCACCATATTGAGCCACAGCGGCTTCGATTTCGCTGTTGGGTGAGATTACGACGGCAATGCGGTCGGTTATGTTGAATCCTGATGCTTTGCGGATGTTTTGGATGCGGTTGACCAATTCGCGGGCGATACCTTCGTTGCGGAGGTCGTCGTTGATGGTGATGTCGAGGGCAACGGTGAGGCTGCCTTCGTTGGCAACGGTCCATCCGGGGATGTCTTGCGAGAAGATTTCGACGTCGGTGCTGTCGATGGTGTAGTCGGTGCCGTCGATGTTGATGGTCAGTGCGCCGTTTTTCTCCAACTCGATGATGTCGGCTTGGCTGATGTTAGCCATGTGAGCGGCAACTTGTTTCATTGCCTTGCCGCATTTCGGGCCGAGTTTCTTGAAGTCGAGTTTGATTTTCTTAACGAGCACACCGTCTTCGGCACGGACGAGACGAACTTCTTTGACGTTGAGTTCAGCCTTGAGCAGTTCGGAAACGGCTTCGATGGCAGCGCGTTGGTCGTCGTCGAACACGGGCACCATAATAGCCATCAACGGCTTGCGTGCGTTGATGTTTGCTTTGCGGCGCAGTGCCAAACCCATTGATGTGATTGCTTGTGCCAATGCCATTTGCTTTTCGAGACGTTTGTCGATGAGCGACTCGTCGGCTTTGGGGAATTCCGCCAAGTGAACCGACTTGGTAGCGCCGGTAGTAGCCGAAGTGAGGTCGACGTAGATTTTGTCGGCAACAAACGGCGAGAAGGGAGCGATGAGTCGAGCCAAGACGTCGAGACAGGTGTAGAGCGTTTGGTAAGCCGAGAGTTTGTCGTCCGACATTTCGCCGCGCCAGAAGCGAGGACGGTTGAGGCGAACATACCAGTTGCTGAGGTTATCGTTGACAAATTCGGAGATTGCGCGTGCTGCACGAGTAGGCTCGTAGGCGTCGAGGTTTTCTTCGACGGTCTTGATGAGGCTTGTGAGCGACGAGAGAATCCAGCGGTCGATTTCGGGACGTTCGCTGTAGGGGATTTGCTCGGCGCTGTTGTCGAAACCGTCGACGTTGGCGTAACGTGCCAGGAAGGAGTAGGTGTTGAAGAGCGTGCTGAAGAATTTGCGGCTCACTTCTACTACGCCTTCTTCGTCGAAGCGGAGGTTATCCCAGGGCGAAGAGTTGGAAATCATGTACCAACGCAGCGGGTCGGTGCCGTATTTCTCGATAGCGCCGAACGGGTCGACGGCGTTGCCGAGACGTTTCGACATCTTGTTGCCGTTCTTGTCGAGCACCAAACCGTTGGAAATCACAGCCTTGTAGGCTACACTGTCGAACACCATAGCGCCGATTGCGTGGAGGGTGAAGAACCATCCGCGGGTTTGGTCGACGCCTTCAGCGATGAAGTCGGCGGGATAGATTTGACGGTTGTCGAATGCTTCCTTGTTTTCGAACGGATAGTGGATTTGCGCGTAGGGCATAGCGCCGGAGTCGAACCACACGTCGATGAGGTCGAGTTCGCGTTTCATCTTTTCGCCGTTGGGGGCAACGAGGATGATGTCGTCGACGTAAGGACGGTGCAGGTCGATGAGGTTGTAGTTTTCGGCGGAGTAGTCGCCGGGGACGAAACCTTTGTCTTTGAACGGGTTAGAAGCCATAACGCCGGCTTCGACAGCGCGTTCGATTTCGTTGTAGAGCTGCTCGACGGAGCCGATGCAGATTTCGTGCTCGCCGTCTTCGGTGCGCCAAATCGGCAGCGGAGTGCCCCAATAGCGGCTACGCGACAAGTTCCAGTCGTTGAGGTTTTCAAGCCACTTTCCGAAACGTCCTGTGCCTGTCGATTGCGGCTTCCATGTGATTGTTTCGTTGAGTTGCATCATGCGCTCGCGGCATTTCGTGGTCTTGATGAACCAGCTGTCGAGCGGGTAGTAGAGCACGGGCTTGTCGGTG
>JAQXVL010000098.1 GCA_029224905.1 Bacteroidales bacterium
CGAGGGTTTGGAAGAAGGCATGGAAAAAGGATTGAAGAAAGGGTTGGAAAAAGGTCGCGCCGAGGGTCGCGCTGAAGGCTTGGAAGAAGGCATAGAAAAAGGTCGCGCCGAAGGCGAAAGGTTGAATTCAATCGCAGTAGCCAAGAAGATGAAGGCTGTGGGTCTTGACGACGACACAATTATGCAAACCACCGGGCTCTCTGCCTCCGACTTGGCTGCACTTTGCAACAAATAGCACAGTGATGTCACCGGCTATCTCATTTTCAATCATATCGGTATGCTAATCTCTTGATTTGTCTTACATTAACAAAACCGGCGTGGAAGACTGCAACCCCACGCCGGTATTAGTATAAAGAAAAATCTTCTAAATCAATGCTTTGCCGGTCATGTCAGCCGGTTGGGGCATACCCATAATCTTCAGGATTGTGGGAGCAACGTCGGCGAGGATGCCGTCGGCAACGGTAGCCTCTTTGTTAGCGGTAACGTAAACGCAGGGCACCGGGTTGAGCGAGTGCGCAGTGTTGGGCGTACCGTCGCTGTTGAGAGCATTGTCGGCATTACCGTGGTCGGCAATGATAATCACCTCATAGTCGTGAGCCTTGGCAGCCTCAACGGTATCTTTCACGCAGTTGTCAATTGCTGTAACGGCTTTCTCGATAGCTTCATAGATACCGGTATGTCCGACCATGTCGCCGTTAGCGTAGTTGACCACGATGAAGTCGTATTTCTCCTCGCCGATGGCTGCCACGAGTTTGTCTTTCACCTCGTAAGCGCTCATTTCGGGCTTAAGGTCGTAGGTAGCCACCTTCGGCGAAGGCACGAGGATGCGGTCTTCGTTGTCGTAAGGCGTTTCGCGACCGCCGTTGAAGAAGAATGTTACGTGGGCATACTTTTCGGTTTCGGCGATGTGAAGTTGAGTTTTACCGTTCGCCGAAAGATATTCGCCGAGAGTGTTTTGCACGTTTTCCTTGTCGAAAAGGATGTGAACACCCTTGAACGACGCATCGTAGGGCGTCATGCAGTAGTATTGCAAACCGGGAATGGTGTGCATACCGGCTTCCGGCATATCTTGTTGTGTAAGAGCGATAGTAAGCTCTTTTGCGCGGTCGTTGCGGTAGTTGAAGAAGATTACGGCGTCGCCTTCTTTGATAGTTCCGTCGACGGTAGAATTGTTGATAGGTTTAACGAATTCGTCGGTCACGTCGGCGTCGTAAGAGTCTTGCATAGCCTTAACCATGTCGGTTGCTTGCGTGCCTTTGCCCTCAACGAGCAAGTCGTAAGCCTCTTTGACGCGTTCCCAACGTTTGTCGCGGTCCATTGCGTAGAAACGGCCTACGATAGAAGCGATTACGCCTGCCGACTTCTTGCAGTGGTCTTCTACTTGTTGGATAAATCCGAGACCGCTTCTGGGGTCGGTGTCGCGACCGTCCATAAAGCAGTGCAGATAGACGCGCTCCAAGCCGTAGTGCTTTGCAATGTCGCAAAGGGCGAAGAGATGCTCGAGCGAACTGTGCACGCCGCCGTTGCTCGTAAGACCCATAAAGTGGATGGCTTTGCCGTTTTCCTTGGCATAAGTAAATGCCGAAATGATTTCTTTGTTGTTGAGAATCGACTTATCGGCTACCGATTTGTTGATTTTCACCAAGTCTTGATAAACAACGCGACCTGCGCCGATGTTAAGGTGACCCACCTCGGAGTTACCCATTTGTCCGTCGGGCAGACCAACGTTTTCGCCGCTCGCTTGGAGTTGCGAATGCGGATATTCTTTCAAAAGATAATCCCAGTAGGGTGTCGGTGTTGTAAAGATGACATCCGATTTGCTATGGTTGCCAATTCCCCAACCGTCCAGAATCATTAACAATGCTTTTTTACCCATAATATTTTGTTTTTTAGTTATTTGCTTGTTAAAATAATCGGCAGAGTAGCGGCGCTACCCTACCGAAGTTTGTTGTGTTATGCGTCGATAACGGCATAATGAGCATTTTGTTCGATGAAGTCGCGGCGCGGACCTACGTCTTCGCCCATGAGCATCGAGAATACGCGGTCGGCTTTAACAACGTCTTCGATAGTCACTTGCTTGAGCAGACGAGTCGACGGGTCCATCGTAGTGTCCCAAAGTTGGTCGGCATTCATCTCACCAAGACCTTTATAGCGTTGCACCTTGACTTGCTTTTCTTCGCCCTTGCCGTAGGTGTCGATAAATTCTTGCAGTTGCTCGTCGGTCCAGCAATATTGCGAATTTTCGCCTTTGCTGCAGCGATAGAGCGGCGGCGTTGCCAGATAGAGGTAGCCGTCTTCGATAACAGCACGCATGCGGCGGAAGAAGAGTGTCATCAGGAGGGTAGCAATGTGGGCTCCATCGACGTCGGCATCGGTCATGATGATAATCTTGTGGTAGCGCAGTTTGCTGATATTCACAGCCTTGCTGTCTTCTTCAGTACCAATTGTCACGCCGAGAGCCTTGAAGATATTGGTAATTTCTTCGCTGTCGAACACCTTGTGCTCCATCGCCTTCTCGACGTTGAGAATCTTACCGCGCAACGGCAAAATTGCTTGGAACTTGCGGTCGCGACCTTTCTTAGCCGAACCGCCTGCTGAGTCACCCTCGACGAGGAAGAGTTCGCATTCTTCGGGTTTGCGCGACGAGCATGCGGCGAGTTTACCGGGAAGACCGCCCGAGAGCGACGAGCCGGTCTGCACCTTCTTGCGCGCGTTGTAAGCGGCATGGCGTGCTTGTGCGGCGAGGATGATTTTTTCGACAATCGTTTTCGCTTGGCGCGGATGCTCTTCGAGGTAGTTTTTCAATGCCTCGCTGACGGCGGTTTGTACGGCGCCGATAACCTCGTTGTTGCCGAGTTTTGTCTTCGTCTGACCCTCGAACTGCGGCTCGAGCACCTTCACCGAAACCACTGCCGTAAGTCCTTCGCGGAAGTCGTCGCTGGAGATTTCGATTTTCACCTTGTCAAGCATTTTCGAGTCTTCGGCATATTTCTTGAGCGTAAACGTCAAACCGCGACGGAAGCCCGTCAGGTGCGTACCGCCCTCGATTGTATTAATATTGTTGACGAACGAAAGAATCGTTTCGTTGAACGACGTATTGTAGGTGAAAGCAACCTCTACGGGGATGCCTTGGCGCTCGGTGTTGATATAAATAATGTCGTCGATGAGTTGCTCTTTGGTTTGGTCGATGTAGCGAACAAACTCTTTCAAGCCTTCTTCCGAGTAGAACACTTCGCGTTTGGGGTTGCCTTGCTCGTCGACTACGCGCTTGTCGGTGAGCGTCAAGCGGATACCGGCATTGAGGTATGCCAAGTCGCGCAGACGATTTGCCAACGTGTCGAAATCGTAGACGGTTGTTTCGGTAAAGATTGTTTTGTCCGGCTTGAAAATCACCGTCGTCCCCGATTCGGTCGACTCTCCGATGACTGCTACCGGTGCTTTCGGATGTCCGTAGGCATATTCTTGCATATAAAGTTTGCCGTCGCGGCGCACTTCAGCGCGCAAATATTCCGACAGAGCGTTGACACACGACACACCTACGCCGTGCAAACCGCCCGACACTTTATACGAACCTTTGTCGAACTTACCGCCGGCGTGCAGCACGGTCATTACGACCTCGAGCGCCGATTTGTTCAGTTTGGCATGCTTATCTACCGGGATACCGCGACCGTTGTCGACAACTTTGATTGAATTGTCTTCGCCGATTGTTACTTCAATGTGATTGGCAAATCCGGCAAGCGCCTCGTCGATGGAGTTATCGACTACTTCATACACCAAATGGTGCAAACCTTTATGTCCGGTGTCGCCGATATACATCGCCGGACGCTTTCGAACTGCCTCCAAGCCCTCGAGTACCTGAATATTACTCGCACTATACTTTTCTTTGTTTTCTTCCATAAATAATTATTATATAAGCACTTACAACGACAAAACCGCAATATCACAAAACACACAACCGCTTTGCCGTAATAAGCATACAAAGATACGAAAAATTTAGTAAACAAGGAGCCTAAAAATGCTAAAAAGTTCGTAATTTTGTGGCTCAAACAACATTTTTTATGAGTCAACGCAACACATCCATATCGATAGCGAAAGGAATAGCCATAATACTTATGGTTGTCGGGCACGCCGAGTGCCCCGGGACGCTGATGAGCCTGATTTATCTCTTCCATATGCCGCTGTTTTTCATCACGGCAGGCTACTTCTTCACGCGCGCTCATGTCGACGAGCCCTGGCAGTTCTGCGCAAAGCGATTCAAAGGATTATACGTGCCGTTTGTCAAGTGGAGCATCTTCTTTCTGCTCATCCACAACTTGATGTTCTCGTGGGGCATCCTCAACGAAACCTACGGCAACTGGTCGGGCGGTGTCACCCACCCCTACACCTTCCAACAAGGGCTGCAACGCGCCGTCAACATCGTGTTTTCGATGGGCGGCTACGACGAATTTCTCGCCGGCGCATTCTGGTTTTTCCGCGCCCTGCTCATCACGAGCATACTCTTTTTGATAGTCTACCGACTGCTCGACAACCGCGGCAAATCGCGCACGGGATGGCAAGCGGCGGCACTGATTTGCCTTGGCGCACTGGGATTTGCCGCGCTGAAAATCAACTACGGCTTGCGCGTCAGCATCGTGCAAGGCGGCATTCGCGAAACCTGGGGAATGTTTTTCTTCGGCTTCGGCGTCATTTATCGCATCATTGAGCAGCGCGTCGGCACAAACGTGCGCAGCCCGTGGTATTGGGCGACAATTGTCGGTTGCATCGCACTTCTCGCCGTCGGCACTCACGAGCATTGGGCGGGAATGAATCTATCGCCAAAGATGCGCGACGTAGCAACACTGCCACTCACGGGAATCGCCGGATTTTTCGTCACCTACCAACTGTCGCGGCTCATCGACCGCCGCGAGTCGATTGTCAAGCGCGCACTCGTCCGCTGCGGCGAGATGTCGCTCTACATCTACATTTTCCACATCGTGTCGTTCAAAGCGGTCAGCCTCATCAAGATTTGGTGGTACGACCTCGACTTCGCACAAATCGGATGCCACATGGTCATTCACGACCACCCGAACGACGGTTTTTGGCTGCTCTACTCGCTCGCCGGAGTCGGTCTGCCGCTGCTGTGGATGTGGGGATACCGCAAACTACGCCCGAGCCGAAAAAGCAAGTTTTAGCGGCAAATCTTTGTATTACCCATAAATTAGCGTAAATTTGTAAACAAAAACCATAACAATATGTCAACTAAACTGAAAGCAACGAAAAAAGTCAAGTCAAACTTGCCGAAACTCCACAAACCCCTCTTTGCCATCGCCGTGGCTGAGTGGAATTCGAACATTACCGAAGCCCTGCTTCAAGGCGCGCTCGACGTGTTCAAGCGCGAAGGCTACAAGAACGTCATCGTCAAGCACGTTCCCGGAACGGTCGAATTGACCTACGCCGCCGCGCGTATGATTGACATTGAAGGCATCAGCGCAGTCATCGTTATCGGTTGCGTTATTCGCGGCGATACGCCCCACTTCTACTACGTTTGCCAAAGCGTGACTGCAGGCGTTGCTCAACTCAATACTGTCGGAAACGCTCCTATTATTTTCGGCGTACTTACCACCGAAAACGAACAACAAGCGCTCGACCGCGCAGGCGGTGCGCTCGGCAATAAAGGCGCCGAAGCCGCCGAAGCCGCTATCAAAATGGCTGACTTTACGCAGTCTATCGAAGCTCACGGATTATCTCGCCGATTCAGCATGCGAGACATCGAAGCTGCTCTCGAAGAGTTTAACGCGATGGAAAACTACGACGATTTCGGCGACGACGAATTCGACGACGACTACGACGAACCCGACGACAAATCGCACCACAAAAAATACAACTAACGCAGACAAATACTTAACAAAAAGCCAATACAACAATGAAAAAATTAATGTTAGCCCTTGCCATCGGATTGATGGCATCGGTAGGCGCGGCACAGACTCCCGATTATCTGAACCCGCAAAAGCCTATCGAAGAGCGCGTTCAAGACGCGCTGCACCGCATGACTCTCGAAGAGAAAGTTGCAATGATTCATGCTCAGTCGAAATTCAGTTCGCCGGGTGTGCCGCGTCTCGGCATCCCCGAAAACTGGACTACCGACGGACCGCACGGAATACGTCAAGAAGTGATTTGGGATGAGTGGGGCGGCGCCGGCTGGACCAACGACTCCTGCACGGCTCTGCCTGCTCTTACCTGCCTGGCTGCCACTTGGAACGAGCAAATGTCGCACCTCTATGGCCGCACAATCGGCGAAGAGGCACGCTACCGCAACAAAAACATCCTGCTCGGTCCCGGCTGCAACATCTACCGCACACCCCTCAACGGGCGCAACTTCGAATACCTCGGCGAAGACCCATACCTCGCTTCGCGGATGGTCGTGCCTTACATTAAAGCCGTACAAGCCAACGGCGTGGCTGCCTGCGTTAAGCATTACGCACTCAACAACCAAGAGCGCTGGCGCGGACATATCAACGTCATTGTCGACGACCGTGCACTCCACGAAATCTACCTTCCAGCCTTCCACGCTGCCGTTACGGAAGGTCACGCCTGGGCAATTATGGGCGCTTACAACCAATACAAAGGACAACAATGCTGCCACAACCAATATCTGCTTAACGACATCCTCAAACGCGACTGGAAGTTCGACGGCGTTGTCGTTTCCGACTGGGGCGGCACGCACAACACCGAACAAGCCATACGCAACGGACTCGATATGGAGTTCGGCTCGTGGACCGACGGCATGAGTTCGGGTGTTAGCAACGCCTACGACTATTACTATATGGCAAATCCCTACCTGGAAATGCTTCGCAGCGGTAAAGTGACGACTGCCGAACTCGACGACAAGGTGTCGCGAATCCTCCGAATGATTTTCCGCACGAACCTGGCACCCAACCGCCCGCTCGGCTCATTCGCCACCGCCGAACACGCCCTTGCCGCACGCACCATCGCCGAAGAAGGCATCGTGCTGCTCAAGAACGACAAAAATACCCTGCCCATCGACCCGACACGCGTGCGCCGACTCTTGGTCGTTGGCGAAAACGCAACGCATCCGATGACCATCGGCGGAGGCTCGTCGTCGCTGAAAGTAAAATATGAAGTTTCGCCGCTCGAAGGCATCGTCGAACGCGCTCGCCGCACCGGCATCGAAGTGGTCTACAAAACAGGCTACGCATCGCCCGCAGTGGCTGCTCAAGACGTTAAAGGCGCCGTTGCTCCAGAGAAAATCTTCGACCTCGCCACGCTGCGCGCAGAAGCCGTCGAAGCCGCTCGCGAAGCAGACATGGTGCTCTTCATCGGCGGTCTGAACAAAAACGACGGACAAGACTGCGAGGGCAACGACCGCGAATCGATGGCGCTCCCCTACGAGCAAGATGCTCTCGTCGAAGCACTTGCAAAGGCTAACCCGAACATCACCGTAGTAATCATCAGCGGCAACGCCGTTGAAATGCCGTGGGTAAAAAGCGTTCCGGCAATCGTCGAAGCATGGTACTGCGGCACAGAAGCCGGCAACGCACTGGCGCGCGTAGCTTTCGGCGACGTAAACCCGTCGGGCAAACTGCCATTTACCTTCCCGCAACGCCTTGCCGACGTCGGCGCTCACAGCCTCGGCGAACACCCCGGCGACAGCATCAACGTGCGCTACAACGAAAGCATCTTCGTGGGCTACCGCTTCGCCGACAGCCGCAACATCAAGCCGCTCTTCGGCTTCGGTCACGGATTGTCGTACACCAAGTTTCAATATTCCGGCGCGAAAATCAGCAGCCCGACAATCGACGCCGACGGCTCAATCACCGTTTCGGTCGACGTCAAAAACGTCGGAAAATGCATCGGCAAAGAAGTTGTGCAACTCTACATCGCCGACAGCGAATCACGACTTGTTCGCCCCGCTAAAGAACTCAAAGGATTCCGAAAAGTGTCGCTCCTTCCCGGCGAAACCAAGACGGTAGAATTCACCATCGACCGCTCGGCACTGAGTTACTACGACGACAGCGTCGGCAAATGGGTAGCCGAGCCCGGCGAATTTACAGCCATCGTGGCAGCATCGTCGACCGACCCCAAAGCCGCACTCAAATTCACGTTGAAATAACACAATCAGACATACAAAACACAGAGGAGAGGGCGTATCAAAACAATTGATACACCCTCTCTTTTTCCGTCTCATCAGAATAATTCGAGGAGACACCCCTGAGCTACAATATTCACCTCAAACGGCTCGACCCGGACATTCTCATCGTGTCGAAGATACGATGAGAATAAAAAGCCCCGGAGGGGTGTTACCCACAATTGCTGTACCTCCGGCACAGGTACCCCTGCCGTATCTTCGACACGGCAGGGGTACCTATTCCGCCTCGGTGCGACCGGGTAGGCGTGAGATTAGCAGCAAATTACCGGCAAATTAAATTTATGACACAAAAAGATGCGACCCGGACGGAGTCGCATCTTTTATATATTATCGCAAACAACTTGCTATGCTTTCTTTGCGCGGAGGCAATCCCAGATGAGGTAGCCGATGAGCAACGCATAAACGACGATACCGCCGATTTGCATTGTCGATTCCGACAGACTGTGGCTATATTCGAAGCCGCCGAAACGCATACCTGCACTGACTACGCCCATCAAAGCGCCGCCGGCAATGAATCCCGACGCAAGAAGCGTACCGCGTTCCTGACGTGCCTTGTTGAGTTCTTCGTCTTTCGAACGATTGCTGACGAACCAGCTTACCAAACCGCCGACCAACAGCGGTGCGTTGAGTTCGAGAGGTATGAACATACCCAATGAGAATGCCAATGCGGGAACGCCGAGCCAGTTAAGCAAAATGGCAAGGATTGCGCCTACGCCGTAGAGCAACCACGGGGTTTTGCCGCCCATCATCAACGGTTCGATAACGGCTGCCATTGCGTTTGCTTGCGGTGCGGCAAGTGCGTTCGGTCCGTAGAAACCGTAGACTTTGGCGAGGATAAGCACAACGCCGCCGACGGTAGCCGCCGAAACGAGTGTGCCGACGAGTTTCCACGTCTGTTGCTTCTTGGGCGTACTTCCCAGCCAGTAGCCGATTTTCATATCCGTCACCATACCGCCTGCCATCGACAATGCCGTACAAACTACGCCTCCGATGACCATCGACGCAACGATTCCGGCTGCGCCTTTAAGTCCGATGGCTACAAACACCGCCGAAGCCACGATGAGCGTCATAAGCGTCATTCCCGACACCGGGTTGGTGCCCACGATAGCGATTGCGTTTGCAGCAACGGTCGTAAAGAGGAAAGCGATGACCGTAACGACGATGAACGCCACGAGTGTCTGGAACAGGTTGTTTATCACGCCGAAGTAGAAGAACACGAAAGTGATGACGAGCGCTGCGATGAGCGAGAACGTGAGCACTTTCATCGAGATGTCTTTCTGCGTGCGTGCCACTTGCTTAACTTCGCCGCCTTTGTTGCGAATCTCGCGTCCGGCAAGTCCTACGGCGCCGCGAATGATGCCCCACGACTTGATGATGCCGATGATTCCCGACATTGCGATACCGCCGATACCGATGTAGCGCGCTTGTCCGGTGAAAATCATTTCGGGCGAGTCGAACGTCGGCGCCGCCGAGCCGAGCAACGGAACGATGACATACCATACGAATGCGCTACCGGCAAAGATGATGAAACTATACTTCAGACCGACGATGTAGCCCAAACCGAGTACGGCGGCGCCGGTGTTGATTTTAAACACCATCTTGGTTTGCTCTGCGATGTGCGCGCCCAACGCCGTTGCCTTGGTGGTAAGCACTTCGCTCCACCATCCGAATGTCGACAACAGGAAGTCGTAGATACCGCCGACAAGTCCGGCAATGATAAGCGGTTTGGCTTGTGAGCCGGCTTTCTCGCCCGAGATAAGCACTTGCGTGGTGGCTGTCGCTTCCGGGAACGGGAATTTGCCGTGCATATCCGCGCAGAAGTACTTACGGAACGGGATGAAGAACAAGATTCCGAGCACGCCGCCGAGCAACGAACTGAGGAATATCTCCAAGAAATTTACGCTGATGGCGTCGCCGTAGCGTTCTTGCAGAATGTAGAGCGCGGGAAGCGTAAAGATTGCTCCGGCAACGACGATGCCCGACGATGCGCCAATCGATTGAATGATCACGTTTTGTCCGAGTGCGCCTTTCTTTTTCAGTACGCCTGAAAGTCCAACGGCGATGATTGCGATGGGAATAGCCGCCTCAAACACTTGACCGACTTTCAACCCGAGATAAGCCGCTGCAGCGCTGAAAATCACTGCCATCAGCAAGCCCATCGTCACCGAATAGGGCGTAACCTCCGGGTATTCTTCGCCGGGTCGCATCACCGGCACGTATTGTTCGCCCGGCTTCAACTCGCGAAACGCGTTTTCGGGGATGTTAACCCCTTCTTGCTTTTTTTCTTCCATTTTGTATTATTATTTGTTATTTTGAATTATCTCACAACAACTTTCGCCGACGTTTGACCGACGCGCACGAGGTAAAGACCTGCGGGAAGCGCCATTTCAAGGCTGCCGTCGACCGTAGCCGATGCATATCTGATGCCGGTTGCGCCGTAGACTTCAACCGTTCGGAGGCTGTCGGCGGTAACGACGATTGCGCCCTTCGTGCCGGCAACCGTTACGCCCATGCGCTCAAGGTTGGCAACGCCGCCCTGCGCCTGATAGTTGTAGAATGCGGTCTCGGAGTCGCCCGACAGATAGTGTGCCGTGACGCCGAACACGTGGCTGACGTTATGCAATGCCGAGAAGGTATAGTTGGTCGATTGTGTCGTTTCTACATTGTTTCCGTCGAGCGAAACGCTATAATTCTGCACATCGCCGACAAAGGCCGCTGCGCCGTCCTCGCCGGGACCTACATAGAAGTCGTCGACTTGCGCCAAGAAGGCATCGTTTGAGATGTAGTGAATGCCGAGGTAGACCGTCTTGCCGGCATAAGCACCGAGGTCGAGCGAATAGGTCTGCCAGTAGCCTTCGGGCAACTGTTCTTGGTCGAGCATGGTGAAGTTTGCCGGTTCGGGCGATTCGGAAATGCAGAATTCAACCGTTTCCGGATAGGATGAGTATGCCTTTGCCGTGACGTGCCATTCGTAGCCTTCGCGAATCACTTGCGCAGGCGAGATGAGCCACTTGTCAGCGGCTGCGCGCTGCGGCGAGAAGAAGATTACGGTTTTGTCGCCGGTGGGAGCAAGGATTGCTTGGTCGGCTGCCATCGACGGTACTGTCGTTTTGGGGTTAAACACCATCGGCGCTGCCGGTTCAGGCTTGGTTGCCGTACCCGAGCCGGGGAAACTTACGATATTGTCGGCTGAGCCGAGTCCGATAGGATAGACGGGCAATTTGTCGAGGTCGTAGGTTGTCCATTCGCCGAACTTGGTCGAGAAATCTTCGTAGGTCTCAAAGCTGTCGGCGAAGCCGAGGTCTTGGTTCCACGAGAGCAGCACGTCGATGAGTTCGGCTGATTCGGCGTTTGCCGTAACGTCTGCCGTAAGGTTGTAGGGCGTTATCAAGCGCTCTTTCAGGCATACTTCATAGACGTAGACGCTGCCGGAGATGGCAAGTTCGCGCTCTACGGTTTCGTAGGCTTCCTCTGCGATGTTCAGCAGATAGTCGCCCGCGGGCAACGACACAATGCTTGCCGCACCTTCGGCAACCACAGCGTGATATTCCTCGCTTGTAGCCTTGTTGGTCAAGCTGACCGTAATGCCGTCGGGCGATGCACCGTTGTTGGTCGTCACTTGTATATTGACCGGAACGTTGCTTGATTTATCGATGGTTACGGTTGTCGTAGACGTCGACGTTTCAGCGGTTTGATAGACTGCTTTGACGCCGAGCGTGTGCTCTCCGTCGGAGAGTCCGACGAAGGTGAAACTGCAATCGGACGTTCTACCCGTTTCGACGCCGTCGAGGTAGGTAACGAACGTCGGTTGCGACGCTGTGGATGTGCGCGCACCGGCGCGACGCAGAAGCGAAAGCGATGCCGTTTCGATGCCGTCAGGCTGTCCGACGTAGAAGTCGTCGACCATGAGCATAAAGGCTCCGCCGCGATTGGCTTCACCGATATAATGTATACCTATTTTAACTGTCTTGCCGGAATATGCCGACAGGTCGTAGACTTTCGGCACCCATTGCTCATACGATACGGTTTCGTAGTTGCCCGACGAGAGGATTGCGAAATCTTTCGACGTAGGCTCGTCGACGAGGGTGATGCCCACCTCGAAGCGTTCGCGATATTTGTCGGCAGCCTTTGCCATAAAGCGTACCACGTTGTCGACGCCGACGGTTATTGCCGGTGAAATCAGCCAATCGTCGTTGGCTTCGCCTGATTCGGTGCGCGTAAAGCCGACGTACTGACGGCCGCTATAGGGGCGGAGCACTTCGTACTCGTACCACCACGTCGGGTCGACGGTCATCGGGTTGATGATTTGCGCATATTGAAGCGTGCCGCGATTCATGTAGCTGCCAAGCAATGCTGCCGCAGCTTGACGGTCGCCGTCGATGCCGGTCCAGTCGCCGAACTTTATCGACCAGTCGGGATAGCTCTCGAAATCGTCGAAAAATGCCGGCTTTTCTTTATTCCACGTCAGCACGGCATCGTCGCGCCCCGTGTAGGCGTCGTGGATGACCGTAGCATCGAGCGAAAACGGCTCGCGAACCGCTTCGGTCAGCGTTATGTTTTTCGTCACGTCGCCGGCAACGTTGAACGCCTCTTCGTAGGTGTTCAATCCCTCTTTTTTGATAACGAGTTCGTGGTTGCCGCCATACACTTTTATCACGCAAGTGCCTGATGCATTGAGTTTTGTCTCACTTGCGCTGTAACTCATAGAATAGTCGGTTTGTTTGAGCGAGAAAGTCGTGCCTTCGAGGCTTTCGCCGGTAGCCGCCGTAACGTTGATTGTCAACGTATACTCGCGAGTTTGCCCTTGCAACGCAACCGCTACAAGCAGCATCGCTACCGCCGTTAATTGTCTTAAGATTTTCATTATTGTCTGTTGATTAGTTATTTGCGGGCAAATATACGAAATATTTGCGACAACTCGAAATTTCCGCATATTATACCGTCATAATGTGACCTGTTTATAGCATTTTCGTGTTAAAAATGCCACTTTTAAAAAGATTTTTATAACTATTTGAAATTTTATTCTTGTTTTTTCTAAAAAATTTGTAATTTTGCCGATAAATCTAATTAAGGTATAAATTCATTCAACAACCATTATGAAAAAAATCTATCTCGCATTAGCGGTTTGCGGACTTGTTTCTATGGGTGTCAATGGTCAAACTATTCTCAGCGAAGACTTTGAATCAGACAACACGGAAACATCATTCGACCCCAACCTACCTACCGGTTGGACTACTACAGGCGACTATCTTGGTAACCGCGACGACTATCGTTGGAACGTGTATTACACATCAAACGGTTCAATCTCCGGCACGCACTGTGCAAGTTGCGACGGTGCAATGTTTACCAGCTCCGCTGAAGGTTTTGGTCCGCGCGAAGAAATTCTCTTCTCGCCGGAACTCACTCTCGACGACAATTACCAACTCTCGTTCAACTGGAAAGCGGCTTCGGCTTCGGCTCTCGAAAAGGAAGAGTACGAACTGCAAGTGCGCGTCGTTGTCGATGGCGACGTTGCAGGTGCGCAGACCGTTTGGTCGTTCTTCGACCCGGTTGCCCTCAAAGAAAGCGGTGTAACAACCTTCCCATGGACAGGTTGGCAGGTCTACAACTCCAAAATCGGTTTGGAAGCCTACAAAGGCAAAACCGTGAAACTCGCGTTCGTCTACAAGATGAAAAAACAGACCGCCAACGTGGTCTATCTCGACGACGTGATTGTGAAGAAATATACTCCGGCAAACGCTCCGATTGCCAACATCTCGAAGACGCTCTACAACTTCGGCGACGTCTATATCGGCGAAAAAGTGTGGTCGGAAGTGATTACCCTCAAAAACAACGGCGCTAACGGACTCGTTATCACCGGCATCGACGCTCCCAACGGCATTGAAACGACGCTCGAAGAAAGCGAAATCAACCTCGACAAATACGAAACCGCCGAGTTCCAGATTTCCTACGCGGCATCGCTCACCAGCGCAGCCGACGCCAATTTGGTCATCCACACCAACGGCGGCGACGTTACTATCCGCTGCGTTGCCAACAAGGTGGCTCTCCCTGACGACTATACGTTCGAAGGCTTCGAACACGGTTGTCCTCCCGTGGGCTGGAGCGGCAAAGGATGGGCTCAGACCTACTATGCCCTCGAAGGCGACTACTCCGCATACAGCGGTCCGTCGATGGACGGCGCTTCGACGCTCGTCACTCCCCGTCTCGACATGTCGACCGGCGCTCAAACAGTCTCTTTCACTTGCTTTAACGAATTCGACTCCGACTTAGAAGGCGCTGCGCCCGAAAACGACGTATTCCTACTCTTCTCGAAAGACGGCGGCGCTACTTGGACTACCGTTTGGACTGCGCCGATGGACAAAGTCAACACAATCGACAACGTAACCATCGACCTCGGTACTCCCGCTTCCGACAACTGCTACCTCAAATGGGAATACTCCGAAATCGCATTCGACGGTGAAACGCCGCCCGAAATTTCGATGTTCTTCCTCGACCGCGTCGTGCTCCCGAAACTCTACGGTGCCGGCGGCGTGCCCGTGGCTTCGACTTGCATCGCGCCTGCCAACGAATCTACCAACGTGTTCAACCGCGACGTGAAGTTAGAATGGTCGGAAGCACAATTCGCCGAAGGCTATCGCCTCTACGTCGGTAGCGACGAAAAAGCAACCAACCTCGTCAACGGCGTAGATTTGGGCACTGCCACTTCGTACGTCATCGACCGTCTCCCCTACTCAACGAAATTCTACTGGCGCGTTGAGCCGTACAACTCTGTCGGCGTGGCTCCGGAAACTGCTACTTGGTCGTTCACTACCCTCGCCGACCAGACGGTTTCGACATTCCCCTACACCGAAAGCTTCGAAGGCGATGTGCTTCCGCCGCTCGGATGGTCGATTTCCAACAACCAAGGCACTCGCTGGAGCGACAACAGCGTAAATCCCTACGACGGCAAACGCAGTATGTCGGCTTCGTGCCGCGCTGCCGAGACTGAGACTTCGCTCGCTACGCCCGATTTCCAACTGCCCGCCGACCAACCGCTCCAAATCAGCTTCTACTGGGGCAACGATATGCCGGTTGCTCTCAAAATCGACGAAACAGGATTGGTTGAAAACACAACCACCGGCGACGACGGCATCGATGCTACGTTCTTCGAAATCAACGTCGACGGCGCTTGGAAGCAACTTGCAATCCTTTCCGACAAGAACAACGAATACTGGTGCCACGAGCGCATCGACCTCGCTGAATACGCAGGCAAGACGGTGTCTTTCCGTTGGCGCTATCTGGCTCACAGCTATATGAAGTCGACAGGTGTCGGCCTCGACATGATTACCATCGAAGGTTCGTCCGACGCTAAAGCATCGTTCAGCACATCGCTCTGGGATGCCGGCAAGGTGAACTACAACGCTTCGCGCAAGTCTAACAAGACGCTCACCGTAATCAACGAAGGGAAACAAGCGCTCACCGTTTCGTCGGTTGCATTTGCAACGCCTAACTTCAGCAGCACACTTGCAACAGGCACCGTCATCGACACGCGCAAGGCGGCTACGTTCGAACTTACGTTCAACGCGCTCACCACGGCAGCCGAAGTCAACGACGCTATGACCGTTACGTTTACCAACGGCTTGACCATCGAACTCCCCGTCAAGGGTATTGCTCTCGCATCCGACGTTGCATTCTTCGACTTCGAAGACGACACCCCGGGCAACACCACTCCCGTTGGATTTACCACAATCGACGTCGACCACAAGCCGACAACGGCTATGACCGGTATGTCGTATCCGCGTTGGGGCGAACCGTTCGCGTTCTGCGTACAAGACACTGAAAACTGGAACAACGTGTTCAACCCCGTTTCGGGCACGAAAGTCCTCGTAGCAATCGCTCCGTCGGACGACAGCGCTGCCGACGACTGGTTGATTTCGCCGAAGATGAAGGCTACCGCAAACTCGCACTTCACTTTCTACGCTCGCAACTGGAACAGCGTCAACTCAATCCTGCCGGAAACGCCCCACAGCGTGGAAGTGCTCGTCAGCACAACAGGCAACGACGCTACCGCCAACTTCACGACAGTGATGTCGACCAAGCAAATGCCTTACTACAACGGCAAGACCTACGAGTCGTTCGACGTTGACCTCAGCGCTTACGCCGGTCAAAGCATCTACGTGGCTCTTCGCCACACCGTAACTGCCGGACTCGCTGCCTTCTTCGACGACCTCTGCTACGAACACTTCGAAGAAATCGAAGGCGGAATCAGCACAGCTTCGAGCATCAAAATGTGCGTATTCCCCAACCCGGCAACTTCGGTTGTTAACCTCAGCGAAACCGCCGACGTTACTATCACGAACCTCAACGGCGCTGTCGTGGCTCGCGCTAACGCAGCAAACCGCATCGACGTTTCCGACCTCAGCGCAGGCATCTACGTGCTCTCCGCTAAGAACGAAAACGGCATATTTACTACAAAACTCATCAAACGCTAATACGCGTTACAGGGATGAGGGCGGTGAAACGCCCTCATCTCACCAATTTTTTATTACTATTTTATTACTAACTAAATTTTTAGTGTATGAGAAAAATTAACTTTTTATTAACCCTGTTGGTTCTGTTTGTGGCGGCTCCGTTCGCTCGCGCAGAGAAGACGACAATCACCCCCTACAGCGAAAGCTTCGAAGGGCTGACTCCTCTGACGGACCACGCATTCGCTCCCGAGTATTGGAGTCACATCGTCGACGAGTACGTGGATGACTATGACGAGTGGAGCTCAGGAGAAACCTACTACGTGTCGTACTACTCGCGCGAAACAGGCGGAGTAAACAATGGTACCTACATTGAAGCAGGTAGCCAAACCATTGGTAGCGGTTATTCCAAGACTGCGAACGACCTGCTCGTAACACCCGCACTGTCGGGCGATGTGACTATGTATCTGAAGTTAACAAAAACATCAGGTACTGTAACTTTCTTCACTTGTACCCGCAATTTAGACGGCTCGTTCACGAAAGGCGACGCATACACGGTAACCGACATGCCGACCCTCTCTACTGAAGAATGGACGCAAGTAACCATTCCGGCAGTTGCCGAAGGCACTTACCTTGGCATTCGCCTCAACTATGCTTGTATCGACGAATTTACGGCAGCAAGCATCTCTTACGGTGGCACTAAGTCTTTAAAGGTTACAAAAATCACAAAACTGAACACAAATAGCTACATAGACTTAACCCCGGAAGGCACTGCTACTTTCAGCTTCGAAGTAACCGTCCAAAATACCGGTGACGAAAATCTCAACCCGGGCGATGAAGGCTACTCTCTTTCTATTAAAGACAACTCAGCAGACACCCTTATCGGCGAACCTACTGCTATCGACCAAGCATTAGCCCCCGGCGAAACCTACACTCTGACCGTTACTGCTACATGCACGTTCGATATTACAGATAAGATTTACCACAATTTCCACATTGTTGAAAACATCGGTGGAGCCAGTTCAAACGCGGCATGGTACGACATCTATCCTTACTTGCCGAATTTCCAAGTAAGCATCGTAGACAAGGCAGATGTTCTTGCCGACGGCACAGTCGTTGATTTCGGTATGATTGGCGCCGACTCGTCGAAGTCGTACCGCTTGCGCAACAACACAGGTGGTGCTCCGGCTACTATCACTTCTATCACCGCTCCCGAAGGCTTCTCTTTCAAAGTTACCGCTAAGAACGACGATACTGTTGAATATACCGAATTCCCGATTACTATCCCCGCTCACAGCGAACTGAAACTCACCGTTACAGCCTCGGCTGCAGCTGCCGGAACATGGAGCGGTAACGTTGCTATCGACGTTGATACTTACAAAACATTCAACTTGGCTGTAGTTTCTATCGTTACCGACCCGACTAAGTGGTTTGTCAACTTCGAAGACGAAAAATACCCTGTCGGCTCTTACACTACCAACGCAAGCAGCTGGAGCATGGGCGACTACAAAGTTGGCGGCAACAAATATGTGGCTAAAAATGGTTCTTCTTCAGATCCGACTCTCTTTGTTTCTCCGAAACTCAGCGTTGCCCCAGGTGAAACGCTTTCTTTCCAAGCAAGCCAAAACTCTTACAGCACTTATGCGGATAACTTCGTTAACATTTACTACTCTACCGACCGCAAAAACTGGACGCTTCTGCGCACTATCAGCAACAAGGCGACAGACGAAGCCGACAAGATTCTCGTAGAGAAAGAAAGCGAATATCCTTATCCTGCAAAACTCAAAACATTCATTCTTGAGGGCGTTCCCGCAGGCGAAGGCTACATCGCATTTGAATCGGGCTACGCTTGTATCGACAACATTTACGGCTTCTCTCCTTGCGAAGTGCCTACTCTCGACATCGTTGCAACAGAGGTAAAACTTCCGACGGAAATGACAGTAAACTACACTTACAAGCCGGCTATCACATTCATTAATGCAGGCTCGAGCGACATCGCAGAAGGTGCGTTGAAGGTACGCTACGTTGTAGGTGGCGAAACTGTTGCTGAACAAGACGTTCCGGCAATTGCTCGCGACTCTTACAACCGCACTTCGCCGAAATCGCTCACTCTCGAATGGACTCCGCGCACTGCAGGAACATTCCCCGCTAAGATTGAAATCTACGGTGAAGGATTCTCGTATGCTGAAGAGTCGACCGTTGTTGTCAGCGAAGAATCGGCTATCGGTTGGCTTAACGTCGGCGATTACACTACGGAGTCTTCTTCTTCTTTGATTACTTCAAACTTCTGTAATAACGAAACCGAAACCATCTACACCGCCGACCAAATTCGACTCGAGGCAGGTGCTAAAATTGAAAAAATCATGTATCGCGGTTACAAAACTACCGCTAACCAATTAACCAATTTGCAGTACTACATCGAGAACACTACCGATGAGGCTCCCGTGTCGACCGGAATGACTCCCTACGACCACTCCGGCATGACCGAAGTCTACAACGGCGAATATACATTTGTTAAGAACGGCACATCGAGCGAACACGTTGACCTCATTCAGTTCGACCTCGCTACTCCGTTCGTCTACACCGGTGGAAACATCCGCGTGGTAATTATTTCCAAGTCGGAAAAATTTGCTAATTTCTACGTCGAATCGTTCAACAAAGCCGGCGTAAACGTTACTCGCAGAAACGACAAAAACACCGAGACCAACAATTTGACAACGGTATCATTCTCCAAAGTATCGTCAGTTCCGGTATTGTATCTTTGGACAGAGCGTCAAATCCCGACAATCTCGGGTACTGTAACCAACAAAGCAACAGGTGCTGCCATTGAAGGTGCCGAAGTTACTTTGACTTCGGGCAACACCATCTATAGCGCAACTACCGATGCTAACGGTGCTTACAGCGCTGACATCTACCAAGACAACCTCGACTACAGCATTAGCGTTGCTAAAGACGGTTACTACGCATTCCCGTACGACGAGAGCGAAAACATCACCGTATCGGCTAAGGCAGGCAGTGTTGTTCAAAACATCCAACTTACAGAGGCTAAGGGCTTGCGCATCATCGACAACAACGTTCCGACTACCGCAACCGTCAACCACGCCTACACTGCAACAGCAAAAGTGCTCAACGGTGCAAACCGTCAATGGCGTAACGGCTACACTGCAGTGCTCCACGTTGGCGACGACATCACTGTGGAGGCTCCCGCCAACATGATTCAAGCAAATGCAGAGGCTGAGTTCGAATTTACATTCACTCCGCACGCTACCGGTACATTCGACACTTACATCGAATTCGTTGCCGAAGGCATTACTGCTGCTACCGACGTCGTTCAACTCACTATCGGTGCAGAAACCGCCGACGCTGAAGTCCAAGTAGGTACGGTTTCTTCTAAGACGAGTTTCGGACCTGTTAATCTTTTTTATAAGAAAAGCGTAGTCGAACTTGTTTATCCGAAATCTATGCTCGGCATTCCTGCAGGCACAAAGATTGACGCTTTGCGTTTCAAAGGCTACCACGCAGCGAAAAACTTAACATATAACGTCAAATCGTGGGTAGCCAATGTTCCGGAAGGCACAGCCAACACAGGTCGCGGCGTAGAAGGCATGACACTCTACAAAGATGACCAACTCAGCTTGGCTGTAGCAAAAGGTTCGAAAGATAACACTGAAACCATCTACGAAATCTCATTCCCCGACGGATTCATCTATGATGGCGGCGATATCCGCATCGTTTCGACTTCTAGTGCTGATGGTTTTCAGTCAGTAAACTTCGAAGTAACCGACGTTACCGGTCACATGCTTTATGGAGCAGATGACAACATAAATGTTGACGATTTGTCTTGTACAAAAAACGACAGACCTCTTCCGGTAATGTATCTTGCAGTAACTCCGTCCAAGAACGTTTCGGGTACTGTAACAATCGGTGAAACCGGCGCTGCCGTTGCCAACACTCCGGTCGTTGTAAAATCGGGCGAGATTGAATACTATGGCACTACCGACGAAAACGGTGCTTACTCTGTCGACGTTATCCAACACACACTCGACTATACAGTTAACGTAAGCGTTGCCGGCTATCTTCCCTCGGCAGAACCCATCTCGTTCGCTGACGGCGACGTTGTTGCCAACATCGTCCTCAACAAGGGCTTCGTCAAAGGTCAAGTGCTCGACGCCGACACCAACGAGCCTATCGCAGGCGCTTATGTCGACATCAGCGACAGCAACTGGGCAATCATCGGCAGTCTCGAAGCAACCGGCGAAGACGGTGCTTTCAACTTCGAAGTTAGCGCAGCAGGCGACTACTACCTCAGCGCTGAGGCTCCCTACTACTTCTTCGAGCGCCAAGATCCCGACCCGGCAACTGTTACAACTACCGGCGTTGTTAGCAACATTTACCTCAAGTCGAAATCATTCGCTGTAACCGGCGTCGTTTACGACAAGGCTACCAACCAACCGGTTCTCGACGCTAAGGTTGACCTCTACTGCGACGGCGAAGTTGTGGCTACTTCCCCGACAGGCAGCGAAACCGGCGACTACTTCTTCGAAGACATCGACCACGTAGGAACTAAAACTTACTTCGTTCGCGCTTACCGCGATGGCTACAAGTCGGAAGATATCACTCTCGACTTCTCGACAGTCGGCGCATGGAACTCATTACTTGAAAGTCAAGACATCTACATCGGTGTCGGCGACTCAGGTGTAAGCACACTCACCGCTAACGGCTTCAAAGCATTCGGCGGCAAGGGCAACATCACTGTCGTTTCGGCTGCAGGCGTTGTCAACATCTACAACGAAGTAGGCTCGCTCATCCGTAGCGAAAAGGTACAAAACGGCAAGACCACATTCAACGGTCTCAACGCAGGTATCTACATCGTTAACGGCGTGAAAGTGGCAGTGAAATAATCAATTCACATACACTCTCGAAGCGCGTCCCTCGTCGGGGGCGCGCTTCTTTTTATATACTCCCGATTGCGAAAATTCGTCTTTTATTACCAAAAATTAGGATAATTGGAAAAATTGTCTTACTTTTGTATGATAAACGCAAAAAAATGGCAGTAAAACTACATAGAGAAGGCGCCAATATCATCGTAGCCCTATTTTTGATACTTGCAATGGTGAGTGTCACGGCATTCTTGTTTATCAAGCCGATAGTAATACCCTGGATAGTAGCGTCGGTATCGTTATTAGCCTTTTTGCTTGTGCTCAACTTCTTCCGCTCGCCGCTTCGCGACTTCAAAGGCAGCCGCGAAGGCGTCGTGGTGTCGTCGGCAGACGGAACCGTTGTAGCCCTCGAAGAAGTGTTCGAAGACAAATATCTTCACTCGCGCGCCATTCAGATTTCGGTGTTTATGACCGTGTTTAACGTCCATGCCAACTGGTATCCCGTCGACGGAACAGTAGAATGCGCCGACTATTCGCCGGGACGCTTCCGCGCCGCATACCTCCCGAAGTCGAGTTCGGAGAACGAACACTCGTCGGTGGTTATCAAGACGCCGTCGGGACATCGCGTGCTCATGCGTCAAATCGCCGGTGCTATCGCTCGACGCATCGTCACCTACGCCTACCCCGGTTGCGAAGCCAACATATCGTCGCACATGGGGTTCATCAAATTCGGCTCGCGCATCGACATATACCTGCCCGCCGACTCTAAAATATTGGTAAAAATCGGCGATAAAACAACCGGAGGAATCACCCCCATCGCTTACCTCAACAAAACACAAGAATGAAACTCATACGCCTCATAAAGCAGCAAATCCCCAATACAATCACCCTGCTCAACCTCCTCAGCGGATGCTTTGCCATAGTTTTCGCATTCCGCTACAACGACACAATAGGTTGCCTAAACGCTTGGCAATGGGCTTTTGTCTGCATCGGACTGGCTACGATTTTTGACTTCTGCGACGGACTTTCGGCACGTCTGCTCCACGCTTACTCCGCAGTCGGCAAAGAGCTCGACTCGCTCGCCGACCTCATCAGCTTCGGCCTCGCTCCCGCCGCACTTGCCTACAACGCAATGACCGCAAACGGCAGCGGTTGGCTCGCCATTGCCGCATTCATCACCACCGCCTTCGGCGCTCTGCGCCTCGCAAGATTCAACGTCGACGACCGTCAAACGACGTCGTTCATCGGACTTCCTATTCCCTCCAACGCAATCTTCTGGATTGGCGCAATCGCTTGGGTCAACGAGTTCGGCTACCCCGGCGACGCCGTGATGATAATACTCTCGCTTGCCACAGCCTACCTGATGGTCTGCAACCTGCGTATGTTCTCACTAAAAGTAAAGTCGCTTGCATGGAAAGGCAACGCCCTACGCTATACGCTCATCGCTGCCACCGTTGCCGGCGTTTGCGCGATTGGCTTGTCCGCCCTGGCTTTCGCGATTATCCTCTACATAATTTTGTCGCTCATCGATTCACGCCGTGAACAATTGTAGCCGACAAAGTGTTATATCGGTCTAAACAAGTTTTGAAGTGGGATACATTCTATTTTTTATATTTTTCTTAGTTATAGCATTCATCATTATGCCCTTGCTGCGCATAGGCTACGAAGCTTGGCGAATGCATCGCCGTATGCGCAAATTTTTCAGCCAAGCACAAAGCGCAGGGCAACAACCACAACCCGAACAACCGCGTCGACGCAAGCCGGCAAAAGATAAAGTGGGCGAATACGTAGCCTTCGAAGAAATCCCCGCCGACGACACAACCCAGTCGCCCGAGAACTCCAACCACACCGACCCCGCAACGCCCCCGCGCCGCGACCCCATCATCACCGACGTCGACTTCGAAGAAATAAAATAGTAAGAGAGCAAACAGTCTGCGCCTCGGCTCGACCAGGATATTCTCATCGTGTCGAAGATACGATGAGAATGAAAAGCCCCGGAGGGGCGCCAATTGTGGGTAACGCCGGGTTCAGTGCTGGAGGCACTTAACCCGGTGAGCGACAATGACATAGACACTCGAACCTCGAGAGAGGTTCGGTTGTGATAGCTGATGGGTTCTATACCCTTCTAACCGCGCGACAGCGCCTTCTAACCGCATCGAAGATGCCGACTGACATGACTTTGTCAATAATCCCCAAATTTATTTAGCCGAAATTGTCAATAATCGCCAAATCTTTAAGGTTCCAAGTCCAACTCAAAAACGCCCTATTTCATGCGCTGAGAACGAAAAATTCACCTAAAACACGTCGAGCGGGGTGCTTTTTCTGCAAAAATGTTCCTTAAACGAAATACGATGTTCCTTAAACGAAACCTCTTTTGCTAATCTTTGCACTAATTTTATGCCGTAAACAAAACGACATAAAACTATGAACACCACATCGGCTCACACCCACATCGGCATTCGTCATGCAATTGCCGCGGCTCTGTTCTTAATAATGGCACTGACCACTGCCGCAGCACCGAAAGCAACCATAACAAAGAGCGGCAACACTCGCACCGTGAAAGTTACGGCGCTGCCCGCCAACGTCGCCGAATTCAGCGCGCTTCGCAACCAAATCGGCACAAGCCCCGAAGGCGTCGTCGCCCTGCAAGTGCTTGCGCTCGGCATTTATAGCGAATACGGGCAATCGGTCGGCGAAGAATGTCTCGACATGATTAACACCGCAACCGGGCTGACGGCGCACGCTCGCGGACGTCTTCGCGAATGGTTCGTCAAAGGCACAAACGACCCGCGCCCATACCAGGCGGCTTCCTATATGGCAGGCGCTACCGCCGACAACGGCTACAACCCCACTCGGCCGCTGACAATGGTCGTGACCATCGGCACAACACAACGCACCTCCGACGGCGAACTCATCACCGTGCGACTCCGCTGCCAAGGCTACGACAGTTCGAAAGACATTCGCATCACCGTAAAACGCCCCGACAGCGACCGATTCTGTTACATCAACGCGAACGGCTCGATGTATATGAAGGTGCGCGAAATTAAGAAAGGTACTACCTATAAAGGTCTTCGCTAAACAAATCCGACAATGAAAAAATCAATCATCATAGCGTTATCCGCACTATTCAGCCTTGCCGGCACGGCGTGCGGCAACAAAGCAAAAGCCGAAACCGGCACCAATGCAGCCGCCGACTCCACAGTAACCGTCGCCTGCGACGAAGAACTCTTGCCTTACGTCTCGACGCTCGAAAGCGTTGCCACGACTCTTTGCTGCGGCAGCGAAGAATTACAAGACGGCATGTACGAAGTCTACCGAACCGCTCTAACCGTTGACGACAAAATCGACCTCAACGCCGTCGGCTACACACTGCGGACAATCGGCGACGAACAATACCTGATAATCGGAGGCCTCAAGGATAGAGACCACAACACATACAGCAGCAAAGCAAGTCCCATCATCAACCTCTATCGTCAAGACGGCGACGAAATAAAACTCATCCTTTCCGGTTACTATTTCCGAGACGAATGGTATCTGACAAAAAACAACGAGCTATTCAACGTCGGCGCCGTGAGCGCATCTACCGAGATTACAGCACTCTACGACATCCGCGACGGCGAACTCCTCTGCAACCACTTTTGGATGCGATACTACGACCTACACACCATGGAATATACTTACTTCCACAGTTACGAACCGATGTACGAGCCGAAAGAAGGCGCAACGAAGCTTGACTGGACGGAAGAAGACTACCGGAACAACATCGAGTCGCACATGGAGCAGGCAGTCGAAATTCCGCTTACGCCGATTTCCACACTTCGTCCTCTCGCAGCCATTCAGGACGGCGACAAAGTGACTCTCACAACGTCGGCGGCGGTGTATAACCTGAAAGTGCTCGCGCTCAGCGACGCCGACTTCAGCGACGGCATGGCAAGATTCTCCGAACGCACAGTGGCGACCAAATCCGCGCTCAAGCCCGGCGAACGCCTGACGGTCGATATGACGTTCAACGGCGACGCGCCCGAGCACGGCGTTGAGTTTGTCGACGTACTTGGCCGCACCGTCAAGATGACAATTACAATAAGCGGCGACGACGGCTCGCTCATAATGTATCAATACTATTGCTCCGATTTGAACTATGAATAAATCGACATTAACCATATTAATACTCTCAACAGCCGCAATGACAGCCTGTGCACACGCAAAATCCGGCGACACAGCCACTACCGCCGACAGCATCGCCGCCACGGTCGAACCGACCGAAGCAGCGACCGAAAACGTGTCGTTCGAGTTTCTCGAGGGCACATGGCAACTCTATGACGCAAATCGCGGCAACAAAAACATCACGCTGACCCTCGACGTCGACGGAAGCATCATCCTGTGGCAACACAACCGCCTGCCGAATATTCCCGGCACCGAAGTGCTCGACTTCGAGCCTTTGGTTTACTACGAAGGCACATACACCCTGCAAGGCAACGACCTCAACTATTCGATGACGACTACCAACTTCGACGCCGAAGGCACCCTCCGACTTGCCCGCTCGGGCAACTTCCTGCTGGCAACGCTCTCCGACGACATCATCAACATTGCCAACAAAGGCACTACGCTGAAATTCTTCAACGTCGACGAAGCCTATCCGGCACAACTCGGCGAACGACCGTCGGTGGTCGACATGCTTAAAGCCGTGCGTCAGTTCGTGTTCGACGACGTTGTGCGCGATGCCACAACGCTAATCGTCGACAGCCGTCAGCCCGACCCCGACCTCGAGGCAACACAAACCATCGACAACGCCAACGGCTACATCGCCTACAACAGCGGCGGTGCACCGGCGAGCGGCATGGAAGCCTGCATTTGGCGCTGCAACGACGGCTCGACGCTCTTTGCTCTCAACGTGCTTGGCGAAGGCGTCGACGTCCGACCAACTACGTATTTTCGACTCTTCGCCTACTACCCCGAAGCGAAATGCATCAGAAGTCTCACCCGCGAAAGCGAAGACCTCTTCATGACACATCCCCGCTACAGCGGCTGCCTGCAACTGCCGCGACACGGCAAAGACATCAAAATTTGCATCTATCGACCCGACGGAACTATCGAAACCACCGAAACACGAAAGTGGAACGGCAACGGATTTAAATAAAAACAAATATTTTTCATTATGGATAAAGAAATGTGGCTAAAAGCCAGAATCAACGCCCTTTACGACTATTTCGACCTACCCGAAAAAGCCAAAGCCGAAGCCGAAGAATGCTTCGACGGCATGCGCAAACTTGCCGCTGAATGCAACGACCAAGGCGAATTCGAGACACGCCTCTCCGGCTCGCCCCTCTCCGAGCAATACAACGGGCTTTTCACGAAGTTCTCGAAATACGTCAAACTCCCCGAAGGAACGCCCGGGAAAGGCGACGTCGTCAAATCGATTGCCGTCAACACCGCCGCTTCGTCGGTAAAAACCATCGCTCAAAACAAGGCAAAAAGCATCCTCATCAACGCCCTGCCCGACGAAGTGAGCAACTGGCTCATCTACCGCTGGAACAACGTACCCATCCTGCGCGAAATCCGCTCTTTCTTCAACCTCAAAGACAGTTTCCGCCGTTGGTTCGGCAAAAAATAGAATTCATCGTTTTAACACCTTATTTATTAACCTAAAAACCAAAACATTATGATTAAAAAATTCAAAACATTAATGGTCGCTGCTTTTAGCGTAGCATTGTTGGCAGTAGTATCGTGCTCAGGTGGTGGCAAAGAAGAAACACTTGCACCGATACCCTTGGAATTCGACCAAGAAAGTTTCACCGCAGCAAGATTGGTTATCGACTCGGTAAGCCCGATAGGACAATCGTTCGGCACACTCTACGTTACCCTGGCAAAACCGCTCGTAAAGAAAGGCTATTCAGAACCGTCAATCCAAATGTACGTCTATGATGCCAACGGCGAATCCGTAAGCTACGGTGGAATGTGCGAACTTTTCTCTGAGATTCAAGAAATGACCGGCAAAGCTCCGC
This sequence comes from Bacteroidales bacterium, assembly GCA_029224905.1. GTDB lineage: Bacteria > Bacteroidota > Bacteroidia > Bacteroidales > Muribaculaceae > Limisoma. Next base: position 27,476 of record JAQXVL010000098.1, read on the forward strand.
AAAACGTTGAAGGCGAAGAAATCGCAATCCCCTACGACGGTATGCTCGACCGCGGCATCAAGGACTACGGTGCTGTAAAATTAGTCGTAGAACCAAGATAATAAGCCGACTATGAAGATGTTAAGAACAATCACGGCTCTATGCTTGGCATTTAGCCTCTTCGCTTGTTCAGGCAATAAAACAGACGAAAAAGCAACAGAACAAACCGACTCAACCGCTATGACATCAGAACAAGAAACCTCGGCTGTAGGCAAATACGAACGCGGCGACGAAGACCCCAATCGCGCTCGCTACGAAGAATTGAGCAAAAAACTCGCCGAAGGCTATAAGCCCAAACAAAGCGACTATCAAAACATGCTCAACTGCGCAAGCTACGTCATGCACGAGATGGACCGCGCCAAGAAGAAACGCGACATCGACGCTTTGGTCGCTATTCCCGCCGACTATCCCTACGTCGACACATTCTTGAAAATCCTCGAGAAAGCATCGACCGGAGCCGACGGCTACGAACAACTCGACGCTACGCGCATGGATGGCTTCAAACGCCTCGCCGAATTCATCAACCAAACTGAAGAAGAGGAAGAATAGCCGTTAACGCTCGGCAATTGTACTGCATCTACTAATAGCAATTGTCCGGTTATGCGGGTTGCGCCTCCCCCGAGCCGCAGCCCGCTTGCCGTTTCGTAACGGAAAAGCATGAATAATGCAGGTTGCAGAGCCGATGCAAACGAGGTTGCGACTCGGACATCCTTATCGTGTCGAAGATACGATGAGGATGAAAAGCCCCGGAGGGGCGCCAATTATGGGTAACGCCGGGTTCAGTGCCGGAGGCACTTAACCCGGTGAACGACAACTATATAGATTTTCGAACCTCGTGAGAGGTTCGGTTGTGATAACTGATAGGTTCTATAACCTTCTAACCTCGCGACAGCGCCTTCTAACTGCATCGAAGATGCCGAATAACCACGCCGACGGCGTCTACTATCACAAAGATGCCCGAGCTCGTCACAAACGCACTGCATTTTTTCATAAAAAGCAGTACATTTGTGACAAAAATAATACATTTATTCATTAGGATTCAAATAGACGGGCTTTAACAGACCGCGCATTGCTTGATTCTATCATAGTTTTACCTGCAATATGGTGTATAGAATATTGTAAACTCTAAGTTGTTTCGCATATTCTGCCAACTTCGATATATTTCTATTCGGCAAACGAAGATAATTATCTATAATCTCTACCATAACATCTATACCGATTTTATGTCGATACTTAACAGCATCACACACAGATCTTTCAACATCCGTTATCGTTAGCCTTATACCTTGGACAACTATTTGCGTCTTGCCAATATCAAGCAATTCCTTACGTTGGTATACAAGCGTAATATCAGGGAATACCGGCAAATATATTTTTCTGCTCCTTTCAACGGCTACATAGAAAGCGTTAGGTATCTGCGTCGTAAGATTATAATGAGTCCACGCTGAATAAAGGCAAACAATGCCGTCCGGGACTATTGACTCTATATCAACAACATTTTCCGTTAGCGCTTCCGGATGTGCGTAAAGCCCGTTTCGGAGACGCACAAGGCGACCTTCTCGAGTTGCCCTAAGTATGCGTCGGTACTCGATATTGTTGTTTCGATCGGCTCTTACTATACCATTCTCATTTTGTAGCATCTGTACTTTCATTATTTATCCGTCACAAAGATACTGCATTTTTCGCAAAAGGCAGTACGTTTGTGACAAAAAAAAATCACATAGCTTTCGACAAAACCGCACAGCGAACATTGTCGGTTAGCCCCTGCAGTAGGAAAAACCGTGAATAATGTAGGTTAACTTAGATAGCCAAGAAACGGCGAGCGCCGCACAAGCCCACAACACCGCCCTACCACGACCCGATAATCACCGACGTCGAATTCGAAGAAATAAAATAGTTACCGAAAAACCCGAACAATGTCGTTTTGGCGAAAAATGGCCCTAAAAAAAACACCTTTTGCTCGTTTTGCTGTAATTATATGCCGTAAATCAAACCATAATGGCATAAACCCAATCATTACAAAATGATGTGTTAGTGTTAAAAAATTGCAAGTAGTAACGCCAACATTCGTTAATCTCAAAAATTTTGCGTACATTTACCCCGTCATATCGCCGTAATAGGCTTTGTTGACAGACATAATTGGAAGCGTTTGGCTTCATTCCATTGCTGTGAATCTCGACACCTCACATGTATGTATGGAATGATGAAGAACGCTCCCTCTTGGTGGACGTATATACAACCGTGTATATAGATACCAAGAGCGTGAGCAATCTTTGTTATCTACATACAAGGCAGTCGAGAGCCTACTACGTAGATGCAAAGACCATGTAGGCTCACACTTTCTTTTTATGCCTTAACCTTATAACTTACAAGCACTGTTTGAGCCAAAGGTGCATTATAAAGATGCATTATGAATGTATCACCTAATTTGATAACGTTGTTTTATGGGAAAAACTCCATAAGGAGGAGATTATACTCTTAATGGAACAGAAGGGATTATGAAATATGTTTTAAGCAATGCAAACAAGGTGTTAAGTGCAGTATTGTTGCGTGAATCCATCCGAAAAAAATGGATATGACATGTAATATCACTATTGATTCTCTACCACAATAAAACAATAGTGTTAATAAGTAAGCTTTGTTTGCAGCCTTGTCTCCCAAACGAAAAAATATTAGAAGACATGAAACTATCGAGAGCAATTTTAATGATTCTGATATTGAACCCAACAACCTAAGATAAATTGAAGGAATAAACAAAACAAATCAAAACAAATCAAATTATGGCACTAATAAAATGTACTGAATGTGGGCAAGTGTTTGAAAACCATCTAAAAGAATGCCCGAATTGCGGTTGTCCTGCTAACGAGTGTGTAATTGCAGCAAACCATAATGAAACAATAGAAGAAATTGCTGAAGATGATTGTGATTACAAAACAGTTTCTGAATTGTTTTGGTCGTGTCAATTCCACAAGGTATTCAGAGGGAAACACTTTGATTTAGGGCAGCGCATATATGAAGTAGGCTCATTGTGGTGGGAGTGTATCAAAGTGTGGTGGAACTGTTGCACTACGAAATTTGCAAAGTTTGATGGTAGAGCATCAAGGCGCGAGTATTTCTCATTCATCGGTTTGACATTTTTCCCCAATCCGTTTATGATACTTTCCTTGTATCTAATAGTAGGATTTATTCCATGGATTGCAGTCAATATTCGCAGAATGCATGATATCGGAAAAAGTGGGTGGTGGATTTTGGTGCCCATTGCCAACATTTTCCTATTATTTAAGCAGTCCGATAAGGGAGCAAATAAATATGGTTTACCCTCAACAATGTAAATCAAAATTGATATGGCACTAATCAAATGTACTGAATGTGGGCACATGATTTCGGACAAGGCGACGAAATGTCCGAAATGTGGATGTCCGACAAAGGTAGAAATGGTACGGCATCAAGAAAATGTCGCAAGAGATATGCCGGTGTGCGATGAAGAGGTAAGTCATACCAACAAGTGGTTGTATGTGGTCATTGCACTACTCTTGGCGGCAATCGCTGGCGGTGGGTATTGGTGGTACAGTCAATCAAAAGGAGACCAAGAAGCCCGACAGCTTGTTGAACAATTCGCTAAAGCTGTTGAAACAGGCGACAACTTGGTCATTCACAATCTATATCCAAACTGCAATGCCGACTCTCTCGTATTCAAATATGACAAAAACAATATTCAAATAGAAAGAAAAGAAAACGAATGGTTAGTTAAAGAAGCAGATGATGTTGTGCTCATACTTGTTAAAAATGAGGATAATACAATCAAAATCAAAGAGTCTTATGGTATCTTTTCTTATCCCGATAGTTTGCTAACGGTTGCAAAGGCAACAGGATGGTATGATAAGAATCTCAACGACATACAAAATGCGGAACGCCTATCGGATGGAGGCTTCATTAAATGGTTGAAAGAATATATTAAAAGAACAATAAAAGATAATGTGAAAATCTCAAAGAAATCCCAATATTTAGATGACAATTTTGATAATGCAATAAACGTATATGCGCATGGATGTGATTTTAAATGTACTCACACCATTACTATCTCCAATGAAAATAATTTTGTAATTCCAAGCAAGGATTATTACATTTATGTAGTCCATATAAGCAACGATAATTATGATTATTTTCAAACCAATAAGAGAAGTATAGGAGGCAAATCTATTCCCGCTAATGGGACAGTTTCTTATACATGGCAAGACGTACATTTTGAAGGAACATGGAGTTATGAAGATGATGTAATGTTAGAATATAACCCATCTTTAGATAAAATGCCCGAATTATCGTTTTTTACTGGAACAGAATATGAAGAGTATGAGTCTTCAAAAAAATGAAAAAAGTCAACTATCATTTTTTCAAATATGGCACTAATAAAATGTACTGAATGTGGACACATGATTTCGGACAAAGCGACGAAATGTCCGAAGTGCGGCTGTCCGACAACGAAGGGATCGAAACCTCATATTCATCAGGAGACACCGCAGGTTCAACCTTCTTATTATGATGATAAGAATGGCGGAAGTTCTCGCAAGTGGTTGTATGGGATTATTGGAGTATTGGTGGTTCTGTTGGTAGGGCTTGGATTGTGGATGTGGAATTCGGGAGCGTCTGGTGGTAATGGGCAAGAGGCAAAAATACTATATGATACTATTGTGTCAAGTCAAGGACAAGAGAAACTGTCCGAAGATAAATCAGCATACAATACAACAAAGACAGAAAATGGAACAACTTCGGAAGCCCACCAACCTAAAAAACTAAAAGTTTCAAAAGTGGAATTTAGTCATTGTCTGGCTCCTCAGGCAGGCAATACATACGAACCACGCAATATGTGTGATGGCAACCCCTCTACAACATGGGCTGTAGGACTATATAACTACAATCCTTATGTCGATGGTTTTTGGGGACCAATCTTTACATTGAAGTGCAAAAAGCTCTCTCATATAATCATCCGTAATGGTTACTGTAAGGATAATAACAGCTACAAGAATAATGCAAGGACAACGGGTATCTCTTTCATCAATTTTAAAAACCATGCCCTGTTATACGAGGGACTGTTAAAAGACACATCAAAGCCACAACGCTTGGATGTCTTCTCTGATTCCGAAGGGAACAATAATCTTGAGCAAGTGGGTATCTCGTTCTTTGACTATGACTTTATCCCTGGTGCAAAATGGAACGACTTGTGTATCTCTGAGGTTGAATTCTGGGGCTATGAGTAAGAATTGTTATCAATTAATTCGAGATAATGGCACTAATTAAATGTACAGAATGTGGGCATGAAGTTTCTGACAAAGCTCAGAGTTGTCCTAATTGCGGATGTCCAATAGGCAATGTTGAAATAATCCAAGAAGAAATTATTGATGCAGAACCCAAGAAAAGGAAAGGTTGGATTTGGGCATTGGTCGTAGCTTTGCTCTGCCTAATTGGGGGCGGAGGCTACTATGCTTATTCTCATTTGGTGAACAAAAATAACGCTGAAGATATCGTGGAACTTACTCCCAACTTCATTAAAGCTATTGAAAAGTATGACCAACTTGGTCTGTTCAGTGAGGGATTGGCCGCAGCCTACAAAGGAGAGAAATGGGGCTATATCAATACCAAAGGTGAAGAAGTGATACCAACCACTATTGAAGCCCAATGTGTTGGTAGATTCTCAGAGGGATTGGCATTTGTCTTGACATACGATGGCTTTAATGTGATAGACAAAGAAGGAAAGATTGTTTTCAAAGGTAAATGTTACTTTGATTGCATGCACTATGAATGTGAGGAGATGCCATACTATATCAATGGTAAATTGTATGTCCCCATACAAGACGATAAGGGTTATGATTTCAAATATGCAGTTTATGATAAACAAGGTAATAAAATCCAAACCACAAGCCTTGCAGAGGGCGAAAAAGTTTATCAAGAAAACCGAAATGGGAAATACTCGATTTTCTCAGAAGAGCATCGAGTTACAGAGCAAGGAAACTACAGCACTGTTGGCTTGAAAGATTCTATCGGCAAAGAGGTTTTATCTGCTGACTATATGCTAATCAATGGACTTGCATCGGGCACAACCAATTTCAGTAATGGCGTTGTATTAGTAGTCCTGTCAGAGGATATAGATGAAGAAGAGGGATATGAAAATAAAGGCTGCATTGAATTTGAAGCAACAAGACACTATTATGGCTATGCTGATATGAAAGGCAATGACACTTTTACAGCAGAACAGAAAGAGAGATGCTATGAATCAAAGAAAACCTCATTAAGAAAAGCGGAGGATAACGAACGTTTAAGGAAGGAAGGTCCAGATTGGTTGCAAGGAGCATGGAGATTAGAGTTGACTGACGACTATGGGAACCATTTAGGCTATATGTATGAGGTGTTTAATCATGGGTCTTCCAAGTCGTATGTTGATGATGCGTTACTGTATGAACATGATTACACCGTTTCAGATGATATGATAATGTATGATAAGGGGCATTATCAATTAGATAATACCCGACAAATAGTTTTGGGGGCTAACGGAAAGGAGATGCAGAAGATTTCAGATGACCCATATTATACGCCAAATACATCTTCAAGTCAATCTTCAAGCAGTTCATATTCTAATAATAGCAGTTCTTCAAGCAAGGGATATAGATTTTCCTCGCCTCAAGATGTAATAGGATGGCTTGCTGATAAATCTTTTTTCAATGGTAGCAGACGTTTAAGAATACGCCCCGAAGGTGTATGGCTTAACGACTATTGTGCAACCGGCGCGCCCAATGTAGAAAGGTGGGAGTCTTGGAAAGCATTAATACGAGCATATACCGCAACGGGTGAAAGGTTAAGTTTCTTTGTTGATCCTATCAATGGGACTGTTACTGACGAAACAAGTGATGTTTTCAGACTTAGATAGTATTCGTAGTC
>JAQXVL010000099.1 GCA_029224905.1 Bacteroidales bacterium
GGCGACGTTGTTGTACCTGCTGTGGCCCGTTACGCCGGCACTTCCTATCGTGTTACTACAGTCGACTCTGCCGCGTTTGCGCTCTGTCCGAATCTTCGGTCTGTAGTGCTCCCTTCGAGTGTTACAAAAATTGGTAAGTGCGCATTCCAATACTCTACAAACTTGCAAAAAGTGATTTTGCCCGATTCGCTGACCACGATTCCCGACCGCACTTTCGAATGTACGGCGATTGAATCGATTTCTATTCCTCCCAAGGTCGACTCGATTGGCAAATACGCTTTCGCAACGACAAAACTCAAAGCCATCCCCAACCTTGCCAAGGTCCGTCGGCTTGCTCAAGGTGTGTTCTCGGAATGCTACAAAATGAAGTCGTTCGACATTCCCGAAGGCATCGTTTCGATAGATGCCGACGCCCTCTCGTCGTTGTACAACGTAACTCGAATTCGCGTGCCTCGGTCTGTTCAACAAATTGCCCCCGGCGCCTTCGGTATTTGTTCTGACGTGGTGTCGGTAGAATTCGCCGACGGGGCGCAACTTCGCTCACTCGAAAGCAATTGCTTCTTTTTTACGCCAGTAACTAATTTCCCGGCACTTACCGTGCCCGAATCGATTGAAACGGTTGCTCCCGGCGGGTTCGTGGCTTCTGCCAAGCAAGACTACCTATTTTATAACGCAACTAACTGCCGCCTCGTGGGGCGCGGCGACGAATTCGGGCTCACTGCGCCGCTGACGATTTTCATCGGAAGTATGGTAGAGTCGTTGCCCGACCGCGCATTCTACGCCACAGCCGCCAATCTGCCACGCGCTGTCGTATGCCTTGGCTCGGTGCCGCCAACATGTAGCGGCGAGCCATTCACACCACGCACTTACGAAACGGTTACGCTCTACATTCCGCAAGGTTCACGCTATGCTTTCGCCGCTGCCGAGCAATGGTGTCGTTTTCGTAACGTCGTGGAGTTCGTGCCCGTACAAGAGGTGATTCTTCGCTCCCGTCACGTCAACCTTCAGCCCGGCGACCGAGGGCACATCCAAGCACAAATATCCCCCGAAAACGCTTTACCGTTCCTCATTTGCACATCCGACAACCACGACACCGTTCTTCCAATACGCGCCGGCACGATAGTCGCACGCTCGTCGGGCAGTGCCAACGTCACCGTCAAGGCCATTGATGGCTCCGGCGTTGCCACCTCTTTAAAAGTCACCGTCGGCGGTTTGTAGAAGTACATCCATTTTACAATAATACACAAAAGGCGCGCCTCACGGCGAACCTTTTGCTAATAACCAACAATCATTTGATTTACTTCCCTAACTTTGCTTATTTCTTTTAAGGATGGGTCTATTAGACGCCGCCTCAAGCAAATTGTGTCAGAAAATCAAGTCTTGGTGTGTTTCCCTTTTTAAATTTTAGCAAAGTTATTCTGCAACATGGGCAAAAATCGAGTACAGTACTGTTAAATCTCTGACCCTGGCACACGATTTTGTAAACAATACCTCAAAATAGAGCCTAACTTCACTCGTAATTTTGCGATTTTTGCTAAATGTTAGAGATTTTAGCAAATATACTTCTGTTTAGCTTTGTTTTGGTTAAAATTCTAATTATTTGTAGACAAATTGCAGTATTTTATTTGCTGATTGGCATTTTGAGAATCGTTGATTTGCGGGTAATTCATAAAAAATATAACATTTTTCTACTCTCAGATTTTTATTTTAAAAGCAAAAAGATTAAATTTGCATACTATTCAAACAACAATATTAATACATATAATTAATAATTTTAGAATGAAACGGATTTACACTTTCGGTAACGGACAAGCAGAAGGACGTGCCGATATGAGAAACCTCCTTGGCGGTAAAGGTGCCAACCTCGCTGAGATGAACCTCATCGGTGTGCCGGTTCCCCCCGGTTTCACCATCACTACTGAAGTATGTACAGAGTATAACACCCTCGGTCGCGAGGCAGTCGTTAAATTGCTAGACGAGGATGTTAAGAAGTCGGTTGCCCACATCGAAGCCCTCACAGGCAACAAGTTTGGCGACGCTAAGAATCCTCTGCTCGTGTCTGTTCGCTCAGGTGCTCGCGTTTCTATGCCCGGTATGATGGACACCGTCCTCAACCTTGGTATCAACGACACCGTAGTTGAAGCCCTTGCCGCTAAATCGGGTAATCCCCGTTTCGCTTGGGACTCTTATCGCCGTTTCGTACAAATGTACGGCGACGTAGTCCTCGGTATGAAGCCGAAGTCGAAACAAGACAAAGACCCCTTCGAAGAAATCATCGAACAAGTTAAAGAAGAAAAAGGCGTTAAGCTCGATACAGAACTTACCGTTGACGACCTCAAAGGTCTCGTTGTTAAGTTCAAAGCTGCCGTTAAGAAAGTTACCGGCAAAGAATTCCCCGAATCTGCTTGGGAACAACTCTGGGGTGCCATCTACGCCGTGTTCGACAGCTGGATGAACGAACGCGCTATCCTCTATCGCCGCATGAACCAAATCCCCGAAGAATGGGGTACCGCCGTTAACGTTCAAGCAATGGTTTACGGTAACATGGGTAACTCTTCAGCTACCGGCGTTGCTTTCACTCGCGACGCTGCTACCGGCGAAGACATCTTCAACGGAGAATACCTCATCAACGCTCAAGGCGAAGACGTTGTTGCCGGCGTTCGCACTCCGCAACAAATCACTGTCGAAGGCTCTCGTCGTTGGGCTAAACTCCAAGGCATCAGCGAAGAAGAACGCGTGGCTAAATATCCTTCACTCGAAGAATCTATGCCCGAATGCGCTAAAGAGCTTATCTCAATCCAACAAAAACTTGAGGACTACTTCACCGATATGCAAGACCTCGAGTTCACAATCCAAGACAACAAACTCTGGTTGCTCCAAACACGTAACGGCAAGCGTACAGGTGCCGCTATGGTAAAAATCGCCATGGATATGCTCCGCGCTGGTCAAATCGACGAAAAAACAGTGCTCAAACGCATGGAGCCCCAAAAACTCGACGAACTCCTTCACCCGGTATTCGACAAAGACGCCCTCAAACGCGCCGTTGCCGTAGCCAAAGGTCTTCCCGCTTCTCCGGGTGCCGCTACCGGTCAAATCGTATTCTTCGCCGACGATGCTGAAGCTTGGGCTGAACTCAAGAAAAAAGTCATCATGGTACGTATCGAAACTTCACCCGAAGACCTTCGCGGTATGAGCGTCGCTCAAGGTATCTTGACAGCTCGCGGCGGTATGACATCACACGCTGCCGTTGTCGCTCGTGGTATGGGTAAATGCTGCGTTTCAGGTGCAGGCGAAATCAAAGTTGACTACAAAGAACGCACAGTTGAAATGGGCGGTAAAGTCTACAAAGAAGGCGACTGGATTTCGCTCAACGGTTCTACCGGTGACGTTTACGACGGTCAAGTTCCCACTGTAGATGCAGAACTCTCAGGCGACTTTGCAGCAATCATGAACCTCGCTGACAAATACACAAAAGTAGACGTTCGTACAAATGCCGACTCACCTCGCGACGCCCTCGTAGCTCGCAAATTCGGCGCAAAAGGTATCGGACTCTGCCGTACCGAACACATGTTCTTCGAAGGTACACGCATCAAAGCAATGCGCGAAATGATTATCGCAAGCACAACAGAAGGACGTCGTGCAGCCCTCGACAAACTCCTCCCGATGCAACGCGAAGACTTCGTAGGAATCTTCAAAGCAATGGACGGACTCGGCGTTACAATCCGCCTTCTCGACCCCCCGTTGCACGAATTCGTTCCTCATCAGTTAGCTACTCAACGCGAACTCGCTGAAGAAATGGGTATCTCCGTAGAAAAAGTAAAGAGCATCTGCGACTCACTCGAAGAATTCAACCCCATGCTCGGTCACCGCGGTTGCCGCCTCGGCAATACATATCCCGAAATCACCGAAATGCAAGCTCGCGCAATCATCGAAGCTGCTATCGAATGTAAAGAAGCAGGCATCGACGTGCATCCCGAAATCATGGTGCCCCTCGTAGGCGTCGTTAAAGAGCTCGAAATGCAAAGCGAAATCATCCGTCGTACAGCCGATAAAGTATTCGAAGAAAAAGGCACAACAGTACCTTACAAAATCGGTACAATGATTGAAATCCCGCGTGCAGCACTCGTTGCCGACAAGATTGCCGAATATGCCGACTTCTTCTCGTTCGGTACAAACGACTTGACACAAATGACATTCGGTTACTCGCGCGACGACGCTCCCAAATTCTTGAAACACTACAAAGAACTCGGCATCATCAAGACCGATCCGTTCGAAGTGCTTGACCAAGAAGGTGTTGGACAACTCGTCAAGATGGGTACAGAGCGCGGCCGTTCGACCAAGGCAGACCTCAAGGTAGGTATCTGTGGCGAACACGGAGGCGAACCATCTTCGGTTAAGTTCTGTGCTAAATTAGGTATGAACTACGTCTCCTGCTCACCATTTAGAGTGCCTATCGCACGTGTCGCTGCGGCGCAGGCCTCGGTAGAGGAATAAGCGTCCACTAATCTAAAGCATTGATTTAGGCTGTAACTCCTTGAAAAATAGGGGTTACAGCCTAAACTGTTCTTAGGCGGTTCGTGCATTTGTCCGCACATAATTTAGCCAAATGAACGGCATTTGCATACACCACGCATACACTAAAAAATAGCTCGCATACACCGCGCATACACCAAGGCATACAAAAAAATCAAACAAATGGCTACGATTAAAGCAGTAGTAAGAAAAGCAAGAACCGATGGGTTCTTCCCGGTGTACATCAGAATCGTTCACCGCAGTAGAATGGGTTATATTAAGACCGACAAAATCGTTTCCCCTAAAGGAATCGCAAAGTCGGGCGAGATAATCGACCCAGTAGTTAACGAGTATTGTGCGAAAGCCATACTTCGTTACTCAGATTTGTTAAACAGAGTGGATAGCCACAACTGGAGTGTGCGTGATGTGATTAACTACCTCACTGCTGAAAATGACGATGTGTGCTTTAGTGATTATGCACGTCAGCACATCGCACGTCTTATCAGCAACGGACAAGACCGCACGGCTCGTAACTATGAGCTTGCACTCGGACATCTCGAACGATACTTCGGCACCACACAGGTGATGTTCTCGCAACTCACCTCCACCGCTGTAACCTTGTGGATAAAGAGCCTCGAAAGCACACACCGAGCAAAAGAGATGTACCCGGTGTGTATGCGTCAAGTGTTCCGTGCCGCAGTAAAAGAGATGAACGACTACGACAACGACATTATCCGCATCAAGACAAATCCGTGGATAAAGGTGCAGATACCGCAGAGCGACCGCACCACCAAGCGAGCCATCAGCGCCGAGGACTGCCGTCGCTTCTTC
>JAQXVL010000100.1 GCA_029224905.1 Bacteroidales bacterium
ACGAAGACCCGTTGGTGGCAGGCATCTACGACTTTTTTGCAGCCGACGCGGAGTTGGCTTCCGTGCCCGTCATCGGTCCGTCGAAGGCAGGTGCACAACTCGAAGGCAGTAAGGATTTTGCCAAAGGCTTTATGCAGCGTCACGGCATCCCCACGGCGCGCTATCTGAGCGTCGACGCTTCGACTGTCGACAGCGGAAAAGCGTTTCTGCGCACTCTGTCGGCACCTTATGTGCTCAAAGCCGACGGACTCGCAGCAGGCAAGGGTGTGCTGATTGTGCCTACGCTCGACGAGGCAGACCGCGTGCTCGACGATATGCTCGGCGGTATGTTCGGAACGTCGTCGTCGCGAGTTGTCATCGAAGAATTTCTTTCGGGCATCGAATGCTCGGTGTTTGTGCTCACCGACGGCACGAGTTACAAAGTGTTGCCCGTCGCTAAAGACTATAAGCGCATCGGCGAAGGCGACACCGGACTCAACACGGGCGGTATGGGCGCCGTTTCGCCCGTAAGTTTTGCCGACGATGAGTTTATGGCGAAAGTCGACAGCCGAATCATTCGCCCCACGCTCGACGGACTCCGTCGGGAGAACATCACCTACCGAGGTTTTATCTTCTTGGGACTCATCAACGTTGGCGGCGAGCCGATGGTGATAGAATATAATGTGCGTATGGGCGACCCCGAAACCGAGGTCGTTATGCTGCGCCTCGACGCCGACTTGGTCGACCTGCTCGACGGTGTGGCAACCGGCACGCTTGCCGACCGCGCTATGGCTATCGACCCGCGCTATGCCGTGACCGTTATGCTTGTCTCCGGCGGATATCCGGGAAGTTACGAGAAAGGCAAGCCCATCAGCGGACTCGAAGAGCCGACTCGCAGCATCGTGTTCCACGCCGGAACGCGTCGCACCGATGAGGGTATCGTCACCGCCGGCGGTCGCGTGCTCGCCGTGAGCAGTTACGGCGCCGACAAAGCATCGGCGTTGGCTACCTCGTTCGACACCATCAGCCACATCGATTTCGATGGCGCATATCATCGCCGCGACATCGGTTTCGACCTCAAATAAGTCGTATCGGTCCGATTTTATGCCCTTTTTAGCCGGTCGCGTTGACCGATAGAATGTTATTTTGTATATTTGCAATATGAATAACGACGAAATAATCATCCCGTGGCACGAGGCGCCGACAACGCCTACTGCCGCTAACCCATACCGCGTTGGTCCCGCTCTCGACCGACGCAAACGCATCACAGGTCATGCTCCCGACTCCGACGAAAATACGCCCGAGTCGGAAAAACGCACTGTGCTCGACTATCAGGATTTGCGTAAGATGGTGCCTTTCTTCGAAGGTAAACCGAAGTTGGTCAAGACGTTGATGAAAATGATTGGCTTGGAGCAAGTCAACTATTTCCATCACCGCAACTTAAACACACCGGGAGCCGATTTCGTGCGCGGTTTGCTCGAAGACTTCCGCATCACGTTGCGCGTCGACGGCGCTCACGTGCTCGACAATCTTCCCGAAGGGGCATTTATCACCGTGTCTAACCACCCGTTCGGCGCGCTCGACGGCATTATGCTCATCGACCTGCTGGCGAGCCGTCGCAGCGACTACAAGGTGATGGTCAACATGATACTCAACTACATCCGCGGCATGCGTCCCAACTTCATAGCCGTCGACCCGCTGGCTTCCGACAATCCCGAGAAGCGTGCGGCGACGATGCGCGGCATCCGCGAGGCTATGGTGCACGTGCGCAACGGCCATCCGCTGGGCTTCTTCCCCGCCGGAGCAATGTCGAACGTCACACGTCATCTCACCATCGAAGACCGCCCATGGCAGCCTAATATCATCCGACTCATTCAGCAACTCAACGTGCCCGTGATTCCCGTCTATTTCCACGGTCGCAACACGCTGATTTTCCAAATCTTAGGCATAATCGATTGGCGCCTGCGCACGCTCAGGCTTCCTCGTGAGGTGTTTTCGCACATCGACGAGACCTACCACATCTCCGTGGGCGACCCGATTACGCCCGAAGAGCAGAAAGCCATCGGTTCGGTCGACGAACTCGGCAAACTGCTCCGCGACCGCACTTACGAACTGCGAAATCGCAAGTAAACAAACTTTTAACGGTTGAAGACTTAACATGAAATATCGAAAAATATGAAAAAATACGGTTTGATTCTTCTGAGTTTGACGGCGGCGAGCCTCTCGGCACAAGTGCCGGTGACGCAGACCGATGCCGAAGGCTACCTCGCTCGAGGCAAGCAACTCTACGAAATAAGAAACTACACCGGCTGCATCGACCAACTCCGGGCAATGTGTCAATTCGACGCCCCGGCAGACCTCGTCGAAGAAGCCGAATACTATGGCGCAATGGCACAGTATCGCCGCGGCGACGGCGTCGACGCTTTGCGCGCTTTCGTTGCCGCTCATCCGGCGTCGGTGCGTCGCGCCAACGTCTGGTTTGCCATCGGCAACGAATACTTTCTGCGCAGCGCTTTCGCTAATGCCTTGAGCGCTTACGCAAATGTGCCCGAAACGGCTTTCGCCGGCAGCGAAGATGCCGACCTTACTTATCGTCGCTCGTTCTGCTACCTCCGTATGGCGGAATTCGACAAGGCTAAAGAAGGCTTCGACCGTTTGCGCTCCGACCGCCGCTACAGCGAATGTGCCGACTTCTACACGGCTTACATTCAGTACAGCAAAGCCGACTACGCAGCCGCCGAAACAGGTTTCCGCCGTGTGCGCTCCGGCTCTAAACTCTACAACGAGGCGCGATTCTACATCGGTCAACTCCGCTTCCACGACGCCGACTACGATGCTGCCGTGCAAATCGGTAACGCGCTCATCGGCTGCGAATTTCCCGACGATATGAAGGCTGAACTCTATCGCTACGTCGGCGAAAGCGAGTATCACCTTGCCAACAACGACCGCGCAATCAGCCTGCTTAAGCAATACACCGAACTCTGCCAAGGCACGCCGCAACGCACGTCGCTCTACATCCTCGGCGTTGCCGAATTTCGTGAGGGTAACGACGAAGCCGCTATCGCTCAACTTACCGACGTCGTTGCCGAACCCGATGCGCTCGCGCAAAGCGCTTACCTCTACATCGGTCAGGCTTACCTCCGACAAGACAACGTCGATGCCGCCGCTATGGCGTTCGAAAAGGCTTACAAGATGGATCTCGACCGCGACGTGACCGAAACCGCGCTCTACAACTACGCTATCGCGCAAAGTAAGGGCGGACGCGTCCCCTTTGCCAATTCCGTGACGATTTTCGAGGACTTCCTAAACCGTTTCCCCAATTCGAAGAATGCCGCACAGGTCGAAGACTATATCATCAATTCGTATATGGCAGACCGCAACTACACAAGTGCGCTCGCCACGATTGCCAAACTGCGCAAGCCGTCAGAAAAGATGCTTCGTGCAAAGCAGAACATACTCTATCACCTCGGTGTTCAGCAGTTCAATGCCGGACGCACCGCCGACGCCGTTAAGTCGCTCGAACAAGCCGCCGCGCTCGCTTCGCACGACAAAGCCGTTGCCGCCGAAACTCAGCTCTGGCTCGCCGAAGCATACTACAAAAATCGCCGCTATAGCGACGCCGAAGCCGCTTACCGCAAGCATCTCGCAAACACGGGCAGAATGAAGTCGAACGATGCCGTTTCCAACTTCGGACTCGGCTACGCGCTCTACCAACAAAAGAAATACGAAGCCGCTCGCAAGGCGTTCTCGTCTGCCGTCGACGGCTTGACAGGTTCGCTCAAAGGCGACGCCAACAACCGTATCGGCGACTGCTACTACTATGCGCGCAACTATTCGCAAGCCGCAACTTACTACGACCGCGCTCTCGCCGACGGCTCTACCGCTGCCGACTATTCGCTCTTCCAGAAAGGCTTTATGCTCGGTCTGCAAAAGCGGCACGACGAAAAAATCAAGATTATGGACCGCGTCGTCGCCGACTATCCCTCGTCGGTCTACGCTCCCAAAGCTCTTTACGAAAAGGCACAAGCCTACATCGCTCTGGGCAAGAACGAGTCGGCGGAATCGACCATCCACAGCCTGATGAAGAAATATCCCAAGAGCAGCGACTCGCGCGCCGGACAGTTGCAACTGGCGATGCTCCTCAACGCTCAAGGTCGCGTTGCCGATGCCAAGAAAGAATATCGCTCGCTCATCAAGAGTGCGCCGACAAGCGACGAGGCTAAAGCCGCCGCCGAAGACCTGAAGGTGATTTACGCCAACGAGGGCAACCTCGCCGAATTCGCCAAATTTATGAAAGGTGTCGACAGTTCTTACCAAATCGACGAAAACGAGATGGACCGCCTCACCTTCCAATCGGCTGAAAACGACTACATCGCCGACGGCAAAACCGCTAAACTCGCGGCTTATGTCAAGTCATATCCCGCCGGAGCATACGCCGCGCAAGCAAACTACTATCTCGCCGAAAGCGCCATCGCAGCCGGCAAAACAGCCGACGCTCTTGCCTACGCCGAACGCGTTGCCGCTCTGGCGCCCGACGCTTCTATCGCTGAAAATGCCTTGGCTATCGCTTCCGACGTGCTCGCCGACACTCCCGCTTCGGAAAAGGCGAAAACCATCAACGAACAACTTCTCAGCCGCGCTACCGTTGAGGCTAACCGCTGCAAAGCGTTGCTCGGGCTGATGAGATACTTCCGCGAAAAGGGCAACAACGCCAAGGCGCTCGACTACGCTAACCGATTGACCGGCGCTGCCGTCGCCGACGACGACCTCGTCGAAGTCGAGTATACCCGTGCCGCTGCGCTTGCCGCTACCGGAAAGACCGCCGACGCAATCAAGGCTTATGCCGCTCCGGCACAAAAGCCGCAGTCGCTCTACGGCGCTCGCGCTTCGGTAGAACTCGCCGAACTCTACATCAAGTCGAACAAACTCAGCGATGCCGAACGCGTGCTCAAACGCCTCGTCGACACCGGCACGCCGCATCAATACTGGCTCGCTCGCGGATTCATCGCACTCAGCGACGTCTATGCCCGCCGCGGCGACAAATTCCAGGCTCGTGAATACCTCCTCAGCCTTAAGGAAAACTATCCCGGCACCGAAAGCGACATCTTTGAGATGATTAACACCCGACTCAACGAACTCGGCTCGTCGAACGCTAAATAATCAGGACTATTATGAACAAATCAGCCATCATACTAATTTGCGTAATTGCCGCCACGGCGACTGCTTACGCTCAAGACGAGAAAGACCTCAACAAAACTATCGTCGTCGAAAAAGAATTTGTGCCCGTCGAAATCAAAGCGGTAAAACCCGTTGCGCAGCCCAAAGAAGCGCCGGTTACTACCGAAAAGGTACAACTTCGCTTCAGCGACCGTACGCTGCCCGCACAGTTCGAGCCGCATGCCGTCGTGCAATCGCCGATTGCCTATCCCGACGAGTCGCTCGCAAAGTTCCGCCGCCGCGGTTACCTCGACTTCGCCATGGGCAACTACCTCAACATCGTTGGCTCGGCAGGCTACCGCATCATCGACAAAGAAAAAACTTCTTTGGGCGTTTGGTTGCAACACAACTCGACCGCAGCCGACCTCATCAACGATTCCAAAATCGGCGAAGGAGCGCCCTACAGCGACCCCGAAAAGCAAAACATCATCGACGACCGCCTGGGCGTTGACTTCAACAGCAAGCTCCGCCGCGGCATCATCGACGCTTCGCTTGGCTATCACTTCAGCAAGTTCAACTACTTCGCCGCTATCGACAATGCCACCGACGACGACAAGGAAAAACAGGGCGTCAACGATTTCCGCATGGCTCTCGGTTGGCGTAACCTCGACGACGCCGTGACGCGATATCGCCTCGGCGCCGAATTCAACTACTTCGGCTTCGACTACGGCAATCTTAAAAGCGACAATCTCGACGGTTTGAGCGAAATCGACTTCCGCCTCAAAGCCGCAATCAGTCAAGTGTTCGGCGACCGCTCGTATGCCGGTGTCGACGCTGCTTTCCAACTCGTCGGGCTCGACAACATCGCCACAGGCGAGCCGCAACTCGATTCCGAGACATTCGGCATGGTCAGCCTTACGCCAAACTACGAGAAACGCACCGACAATATGCGTCTGCGCATCGGCGCTCGCGTCGACATCTCGTTCAACAACGGCTCAACCTTCCGCATTGCCCCCGACGTGAAGTTCGACTACGCCTTTAGCGACGTCGTGTCGCTCGCCGTCGACGCTACCGGCGGAAACACCATCAACACCGTCCACAACGTCTTTGCACGCAATCGCTACATGGCGCCCTCCGTGCAATTGCCCACAACCTATACGCTCATCGACGCTACCGCAGCCATTCGCCTCGGGCTCATCAAAGGCTTCAGCATCAGCCCGTTCGTAGGCTTTGCCGCAACGCGCCATAGCATCGTGCCCACCATGCCGTTCAGCCCCACAACCGGGCAAATCAGCTATGCCGACATCGACCTCAACGGCTTGAAAGTCGGCGTCGAACTCGGCTATCGCTACGGCTCGCTTGTCGACTTCTCCGCAAAATACGCCTTCACGCCGCAAGACGAAGACAGCGGTTACGTCGTCGACGACAACCGCGCCGAGCACAACTTCGACGCCACTGTCAATGTGCGCCCAATCAGCAAACTCAACATCGGCATCGGCTACCGCCTGCGCGCTCTCCGCACCGTCAGCAGCGTTAACGGCACCGAAGACGGCGGTGCAGTCTATTCGTCGAAATTGCTCAGCAACATCTCCAACCTCAACCTGTCGGCGTCGTATCAAATCAACGACCTCGTCAGCCTGTTCTGCCACGCAAACAACCTGCTCAACCGCGAATACGAATTCTACGACGGAATCCCCGCACAGAAATTCAACATCCTCGGCGGAGTAGGGTTGACCTTCTAACTTAAATGAAAAAATATCATATCATGAGAAAATATTTGCTGCTCTTAGCCATAACACTAACCTACACCGCGGGCTATTGCTTTAGCCTCGAAGCCACACGTTTCCACTGCGCCGACGACACGGTCAAAATCAACCGACTCCTCGCCGACGCAAAAGCGGCAGGGCTCTCTACGCCCAACCAATATATGCTCTTCTTCGGCGAGCAACTCATCGGCACGCCCTACGTGGCGAACACCCTCGAAGGCGATAAAGAATATCTGACCATCAACATCGACCAACTCGACTGCACAACCTTCGTCGAGACACTCGTAGCCCTTACGCGCACTGCCATCCAGCAGTCGCCAACGTGGTATACCTATGCAGCCAACCTCGAGCGAATCCGCTACCAGGGCGGTAAAGTCGACGGCTACGCGTCGCGCCTGCACTACATCAGCGCTTGGATTGTCGAAAATGCCGCTGCCGGAATTGTCCGCGAAGTGACGTCGACCATTCCCCATGCCGACAGCCAGATCAAGTCGCTCTACTATATGTCAGCCAATCGCGACAAATATCCCGCCCTCGCCGACAGCGCAAATTTTGCCGGTATCAAAAAACTCGAAAGCGGCTACAATATGCATATGTCGCCACTGTTGCGCAAAAACGACCTGATGAAGAAAGAAGTTATCGCCTCGTTGCACGACGGCGACATCGTTTGCCTGACAACCAAAACCGAAGGGCTCGACGTGATGCACCTCGGCATTGTGAAGTTCGACGGCAAGAAGCCGCATCTGCTCCACGCCTCGTCGTCGAGCAAAAAAGTCGTTGTCGACAAGTACGACCTTTACGAGATGCTACGCCCTATGCGCAACTGCACCGGCGTCCGCATCCTCCGCGTCACCGACAATTAACCCGGTTATTCGGCATCTTACGATGCGGTTATTCGGCACTGACGCGCGGTTATACGGCATCTTGGATGCGGTTAGAATGGGAAGGTGTCATCATCAGGCTATTATACGCAGCACCGCTGCCGATTAACCTTCTAACCTCCTAACCTCCTAACCGCAGAGCAACGCTCCGCTTTTCTGCGCCTTGGTGCGACCGAGCAGGCGAGGCTTATATAGCGGAGAGGGTCTCTCTAACCTCTAACCTCTAACCACCGCCGCAGGCGGTCTTGTTACCGTCAAGATGCTAGCTCGAAGAGCTTGCGGTGCTTGGTTAATTTTTAGATAAGAACAATATTATATACCGACAAATTTTTGGATTTTTCGCGATTTTAGTAATTTCTGCGGCGTTTTCTTTTAATGATGCTACGTTTAACATTTATTTGCAATCGCAATTTGTCTATCGTGCATTAATTATTTTTTATAGTGGGTGGCTGTATAATATGATATATATCATACATATATACATATAGCTATAGTAATTTTGCAGTCGAAACAGGAAAAATGAAGAAAAAAGCATTTTTTTTGAAAAAAAGTTGCGAAAAAATTTGCAGATAAAAAAAATAGTCGTAACTTTGCATCGCTTTAGAAAACTAAAGGGCGTTTAGCTCAGCTGGTTCAGAGCATCTGCCTTACAAGCAGAGGGTCGGCGGTTCGAATCCGTCAACGCCCACAAGAAGAAGCGATTGAAACTACTCAGTCGCTTCTTTTTTTTGTAAGTAGTAACACGATAAATAATATTAATGATGAAAAACGGGTTTTTAGTGGGGATGGCGATAGCGGCGATGGTGTCGGTGCCGATGAGCGTGATGGCTCAGGCGGACTCGACCTCGATGCTATCGTTGCCTAAGGCAATAGAGATTGCCTTGTCGGAAAGCCCTACCGTTAAGGTTGCCAACAACGAAATCACTAAGCAGGAGTACGGCCGCAAGGGTACGCTTGCTTCGTTGTTTCCGCAGATTGACTTCGGCGCCGACTACAGTAGGACGATTAAAAAGCAAGTGATGTATATGAGCGGCTCGATGCCGGGTATGTCGGGCTCGACCGAAGGCGAAGGCGAAAGCGGAGCCTCGTCGAAGGCGAATGCCGGAATCGCGGTGGGACGTAACAATACGTGGTCGATGGGTTTCTCGGCTTCGTTGCCGGTGATTGCGCCGCAACTGTGGAAGCAGCTTAGCATTACTGCCGACCAGGTGGAACTGGCTGTCGAGCAGTCGCGCGAGTCGAAGATTAAGCTTATCAGCAATGTCCGTCAGGCATACTATACGGTGATGCTCGCTAAAGACTCTTATAATGTATATAAGGAAACTTATCAAAATACACTCGACAACTACACGGACATCAAGCAGAAGTACGACCAGGGCTTGCTGAGCGAATACGACTTGATTCGCGCCGACGTGGCGGTGAAGAATGTTGAGCCGAGCCTGTTCGATGCGCAGAATGCGGTGGTGCTCGCCAAGTGGCAGCTGAAGGCGCTGATGGGCATCGACCTGAATGCCGACATCGATTGCCGCGAGAGCCTCGACGACTATGCCGACCGTCTTGAGGAGGTGTATATGCAAATCGACACCACGGCGTTGACGTCCAACTCCACGATGCGTCAGTTGGCTATGCAGGCTACTATGTTGCGCAAGACCAAGGAGGCTACGCAGGCGGCTTACTATCCGACGTTGGGCGTGGCGTTCTCGTATAAATGGAACGCGATGTCGGAAGATTTCAAGTTTAAAGACTATCGTTGGGACCCGTACGCAATGATTGGCGTGAGCCTGAAGATTCCAATCTTCTCGGGCGGCAAGCGCTACAATTCGCTACGTCAGACGAAGGTCGACATGGCAAATCTCGAGCTTACGCGATTCGACACCGAGCGCAATCTCATGGTGGCGCTGAAGAGCTATACAGATCAGATGAAGACGTCAATCCGCAGCCACAATGCGGCGGAGCAGGGCGTTATGCAGGCGCGCAAGGGCTACGACATCGCCAAAAAGCGTTACGACACCGGCGCCGGTACGTTGCTCGAAATCAACGATTCGCGCCTGTCGCTCACTCGGGCGCAACTACAGTCGAATCAGGCTGTCTACAACTTCTTGAAAGCCAAGGCGTCGCTCGACGAAACTTTAGGTAAAGACGAAACAACTATTAACGAATAAAAACCACATACTCCGAATATGAACTTCTTTAGAACAAACACAATTACGGCGATAGCAGCGGTGGCAGGTGCATTAACCTTTGTCGGATGCTCGCCCAAGGAAGAGACTAAAAACGATAAAACAGACGAAGCCGTAAAGGTCGAGGTTGCAACGAGCGTTGAGCGCGAAGTGGAAGAAACCGGCTCTTATACGGGTACGGTTGAAGCGTTTGTGACCAACAACATTGCACCGCAAGCCAACGGACGTATCAAGAAGGTGTTGGTTGAGGTAGGCGACCACGTGCGCGCCGGACAGACCATTGCCACGATGGACGATGTAACACTTGCGCAAGCAAAGTTGCAGATGGACAACAACGAGTTGGAGTTTAATCGCGTCGACGAGCTATACAAAATAGGGGGCACGTCGAAGTCGGAGTGGGATTCGAAGAAACTTGCGCTCGACATTTCGCGTCGCAACTATAATAACCTGTTGGAAAATACCACGCTGGTAAGCCCGATTAGCGGTATCGTGACCAAGCGCAACTACGACAGCGGCGATATGTATCGCGGCAGCGACCCGCTCTACACCATCGAGAAGATTACGCCGGTGAAACTGCTTGTCAACGTGTCGGAGTCGCTCTACACAAAGATTAAGAAGGGCATGGACGTCGACTTTACGTTGGACGTCTACGGCGATGAGCTGTTTAAGGCTAAAGTGCACCTCATCTATCCGACCATCGACCCGGCAACTCGCACATTCCCGGTCGAACTGATTGTGGCAAACACCAATGAGCGCGTCCGCCCCGGTATGTTTGCTCGCGTGATTATCAACCAAGGTCGCGTAAAGCGCGTGTTGGTCAACGACCGCTGCGTCCAGAAGTTGATGGGCTCGGGCGACCGTTACGTCTACGTGGTCAAAGACGGTGTGGCTAAATATCAGAAAGTGACGCTCGGACAGCGCTTCAACAACGAGTTTGAGATTCTCGAAGGACTCGCTGCCGGCGAAACCGTCGTTATGACAGGTCAAACACGCCTCAAAGACGGTGCAAAAGTGCAAATCATTACTTCCAAATCGAAAGAAAGCAAATAAGCGATGAGTATCTATCAAACAGCGGTCAAGCGACCGGTTACAACAATATTAATATTTCTGGGCATAGCCATCTTCGGCTTGTTCTCGCTCTCGCGGTTGTCGATTGACTTGTTGCCCGACATCGAGACGAACGCCATTATGGTTATGACGTCCTACGGCGGTGCAAGTGCCGAGGACATCGAGACCAACATAACGCGTCCGTTGGAGAATACGCTCAACAGTGTTACCGACCTGAAGCACGTCACGTCGAAGTCGCGCGAGGGCATTTCGGTGATTACCCTTCAATTTGAATATGGTACGGACATCGATGTGGCGACCAACGACGTGCGCGACAAGCTCGACCGCGTCACAACGCTCCCCGACGGCGCAAATACGCCGATTCTGTTTAAGTTCGGTACCGACGATATCCCTATCTTGTTGCTTTCGGTGGCCGCCAAAGAGAGTTTTTCGGGACTTTACAAGATTCTCGACGACCAGGTAGCCACACCGTTGGCGCGCGTTCAGGGTGTTGGTACGGTGTCGATTTCCGGTCTGCCCGAGCGCGAAATCCAAATCTACTGCGACCCGCTCAAGTTGGAGGCTTACGGCATCACGATTGAGACCATCGGTAGCATTATCGGTGCCGAAAACAAGAACATCCCGGCGGGAAATATCGATATCGGCTCGAATGTCTACTCGATGCGCGTGCAGAAAGAGTTCCAAGATGCCAACGAGATGCTCGACCTGGTAGTCGGCATGGCGGGCGGTGTGCCTGTCTATCTGCGCGACGTGGCACGGATTGTCGACGCCCCCGAGGAACGCGCTCAGGAGTCGTTCACCGACGGCGTTCAAGGCGGTATCCTTGTCATCCAAAAGCAGTCGGGTGCCAATTCGGTAAACATCTCGCGTGCCGTTTTGAAGAAACTTGAAGAAATCAAAAAGACGTTGCCTTCCGACATCATTATCAGCCCGATTGTCGATACGTCCGACAACATTATCAAGACTATCGATTCGTTGACGCGTACGATTGCGACCACGCTGATTATCGTCAGCCTCGTCGTGCTCATCTTCCTCGGTCGTTGGCGTGCGACGTTTGTAATCGTGCTCACAATTCCTATCTCGTTGCTCTCGGCGCTGACCTACTTGCTCGCCACCGGCAACACGCTGAACATCATCTCGATGAGTGCGCTTTCGATTGCCATCGGTATGGTGGTCGACAACGCCATCGTGGTGCTCGAAAACATCACGACCCACATCGAGCGAGGCAGCCGTCCGCGTCAAGCCGCTATGTTTGCAACCAACGAGGTTGCCATCTCGGTTATGGCGTCGACGCTGACCACAATCGCCGTGTTCTTGCCTTTGACAATGGTGCAAGGCATCGCAGGAATTATGTTCGAGCAACTCGGCTGGATGGTGACCATCATTCTTGCCGTGTCGACCATCGGCGCCATCACGCTCACGCCCACGCTCTGCTCGTTAATGTTGCGCCTGAGCAACAAGCAAAACCTCTTCCAGAAGGTCGTTTTCAACCCGTTTAATGCCTTCTTGAAGAAACTTACCGCGGGCTACGGACATCTGCTCCACTGGTGCGTGCGTCACCGCAAAACCACAATTTTCATCGCCTTGGCATTGTTCTTCGGCTCGATTTTCGTGCTCTTGCCGTTCGTCAAAACAGAGTTTTTCCCCTCGCAAGACAATGCGCGTATCGGTATAACCATCAAATTGCCAACCGGAACGCGTCAGAACATCACGCGCGACCTTGGCTTTAGAATCGTTGACCAATTCAAGCAAAACTATCCGGAAATCGAAAAAATCAATTTCACCGAAGGTCAAGCCGGCGAAGACAACGTGTTTGGCAACATGAGCGATAACGGCAACAACATCTTGACGTTCAACATCAGCACATCCTCATCGTCGCAGCGCGAACGCTCGCTCACGGAGATTTGCGACCTTATGCGTGTCGACCTTGAAGGCTATCCCGAAATCAAGACCTACAATGTGCAAGCCGGCGGCGGTGGCGGCGGCATCGGCGGTGAGTCGGCTGTCGAAATCGAGCTCTACGGCTACAGCTTCGACAAGGGAGACGTGCTGGCAGCAGAGGTTGCACAAAAAATGAAGTCGTACAACAGCGTGTCGCAGGTCGTTATCAGCCGCGACGAATACACGCCGGAATATCGCGTCGACTTCGACCGCGAAAAACTCGCCTTGAACGGCTTGAATATGTCGACGGCGGCAGGCTATCTGCGTAACCGAATCAACGGCTATGTGCCTTCCTACTTCCGCGAAGACGGCGAAGAATACGACATCCGCATACGCTACGACAAAGAATATCGTCAGTCTATACAAGACATCGAAAACATAACCATCTACAATGCGGCAGGTCAGGGCGTGAAGATTCGCGACCTGGGTACGGTTGTCGAATCGCAGTCGCCGCCTACGATTGAGCGTAAAGACCGCGAACGCGTCATTACGGTGAAGTGCGTCGTGGCACACGGCTATGCGATGAGCGACGTTATCTCGGCTGCTAACGAGGCAATGGCAGACGTCGAAATGCCGACAGGTTTCACTTGGCAATTCGGCGGCACGTTCGAAAACCAGAGCGAAACATTTACCGACATGGCACTGCTCTTCATACTCATCATCATCCTCGTGTTCATCATCATGGCATCGCAGTTCGAATCGCTCACCTACCCGTTTGTGATTATGTTCTCCATCCCGTTCGCAATCACCGGTGTGCTTATCGGACTCTACATCACCCAAACGCCGCTAAGCGTAATGGCGTTGCTCGGCGTGCTGATGCTCGTCGGTATTGTGGTCAACAACGGTATTGTGCTCATCGACTACATCATGCTCTGTCGTGAGCGAGGCTTGGGACTGGTGCACTCGGTTGTCACTTCCGGAAAGTCGCGTCTGCGCCCGATTCTTATGACCACCTTGACTACCGTCTTCGGTATGATACCGATGGCTGTGTCGACAGGTGAAGGCTCCGAAATGTGGCGCTCGATGGGTATGACCGTGGCATTCGGTCTGTCGTTCTCGACGCTGATTACACTTATCATCATCCCGACGCTCTACAGCTCGTTTGCCGCCAACGGAATCCGTCGCGCCCGCAAAAAAGAACTAAAGAGCCTTAAAAAGTAAACAACGATGAAAGCAGTACTTATATCATTCAACCAAGCGCATATCGAAGACATCAACACCATTATGATGCACCTCAATCTGAAAGGATTCACCGGGTGGGACACCGTTATCGGTGCCGGAACCACGAGCGGTGAACCTCATCTGGGGTCGCACGCATGGCCGACCCTCAATAGTGCATACATAACCGTGGTCGACGATGCAAAGGCGCGTCCGCTCTTGGATATGCTTCACAATCTCGATGCCGAAAGCCCGCAACTCGGACTTCGCGCATTTGCTTGGACCATCGACGAAATGATTTAAATTCGCTCGTATGAACGGCAGCGACAACATACGACTATCGGTAATTGTGCCCTTTCATAATGCAGAGGGCACAATTGCTCGATGCGTAGAGTCGTTGCTCTCCCAAACCATCGACGACGTCCAACTCGTATTTGTCGACGACGGCTCGACCGACAGCAGCCTTGTTGCCCTACACGCTGCAATCGCCAACACCGACCGCTCAGTCGTCGTTGAATCGACCGGCAATGCTTGCCGCGGGACAGCCTACGCACGCCAATTAGGCATCGACCTCGCCGTCGGCGAATTCATAACATTCTGCGATGCCGACGACACCGTCGAGCCCGAAACCTATTCTCAGATGCTGGCGCTTGCCGACGAGCGTAATGCCGACGTGGTGTGTTGCGGCATTCGCGAGATTTATCCCAAACGAATACGCATACACAACTTCAACGTCAAAAGTTTTCCCGACCTTAACCACATGCCCCTCGACACGCTGCACTGCTCGCTATGCACAAAGATAGTGCGCCGAAAGTTGCTCACCGACATACGTTTTTTCGAAGGCATCGACTGCTGGGAAGATTTAGGCGTCACGTTCCGGCTACGGCTCGCCACCGACCGATTTGCCATCTGCCATAGCCCGTTCTACAACTACACACGCGGCATCGCATCGTCGCTGACAACAGCCGATATGACACGCATTCTCAACGACCATCTTGCGCTCGCCGACGCCGCGGAGAGGTGGTTCGATGCACGTCCGGAGCTGAAGAGCAAATACGAACATTTCCTCAATTTTCTCAAGTTTACCGCAAAAATCAAAATGCTGCGCGGACCACACAAAGACCTACGCCGTTGGGCGACGACCTACCCCGAGGCGAACCGCCGAATTATGTCCTATCGCGGCATCCCGTTCGGCTACCGACTCCTTTTCAAAGCAGCACACATCATCTCGAAAATCTTGTACTAATCGACAGTATGTTGTCGCTTTTCGTTGAATCGTAGCCAATAAGAGCGCGAAAATTGAGAAAACGCCAAAAAGCGCTCAAAAAAATCGCAAAAGTTTTGGCGAAATAGAAAAAACGGCTTATCTTTGCAGTCGAATTTCTGACTCGGGGTGTAGCACAGTTGGTTAGCGCGCCACGTTCGGGACGTGGAGGTCGGAAGTTCGAGTCTTCTCACCCCGACGTTATTATTGGGAATCAGCATCTTAGCCGATTCCCTTTTTTGTTATGTATATCAAATACAACAGCCTTTTTTTGAATGCTTTGTTAAAAAAACATTCACCCAATACGAGTCAGTCTTTATCAGAATTAGATGCTGTTTTTTGGCGAATATATACTTTTTTGTAAAATATATTGTGTATTTTTGTAAAAAATATATTATGGCACACTTATCTAAATTATTAATTCTTTTACTATTCCTTTTATCTTCAGTGAATACTGTTCAAGCCCAGAATACATTTAAAGAGGAAGATCTTTATGAAGCTATAAATACAATGTATGCCAGAGTAATAGAAATAAATAAGCAGTTGCCAATAAGGCTTGATGAAATAACCGTGCTGACAAAAGCTGTTTACCAGCATCCCTCAATACATTACTTTTATACAATAGAGCTTCATAAATCCGATTTTACCGATGAAGATATTTTAGATTTAAAGACCGAATTAGAGCATAGAGAACGTGAGAATTTCAATTATTTGTTACAATATTATTCTGAAAAAGGTAATTGTGACCCACAAAAAATAAAGGAAGTATATCAAAAAACCGGTTTAAATATTGTTTACAATTATGTGGACATAGACAATCTTATACTTTTTAGATTTACAATAGACCACACTTGTTTTAAGTAAAATAGCCACCTTTCGATGTGTTTGTCTAACAAATAGCCTATTTGACTTATAGACATGTAAATATACTTAACCCAACTTTCTTCTCTCGGAAATGATTTTCTGTTGAGGTCCTGGCTGTTAGTCGTTTATTCCGAATCGGTGCCACCCGTTGCGGAGACAACGGCTGTTAACCTGCATTATTTGTAACGAAACCGTATTAATAATGCAGGTTAATTATTTAATCTCGTTTTTTAATTCTGGCTCAAAAGTTGATTAGCGTCGTAAATCTTGAACTGAGAAAATCCGGGACGGAAGAGAAAAATATGTTAAACAACATATAATTATTTAATCATCAATTGAATCCTTATTTGTATATTTGCAATGTCGCATAAAAGTGTGCGGCAGACATTTTTATTAACAAGAAGCGTTTTGCTTATCTTGCAAATGAAAACCTGAGAAATTTTCAACACGAGCAAGAGGTGACAAGACGGTTCTCATGCTATAGCGTGGGTTGCTGTTTTTCATATCTCGCTCGTAAGGTTTTCTCAGGACCGTCATTTGGAGATGTAGTAAAATCGGCCCACGTTTCTATTTCAGATAACGGTCGATAGGGCTGTAAGACCAATAGAAAACTTATTCAAATGAACAAATTTGTCATTTTATTATCGTTTATATTATTCTCGATAAGCTTATTTGCCCAAACAAATTTAACTGAAAGAACACAATTAGACTTAAAGTATCCATTTACATATGTTGTACCAAATGGAAATTTAGAATTTAATAACGTATTAGATTATCTCTTATCTGACGAAAAAGTTGAAATTGTGAAAAATAACGGTGAGTATTTGGTATATACATATGACGGAGGCATTGATTGGCTTACTAATAATGACAAAGGTCTCTTTGAGACTTACGTATATTTTTCTAACAACCGAATTCGTTCGATGCATATCGCACTTAAAAATGAAGCTCATCTCAAAGAAGTAGCAAATCACTCTGTTACCTTTATTACAAACCAAACAAGAATCGCGCCCAAGATATCACATATAAGCTACAAACCGAAAGGCGGAGAACGTTATGTCTACGAGTGGGATTTCGAGGACTGCGAAATCTGGATTTCAATTGATGATTGGAATAATACTTGGTATGGTAGGCATTTTGAGATATACATCAGAAAGAAATAATTTTATGTTCAAAGTTTAGGATTAAATATGTATACTCTTACATATTCAGCTTTAATCCCGTTTTATAAATTGGTCGATAGAGCTGTAAGACCAACTAATCATTACAATGTGTATGAAAAAACTATTTTTCGTCGCTCTTGTTGTATCTATCGTGTGTGCAATTTCGTTTGAGGTAAGTGCGCACGAAACAGATTTAAGGAGCGAACAAACCCCATGTCAAAGATGTGGAGGTTCTGGTTATGAATCAAACATGACAAAGGCTTGTCCCTACTGTAATAGAGGTAGAGTGCAGCACTTCTACCAGTGCCAAAAATGCTGGGGAGAGGGTTACATCACCAACAGCCAGGGGCAGAAGGTAAAATGTCCTAAATGTGATGGCGCAAAGCAAATCTACGTTGACGAGCCATGTGCATATTGCAATGCTACCGGTTCTGTACTTAAAGAATGCATTATGTGTGGTGGAAAAGGGTCTAAATAATGAACTAATTGTTAAACACAAATCAATATGAAGAAATTACTCGTAATATTTGTAATGGTACTCGGTGTAGTATCATCTGCATTTGCTGAAACAAAGTCTTATAATAATGGACAAGTAACTGCATATCTTTCCGGAGACAGAGTAGAGATAGTAGATAATAACAATAATACTTGCATTGTTATTACTGCCACAACGCATCGCAACGCAGCAGGAGAAATATTGTACAATCTTGCATGTGGTAATAAGTACACAAAAAATCTGACTAAATTTGCGTTAAAAACTGCAATTGGCTCGTTAATCACAAGCGCTTCGTCAGTCGCCGGTCCTTCAGGTGCCGCAACAGGTGCAGCTATAAGTGCTGTGGCAATGAGTATTGCAGGAGATGCCTATGATGATATGTGTAATCATTTTGGACAATAAAGCTACGAAATAGTCTTGAGTTTCTCACTCTAAGTGCTTGGCTATACCTTTGCGGTATAATCAAGCACTTTTTTATGAATACCATTTTTATAAAGGAATTTAGTAGTTCTCGATCTTAACAATTCTCTCGGATTTGCCTATATGTGTGTAGCTTCCGTTCGAACCCGATAACCGCCGATAGGATAAGAAGTTAAACAATATTGCCAGTTGCTTTGCTGCCTGAGTCACTCTTTCATAATGGAAGAGCGATTTCCTATTTTAAAAACATTCCACCCGTTGAGGCGAATCTTTGTGGCTGATTAAATCCTCCCGATTGTTTATAATTATGAATATATTTATTAACTTTACACGGAAAATGTAAAGTTTAAGAATATGCGAATTATTGGTAATCTATTGTGGTGGCTCTTTGGTGGACTGGAGGCTGCCGTCGGTTATTTTACGGGAAGTCTGGCGATGGCGCTTACCATCATCGGCATCCCGGTGGCGTTGCAGACTTTCAAGATTGGACTCTTGTGCCTGTGGCCGTTCGGCGCTGAGGTGCGAAGCACGAAGTCGCCCGTCGGCTGCATACGCATTCCGTTGAACATTCTGTGGATTATCTTCGGCGGCTTGTGGGCATGGCTGACGCACGTGTTCTTCGGCATTCTGCTGGCTATAACCATAATTGGCATACCTTTTGCTAAGCAACATTTCAAGATGGCGGGGCTTTCGCTCGCGCCTTTCGGTAAGGACGTTGAACTTCATTTTTAAAATAACTATGGAAACTTTCAATGATATTATTACGAGCGACCAACCGGTTTTGGTCGATTTCTTTGCAACGTGGTGCATGCCGTGCAAGATGATGCATTCCATCTTGGAGGAGGTAAAAGCTGCGCTGGGCGACAAAATCCGCATCATCAAGGTCGATGTCGACAAGTCCGGGGCTACGGCAAGCCAATTTGGCATCCGGTCGGTGCCGACACTTATGCTGTTCCGCCACGGCGAAGTGCTCTGGCGCTCAAGCGGCGCGATGCAAAAAGCCGACCTCTTGGCTTCGATTGACCCATTCTTGAAGTAATGAAAGCATATACATATATAGATAAAGGTAGGTTCGAGTTAGTGGATAAGCCAAAACCTACGATACAGGAGCCCACGGATGCTATCGTTCGTGTGACGATGAGCAGTATCTGTACGAGCGACCTGCACATCAAGCATGGCAGTGTACCAAGGGCTGTGCAGGGAATAACCGTTGGCCATGAGATGGTTGGCATTGTGGAAGAACTGGGTACTGAAGTCCAGGGATTCCGCAAAGGCGACCGTGTGACGGTAAACGTGGAAACTTTTTGCGGAGAATGCTTCTATTGCAAGCATGGCTATGTGAACAACTGCACCTCCCCACATGGAGGTTGGGCACTTGGCTGCCGCATCGACGGAGGGCAGACGGAATATGTGCGAGTACCCTTGGCACAGCAGGGGCTTAACCACATTCCTGATGGCGTGACCGATGAACAGGCATTGTTTGTGGGTGACGTGTTGGCCACAGGTTTCTGGGCAGCTCGCATCAGTGAGATTACGGAAGATGACACTGTGCTGATTATCGGAGCAGGGCCTACAGGCATCTGCACCTTGATCTGCACGATACTGAAACATCCCAAGCGCATCATCGTCTGTGAGAAATCAGAAGAAAGACGCGCCTTCGTCAAGCAACACTATCCCCATGTCCTGCTGACAACACCAGAGGAATGTCCCAACTTTGTCATGAAGCACAGTGACCACGGAGGAGCCGACCGCGTGATAGAGGTGGCAGGTGGAAAAGATACATTCCAACTGGCATGGCAATGTGCACGACCAAACGCCATAGTAACGATTGTAGCCCTCTACGACGAGCCACAGGTGCTGCCACTGCCTCAGATGTACGGCAAGAACCTCACCTTCAAGACGGGAGGTGTGGACGGCTGTGACTGCGAAGAGATACTTCAGCTCATCAAAGAAGGCAAGATAGATACCACACCGCTCATCACGCACCGTTATCCGCTTGTACGCATCGCCGAAGCCTACGAACTCTTCGAGCACAAGCGCGACGGAGTAATAAAAGTCGCTATAACTCAGTAGAAAGATGAACCTACATCAAATCATATTCAGTCCGACGGGCGGAACTCGGCGAGTGTGCGAAAACCTTTGCCAAGGAATTGGCATGGAGAGTATTGTTACCGACTTATGTGTCAAGGCTGCCGATGTTCGGTTGCCGAACATCAAGGAGGACGACTTGGTGGTTATTGCCATGCCTGTTTTTGCCGGACGTGTGCCGGCTTTGGCGGTAGAACGTCTGCGCCGGGCGAATCCTCACGGCGCAAAATGCGTGGTGGTAGTTGTTTTCGGCAATCGTGCCTACGACGATGCGTTGCTTGAGTTGAAAGATGTAGCCACGGAAATGGGCTTTCGAGTGATTGCCGCTGTGGCTGCCTCGGCAGAACACAGCATCATTAGAAAATACGGCAAAGGCAGACCGGACAGCGCCGACGAGCAGGCGCTCCGTCGCTTTGGTGCCGACATAGTGCGCAAGGCTGTAAGTGATGACTGCACGATGCCTCAGGTGCCTGGCAATCGTCCCTACAAAAAAGGAGGTAAAGTTCCACAACCCCAAGGAAGACGCGGCTGCAATGGGTGTGGTGCTTGTGCCAAGCACTGTCCAGCGGATGCCATTCCACTATCTGACCCTAAAACGGTTGATTCTGCCAAGTGTATATCTTGCATGAAGTGCGTATCCGTCTGCCCGAAGAGCGTAAGAAAAATTGGCGCCGTGATGAACTTCCTCGCCACGCAAGGCCTCAAAAAGGTGTGTGCCACCAGGAAAGAAAACGAGTTGTATATCTAAAAGTTCTTTTGAATATGCATCAATACTCTCTCTATTACCTGCTTGCCGTCAATGCCTTGACATTCTTGCTCTATGGCATTGACAAGTACAAAGCAAAGAAGAGTCAATGGCGCATATCAGAGGCTACGCTGATGATGATGGCAGTCATAGGCGGAAGTGTCGGCGCTTGGACGGGTATGCAACTTTGGCATCACAAAACCAAGCACCGAAAGTTTCGCTATGGCATACCTCTAATCCTTCTGCTTCAGATAGTTATGATAATTTTTCTTCACATTTATCCATTATGAACAGGTCAAACCGCCGGAACTGTCTTCTTCTGTTACTCTCGGCGTTTCTCTGTCTTATAACCGATTCGAACGACAATGACTGCACCACTGATTGAATCATCAACACGCGAAGAGCGTTTGGCTTACGTCTTAGACGCATGGAAATGCCTGAACAACTGCAAACTCTGCGGCAAATGCGCCGTGCTCAAAGGCAGAAACGAAGAAACGCTCTATGCCGACTACATCGACGGCAAGCGCTCGTATATGGACATAACATTAGAACTTAGAAACAATCATTGACCATGACAATCGATACAACCAATATGTGCTCGCACCTTCAGAAGAAACTGTTCGAACCCGATGGTGTGTATTATCCCATATGGCAAGCCCTGCAAGACGACGCAACGCTGATAGCCGTCGTGCGCAGCCGGCAGTTGCACATCTACCGCAACGGCAAGAAAGTCCTCATCCTCGCAGGCAAAGCCCGCCCGAAAGCCATCAGAGAAGACAAACTGAACGAGTTGATAACAATTTGAATCAACAGGTTGAAAATTTTTTTAATATTTAAGCCACAATTGATTATTTTTTTCTTACCTTTGACGTGTCGCTAAAATGTGCGGCAGACATATTTAATTAACAAAGAAGCGTTTTGCTATCTTGCTAACGAAAACCTGAGAAATTTTCAACGAATGCAAGAGGTAACAAGACGGTTCTCACGCTATGGCGTGGGCTGCTGTTTCCGTATCTCGCATTCAAGGTTTTCTCAGGACCGTCGTTAGGAGATGTGGCAAATTCAGTCCACGTTTCTTTATTTTGTAAACGGTCTATGGGGCTGGTAGACCAACCTAATATTATTTACACATATGAAAAAAGTTTTAATCCTCGCGTTTGCTGCATTATGCTTTAGCAGTATTCAATGTATGGCTGCCCCATACGAGAATCATGAAGTTTTGTATGCTCAGAACGTGATTTCACGCGGAACATCCAGATTGTATTGGTCAGATGAGTGCTTAACTCTTTATTCCAACGGCAAGTGTGTCCTTACAAAAGGAGACAATATTCGAATTGAAGGAACTTATAGAATTTCAGACGGATGGATTATCTTGAATTTTGATGGAGCCGAAGTATCTTGTAAAGCCACGATAAATGGAGGCTCTGTTCAAAAAGTTTCGTATAATGGTCATGTATATTATAAAAGATAAAGTGTAAATCGTTATGCTTTAATCTTATCGATACGCCATAACGGATTCAAAAATTATCGAAACCGTTTCGAAATAGAGTGCTTGGTTATACTTTTGCGGTATAATCAAGCGCTTTTTTTGAATATCCCGAAAAATTTGTAGGACACAGTGACTCGCGGCTTAACGCCCAACCGCCTGAACATCAGCAAAAACTCATCCGCGAGGGTGAAAGTGTCGGGCTGAATTCCTTTTTTTGAACTAAAAATAGGAGTTGTACTCCGTTTTTTTGTCCAAAAAACGGAGTGGGGATAGGCTCTTTCTTCTGAAACACAAGCGATTACGTCTTTTTCTTCGTTTTCGTAATGATTTTTTTGAAACAGAGCCAAATCACAAGCGGACAAACTGAACGAGTTGACAGCAATTTGAATCGACTGCGGCTGAAATAATCCGAAAAATTTGTAGGACACAGCTGCACCGATTACTTATACGGGGTGGGGTACAACCGCCCGGCGATGGCGTGTCGGATTTGCAGTGTAATAAGTAGCATTATTTTTCTCCTAATCATAGTTTCATATATGGATATTTATTGCTATATTTGCAGACAAATAGCAATATAGTAAACTATGGTCGTTACTAACGAAGATATTTTGTTGACGCTATCGAAGCGTGTGAAGGAGTATCGGCTCGCCATGCGGATGAGTCAGCGTGAGCTTGCCGAAAAATCCGGTGTGAGCTATACTACTATCAGCCATTTCGAGCAGGGCAAGAATCCGAACCTTACGCTCAACAACTTCATCTCGCTGCTTCGCTGCATCGGCATGGAGAGCAGGATGTCGGAGCTTCTGCCGGAACTGCCCGTGCCGCCGATGGCGCTGCGCGAAATCAACAAACTAATTCCTAAACGTGTAAGACGAAAAAGCCATGATTGATTCTCTCGACGTAATGCTTTGGGGCAACAAGGTCGGTACTCTTGTGTCAACAAAAAAGGGTTATAAAAATCAGATATGTTTCTATTTCGACCGAGATTTTATCACCCTCGGCTTTGATATTGCTCCGCTGAGGGCGTCTACGAAGGCGCCCGCGGCTCAAAACGGTATGCCGATATATCCCGAAACAGACAAAATGTTCGGTGGCTTGCCGTCGTTTATCGCCGATTCAATGCCCGACCGGTGGGGAAACACCGTTTTTAACGAGTGGGCTAAAGCGCACAATATCAGGCAGAAAGATTTAACGGCGCTCGGCCGTTTGGCGTACATCGGTCGTAGAGGTATGGGCGCTTTGGAATTTGTGCCACCAACAAATGCCGATATAGAGAAACCATTCAAGGTAGAAATCATACAGCTGTCGAAATTGGCACAAAAAGCATTATCGGAAGCAAAAAATTTTCATACAATCTTAAGCCCTGATTTTGCTATAGAATCGCTTTTTAAAGTGGGAACGTCAGCCGGTGGTCGCCGTCCGAAGGCGGTAATTAACCTAAACTCGGAAACAGGCGAATGCTACTCGGGTCAAGTGCCGACACCTATGGCAGGCTTCACGCCAATGATAATAAAGTTCGACGAACACGGTGACGTGCCAACAACTCGCATTGAGTACAGCTACTACTTAATGGCAAGGGCTGCAGGACTCAACATGATGCCGAGTCGACTTATAGAAACCGGCGATGAAACGCACTTCCTTACCGAGCGATTCGACCGCCGCAACGATGAGAAAATTCATATCCAAACGCTTGCCGCCATGTGTCCGAATTCCAATTCCTACGAAAACTTGTTCGACACAGCTATGAAGTTGAATCTGTCGCCGAAAGAGATGCAGCATCTATACAATCAGATGGTGATGAACGTCGTTGCCGCAAACGTCGACGACCACAACAAAAACTTCAGCTTCGTTATGGGCAAAGACGGCATATGGCACTCTGCTCCGGCATACGATTTTACCTTTACTGTCGACACTTCCGCGCCACATTTCATCAATCGGCACTGTATGACCATCAACGGCGAAAATCAGAATATCAGCCGTGCCGACTTAGTCGCTGTCGCTAAAAGATACAACATCAAGTCGGCTGATGCTATAATCGATAAGTCAATTGGCATCGTGCGCAATTATCGAAAATTTGCCGCCGAGGCTAATGTCCCGGAAGAATGGATTAAGAAAATCGAGGCTGAAATCGATGATAGGCTTGAGCGTATCTCGACTGACCGTTAGCGATTTGCAGCACTGAATATAGCACAGGAAATTAACTATTTTTCTCACGCAAATCGGCGATTTTTTTGGCTTTTTACAGTTTTTGACGTAACTTTGCCCCACTTTTTCTCAAACAAAATTATTAACCCTTTAAATCAAAATTATTCGTATGTTCGAACTTACAGCCTGCAACATAATAGGCTACCTCGCAGCCATCTGCATGATTTTAGGCTATATGCCCCAAGCCATCTACACCATCCGCACACGCGACACCGACGGCATCGCGCTCCCGACGTTCCTCCTAATGGGTCTCGGCGGTCTCTTCTTCATCATCCAAGGTTTTATGACCGACAACTGGCCGCTCGTTATCACAAACTTCATCACCACAACTTCGTCGATGATTGTTTTCGGCATCAAGCTCTATAACGACTACTTCAAGAAAAAATAATCGCGCAAATGCACAAACTTCTCTCGGCGATTGCTCTTTCGCTGATATGCACTATCACAGCATGCCGTGGCACCGGTTCGACTGAGTCGGACGACGCCGCGGCTTACGATTTGCTGACCCGCTCCTACGACTACACCGAGCGCGAGCAGTTCGACTCTTCGCTCATCCTGCTCAGCCGGGCACTCAGCATCACCGCTGCCGCCGACAGCACTCGCGGACTCGTCAACGCCGAGATTATGACAATTCACCTCATGCGCGGCAGCCTCGACACGGCAATCGTCTACGGTCGTCGCGCAATGACCCTCACCCGCGGACAAATCTCCACCGAAGACTACGGCATACTCTGCGGCAACATCGGTATCGTCTACCGCCGACTCGGTATGAACGACTCCGCAGCCGTAACATACAAAAACGGCTTAACCGAAGTGATTCGCGACGGCAGTTGCCCCGACGTCGCTGCATACCTCTACAACAACCTCGCCGTGCTCTACGGCGAACTCGAGCGCTATAACGAAATGATTGACTACGCCCGGAAAGCACAGAAGGAAGCACTCCGCGCAGGCGACGCCGTCGAACATCTCTCCGCACTCGCTTCCGAAGGCATCGCTTTCGCCAAAATGGGCGAAACGACTCGCGCAGTGCCCATCCTCAAAGACGTAGTAGCGCAAGCCGACACTACCGACGCCCCGCTGCTCCAACTCAAAGCAATCAACCACCTCGTTTTTGCGCTACGTCCCACTGGCAACGCCCTCGAAATCGACAGCTACCTTCGTAAAGGCGAAGAAATTGCACGCCGGCTGCCATCCAACAACATAGCCGTGCAAGGTATACGCCAATCGCAGATGAACGCCGCCATCGACCGCGGCGACTACCGCGCGGCTCTCGCAGCTGCCGCTCAACTCGATTCGCTCAAAAGTCAAATCCAAGTAATCCCCGTCTACAAACTTCGCCGCGCGCAAGCCCTCTGCCACGCGCGCTTGGGCAACTACGCCGAAGCATATCGCCTCGAATCTGAAGCTCAACAACTCGCCGACTCACTCGCTTCCGACAACATTCAAAAACAACTCTCAAAATACACCGTCGAACTCGAAACACTCCAAAAAGAACTCACAATAGCCGAACTCGAGCGCTCCGACGCAAACAAAACAGCACGCCTTTGGGCAATCTCAACACTCCTCTTAATCGTCGTCGCAATCCTCACCGCTACAATCCTGCGGTTCAACATACGACGCCGACAAATGCGCCAACGTGCCGAACTCGAAAAAAGTCGCCGATACGTGCAAGGCATCGAACGAGAGCGCGCTCGACTCGCTCGCGAAATACACGACGGCGCTTGCAACGACCTGCTCGCCATCGGAATGTCGCTACAATCTGCCGACAACGCTCAGCAAGCTCGAACCGACATCGCCAACCTACGCGACTCGCTCAGGCAACTTTCTCACCAACTAATGCCACCACAATTCAAATTCGCTAACATCGACGAACTCCTCGCCGACCTCATCTCTCACAAACCCGACAACAAAGTCAAAATCAACTACCATTGCACCGGCGACCCATCTACAGTCGAC